>DASSCV010000001.1:0-8152 GCA_035697505.1 Rubrobacter sp.
GGGAACTTCGCCTCGTAGACGGTCGTCCCCGGCGAGAAGCCAGGGATGTCCAGGTAGAACTCCTTTACGTCCCTTATCGTCTCGCGCGCCTTCTGCCAGGGCATCTCGCAGTAGGGCATGATCGCCCTTGGCGACTCATGGACGTGGACGTCGCAGTCCACGACGAGTATGTCCTCGAGCTTCTCTTTGCGTTCTCTCTTTGCCGTTGCGGCTTGGGCCACGGTCCCTCCCTGATCCCGTCTTAGCGCATCATCCAACCACCGTCGATGCCGATGGTCTGGCCTGTTATGAAGGAGGATGAGTCGGAGGCGAGAAACGCGACGAGGTTGCCTACATCATCGGGCGTGCCGCGGCGCTTGATGCTCTGCTGCTCGAGCACCCAGCGGTTGTAGCCTTCCTGGTCGGGGTGGATCTTCTCGGCGTCAGTGGGGAAGGCGCCAGGCGCTACGGCGTTCACGTTGATGCCGTCAGGGCCGACCTCGCGGGCGAGCGTGCGCGTAAAGCCGACGATGCCTCCCTTCGAGGATACGTAATCGAGCAAGAGCGTCCACCCGATAAAGAAGGTGATCGAGGCCACGTTCACGATGTTACCGCGTCCCTGCTCCTTCATAAGGGGATAGACGGCCCGCGCGCACAGGAAGTAGCCTTTGAGGTTCACGGCCATCACCCTGTCCCATTCTTCCTCCTCGATCTCCGTCCACGCCCTTCTCGGGTAGATGGCGGCGTTGTTGACGAGGATATCCACCCTGCCGAGCCCGCGCGCGACCTCAGCGGCCATGGCCTCCACCGAACGCCGGTCCGAGATGTCGGCCTCCACGGCCATGGCGCCGGCACCGGCCGCTTTGACTACATCCGCGACCCTATCTGCCTTCTCACGCGAGACGTCGACCGCGGCAATGGCCGCGCCGTCCGAGGCAAGCCTAGCGCAGATGCCCTCGGCGAGGCCCCCGCCCCCGCCCGTCACGATAGCGACCCGACCCTCCAGAGGACCTGCCACCAGAACCAACCTCCTAGACCGAACCGCTAACCTTCACCTACCGACGATGATATACGCCTCGTGGAAGCGCAACAACAAAGCCGGAACCCCTGCGGGCTCCGGCCGTTTCAGAGACTCGTGCCTGGCGCTGGATTCAGGATCTAAGCAGCCGCCGCACGAGGATAGAGGCCAGGATGGTCGAGGTCGCGGTCGTCGCTCCCTTGAGAAGCGCCTCTATGGCGTCGTCTTTGATGCCACGCTCATCGGGTATGTCTATGAGCCTGTCGGTGATGTACTGGGTGATGAGGTAGGCTATCGCGGCTGCCAGTATGGTTACGATCCGCTGCTGCATCGCGTCGTTCATACGCTCCCTTCGGCCTTTTGCGGTCTGCTCTGGTCGGTACCCACGATAGGCTCTGCGAAAACCCCGCGGGTTCTGGTCTTCGAGTCCGGCCCGGCAGCTCTCACGCGCTCTCGTCTTTCAGGAGTTTCAGGTAGAGGCACCTGGTCTCCGGCGAGGGTGACGTACCGTATTCTTGTCCGAGTATCTGCTCGCACATCTTGTACTGGTGCAGCGCCCTGGCCCGCAGGCCGAGGCGGGCGTAGCACTGCATCAGGAGGCGGTAGCTATCTTCGTGGCAGCGATCCTTCTCCAGTACCCTGTAACAAGCGCGGATGCTCTCCTGGTGTTGCCCGACCTCCATGTAATGGATGGCCAGCCGGTCCAGAATATCCATGTAGGCGTTGGCCAGCCGCTCACGCTCGACCATGGTCCAATCCTCGTACAGGTCCTCTATAAGGTAGTCGCCCCGATACAGTTCGATGGCCTTCTCGTACTCGATGGCCGCCTCCAGCTTCTTAAGGTTCTTCTCCAGTCGACGCCCTCGCTCGTGGTGTGTATCGAAGTCGTCCACGTCTATTGTCACCCTGACGTCCGGAGACAGACGATAGTATCCATCCTCGAGGAAGACGTAGTTCATGGAGACGGAAGACGAACATCCGCTCAATAGCTTGCGCAGGCCGTGGACAGCGGAGTTAAGGGACCACCGGGCTTTCTTGAGGTTGGACTCGGGCCACAGCCAGCCCATAAGGTGATCCTGGGAGACTGGACTAGTATGGTTGGCCAGCAGGTATTTGAGTATGGTCAGCGCTTTGCCGTTACGGCCTAGGGGCATGGTCTCACCATCGCAGAGCATCTCGAAGTGTCCGAATAAACGCACCTGCAAAGTAGGCTGAACAGCGGCGGAATATTCTCCCTGGACCGTCTCCTCGACCTTCCGCCGCACGTCTTCGGGGGCGGCACCACGGGCCGAAAACGCGCTGACTATGGACCCGTCGAGCCGGCGTAGGGTCAATATGTCCGGATCTCTTTCCAGATAGTAACCCGTCGGCAAATCTAACGATGATCTCTGCATGTCTATCTCCAGATCGCTGTCCTCGGCCGAAAGGCCTCGGTTCGCCTCTCCCTAAACCTGTTTGCAGTCGTTACGCGCAGACATTCTGTGTACCAACCGCTGCGGCTCCTTTCCCATAGGACGAAACCTCAAAGGCTTGGCTCGCCCTGAAACCACCACATACCAGGTTCAGCTTATAACAGTTGTGGGGGTGTCCGTATCACTCAAATGAGTGATTTTTCCTCCGTTTGGAAAATTATATGGTAGAGACGCCGGTCGGGGCAAATCGCCTTCCGGTACACGTCGCTAACCGGCGGAATCGGCCTGACGGTCGCCGGGAGCGTATACGACTTCCAGAAGCGCCCTTACGATACGGGGATCGAACTGGGTCCCCGAGTTCTCCTCGATCTCCCTTAGGGCGGCTCTGCGGGAGATGCCGTAACCGTAGGGTCTGGCACGGATCATGGAATCGAAGGCGTCGGCCACCGAGACTATCCTTGCTATCAAGGGAATGTCCTCGCCGCGCAGCCCGTCCGGGTATCCTTTGCCATCGAAGCGCTCGTGATGGTGTTTGACGACCGGCAACGCGGATGCCAGCTCTGTTGCAGGGGTGAGGATCGATACACCGAGTACCGGATGCCGCTTTATCTCCGCGTACTCATCCTCGGTCAGGCTACCTGACTTTTGCAGGATGCGATCCGGTATGCCTATCTTACCTACGTCGTGCAGCAAAGCCCCACTGGTCAGGGCTTCCAACTGTTCGCCCGGCAAGGATATCTCGCTGCCGATGCGCAAGGCGAGACCTGACACTGCCCTCAGATGTTCCTTGATATAAGGATCCTTTGCTTCCAGGGCCTCTACAAGCGTCCAGGCGCTCCCCAAGACTCGAGTTTCGCCTTCGACGAATCGTTCGGGGTTCTGCGCTCCCGCGGGTAACCCAGAGATCCCTTCAGGCAGGCCTTTGGCTCTCTTCAGGGCACGCATGGCCGCGTCGAGAACCGAGTCCTCGTCTCCCGTCTCGGCGAACACCCAGCCCACCGCGGCGGTCAAGGGCAGGTTGTCAGGACTGCCGGCTTCCTCCGAGACATGTTGCTGTAGCGCGAGCGCTGCCTGGCGGGCCCTGCTCTCACCCGAACCGCTCAGGACTACGACGAACTGCTCGTCCCCGTAGCGAAACGCGTGCGGCCTGCCGTTCGCGAGCTTTTTACCGAGCCTCTGGAGGAAGGTATCACGCGTGGCTAGACCGTAGTCGTGAACAACGGTCGGTTGCATCGCCAGGACAGTGAGCGGCCTACCGTTGGAGAGTTCCCGGCGCAGCACGCGGTGCAGCGACGCACGGTTCGGCAACCCTGTGAGCTGATCCAGCCCGCCAGGGGCGTCCCCGGCTTCTTCCAGGGCGGTGCCTATTCCTCCTGCGAGAAGCTTCAGGACACGCTCCTCCTCGGCGCCATACTCACCGCCACCGACGATCACCGCCCCCCACTTTTCGTCTTCGCCCGTACCCAGGGGTATGGCCATGAAGCCCTCTATCCCATGGATCTCCTCCTCGCTGCGCACGGTGTCGCCCTCGCGGCAACTTTGCAGCACGAGACGCTGGATCGAGGGATGCCACCAACTGGGGCAGATGTCGAAGTCGCCCTCCAGTATGGTCCTGTGATGGTTGCCTTTCAGTGCGGCAACGTGCGCGTACGGCCCGCCACCTACCGTGTGGGCCGCCTCGACTGTCCAACCGAGTATGCCTTCCAGGCTCAAGACCTTCATTACGGGTCCGAACCTCGAGATCAGACGTTCGTCGCTCTCCACTCGGTCTATCTGGTTTGCCAGGTTGGAGGAGAGTCTGCTAGCGAGCTTCCTAAAACCCTGCATCTCGGAGCCCAGGAACGCGACGGCCACGCAGAAGAGCGCGATGAGGCCGGTCCTCAAAGCCACAGGGGTAGAACCGAGCGCACTGATGCCCTCCGAGGCGGCGACCGCAGCCGGGTACCCGACCACCAACGCGGCCGTCGCCACTGCGACCTTCGGCCGCGCTTCGATCCAGGCTATCCCCAGCGCCGCGAGGAAGTAAAGAGAGAAGAAAGGTGAGCCCGCTCCTCCGGTGTACACGACCAGCACCCCGACGAGGGCGGTGTCCAGAAAGACGCGTACGAGGCTCTCCCGCACAAGGATCGCGGGCCACCCCACGATCAAGAACATCCCGAAGAGCAGCGCGAGTCCTGGAGCAAGATAGGCGACTCCAGCCCCGGGAAAAGCCAGGGCCAACATAAGGCCCACGATCCCCGATAGCGCAACACGTATTAGTCCTGCTCTGGGCGAGGCCACCGTGGATGCCGCCTTGATCTGACGCATTCTCCTGCCTCACCCCCTCTATCTCAGACTACTGACTGTTGTGGGGGAGGATCTGGCCGAGGCCATCCTGGGTGCGCAGGTCGGGCCTTGCGCCTCCCCTGCTCTCCGGAACGGGGAAGACGAACCGGTGGTCGTCGGCCCTACGGTACCCTTCCGACTCGGTATCGAGGAGTCTCAAGAGAGCCCGCACCACTACCCCGTCGAACTCGGTGTCTATGCCCGCGCTCAACCTCTCCCGCGCCTCCACGGACTCCATGCCGGGACGGCGGGGCTGGTCGAGCACCATGGCGGCGTAGGCCTGCGCCACGGCAAGTATCCTTGCTTCCAGCGGTATCCAGGGACCGCGCAGCTTGTCAGGATATCCTCTGCCGTCGGGACGCTCATGGTGCCACCTGACCCAGGAGGCCATCTCTTCGAACTCGGGAACCGCAGCGAGCGCCTCTTCGCCGCGCGCCGAGTGCTCGGCCAGCCGGCTCTGGGCGATGGAGTTGAGCTTGCCGGTCGCCAGGAGCAGATCCTCCGGCAACCCGAACAAGCCGATGTTGTGCAGAAGACCTGCCATACGCAGTCGTCCTACACGAGCGTCGTCCAGCTTCATTTCGCGAGCCAGATCCGCCGCGTACGTTGCTGTGGCCGCCGCGTGGCGGTGTGTATACCCATCCCTCTGGCCAAGGTCTCTGATGACCATGGTTCCGAACGTAGTATTGGAGGTCGTAAGAGCCTGTTCCAGAGACCCCACCCGCGCCCGCAACTCGCGGTTCTCTTTCATCTGCTCCCGCGAGCGGTATACGAGTGCCTGGCTCCCTATGGAGCCCATGATAATCACAACCGCAACTACTGACCCGTACTCTTTCAAGGCTAGCACGGCAAGCGCCGCAGTTATCACGCTTACAGCACTCGTGGACAAGTAAGGCTGTGTAATTGCTTGCCAGGACTCGCGGAAGGCTTGATCGTACTTGACCTTTAAGAGGACGAGGTTGACGACTTCGCTTGCCCCCAAGAGCACTGCGCCAGAGACGAGGGTCCCGTAGAAGGCGGTAGCCGAAGGTGCCGAACTGTCAAGCAACAGCGGCACCGAGACGAACGAGAACACTATACCCGCCAGGTAAACAATCGTGATGCTGTGCCCGAGCTCGTAGAGGGTTCGTAGCGGGTTTCCTCTCCCCACAAACAGAGCAGACGGAATGGCCCCAAGCGCCGCCCACATGGGTCCTAGCGCCACGACCGCAACTATCAGCGCGATGGCGCAGGCGCTAACCACAGTGCGTTCGGTAATCCGAACCGAGAAGATATCGCCAAGTAAGACAAAGCTGCCGAGGACCGCCGCTCCTACCGCGAGTACAGGCTCAAGACCTAGGCCGTATCTATACCCCCAAGATAAGCAAAGGGCCACGGCGAAAGTCGCCAGCGCTCCGATGTAAGTTTTCAGGTAATGTTCGCGAGCTATATCCACGTTCTCTAACCAGCCAAAGGTACCCTAGCGTGCACAATTTTCGCACACTTTGTAGGGAACGCACAAGACTGGTGCTCGCCAGTCTGTCTACCAGGACCTCTTGACCATGATTCCGCTTCCTTTCCATCTGTATCTTGAGACGATTCACCTACTACACCGACTACCAGGACCTCTTGAGCATGTTCGCACCCCCTTTCGGCGTTCTATTATGGTCTACTGTCCGCTGAACGCGGTAACCAGGACCTCTTGATCGTGTTTGGACCTGGTCTCACGTCCTTCGCTGCTGACATCATTTCTTGTCGGTACCGAGTATTGAATTCTCTCGACGCTTCTTCCCTCCTCTATATTGATCCTTCTGATACCTGGATACTACCTGAACTTGCACACTCTCGTAAGTCACCAGGGTGATAAAGTGCTAGCACTCTGTCGCTCTATTGGCTTTCGCCTGCTTTGAGCACCGCGCCCAGGGTCTATGAGTCGGAGGCTATGGCGAGAAAAATGAGTATGACGAGGCCTGCCGAGGCAGTTGCTGCTCCGGCGAGGAGGTAGGTAAAGCGCGCTCCTGAGGCATCCACGATTGCGCCACCCATACCGTAGGCGAAGACCTCTCCTATGCTGAATCCCAGGAACCTTACGGAGAATACGCGCCCCAGGAAGGCATCTGGCACCCTCTTTTGAAGGATGGTGTCTGTGGTCACGTTCTCCGTACCGTTGGCGACCCCTACTACCACCAGCGCGCCCAGCGCGAAGACGAAGGCGGGTGAGAGACCCACTCCAACCAGCGCCAGTGCCGACGCGAAAACCCCGACGAAGTAGAAGGGCAGCAGCCTGACCCGGTCTCCGACTGCGGCCATCAAGGCTGAGCCAAGCACCATGCCACCTCCATAGAGGCCGACGAGAAGGCCGTAGCCGGCGTTGCCAGCCTTGAAGGTCTCCTTGGCGAGAAACACCTCGGCCGGGATCGTGATGTTGATCGTCAGCACAGTCAAGAACGCTCCCAGAACTATCGCGAGAGGCACGCGCGCCCCGGCAAGGTAGGTGAATCCAGCCTTCAGATCCTCGCCGAACCCGGCGCCGTCTTCGTCCCTTTGCGGTCGCGCGAGGGGGGTAAGGGCGAGCATGGCGGCGGAGATCAGGTAGGTCACGGCGTCGAGCACGAAGGCGGCATCGACGCTCACGGTCGCCACCAAGAGGCCTCCGAGGGCGGGACCGGCCGTCTCCGAGACGCTGAACGTGCCGCTGATGAGGGCGTTGGCCCGCGTCAGATCCCCCCCACCGACCACGCTCGGGAAGGCGGCACGGACCGTGGGGTTGAAGACCGTACGAGCCAGGCCCATAAGGAAGACAAGTACGTAGATGGTGGCCAGATCCCTGGCGAAGACCAGTCCCAGAACGAGAACCGCCCGCGCAAGGTCGCTGGCTACGAGGACTATCCTGCGGTCGACGCGATCCGCGAGGACTCCTGCCAGCGGGCTAGCGATGGTAGGCAGCAGACGGGCGACGAGCGCACCGCCAACGGCCGAGGCGCTACCCGTGATCTGGACTACCAGGACCACGAGCGCGACCATGGAGACCGCGTCGCCCACGAACGAGGTTCCCTGGCCGATCCAGAGCCGCAAAAAGCGAGCGTTGCTTAGAAGAGAGTCGTTAGTGGAGTCCATCCTCCAACCCCCGCAACGAGACTCACCACCTGGCCCCTGTCCAACGCCCTCCTGGCGACGGGGCCACTACTCAGCTTAACCGATGGCGCTGTTACGCGTCTCCAGCTTGATAGTGTAAAGGACGCTACGTCCCCGGCTTCGAGGGTCCGTCTGAACCAGCCGGAGGCGGTATCTCCCTGTCACCACGACCAGGGCGTTGGTCCTCCCAGCGTTCCATAGTACGTCCTGGAAGATATACGACGAAGAGCCACAACAGGGCGACGCCGAAGAACCCTACGGCCACCATCAGGAACTGCCAGACCTCCGCCGCCAAAATCTTCCT
>DASSCV010000002.1:0-3599 GCA_035697505.1 Rubrobacter sp.
TGTTCCGCTCGCGGCGGACAGTCAACGTGGACGAAGTTACCTCCATGAGGGGCTAGAAGGGAACTCGTGCAGACCGTAGGCCAACAGTTGATCATCACGGCCATACCAACGCTCCCCGCGCTGGTCTTCCTCGTGCTGGTCCTCACAGGACGCCTCCTCAAGGAGAACGCGCAGTACGTCGCCATACTCGGGGTGACCATCTCGCTGGTCTTCTCGGTCTTCGCCCTGTTGTTCGTAGCCGGCATCGTCCCCGGCGGCGGGGCGCCCATAGAGTTCTCGGTGAACTGGATAGATCTCGGCCAGGGCGGCTCCTTCCCCATGGGGGTGTATATCGACGGGCTGGCCGCGGTGATGCTAGTCGTGGTGAGCTTCGTGAGCCTCATGATCCAGCTATACTCGGGCGGTTTCATGGAGGGCGACAAGCGCTTCGCCTGGTACTATGCGCTGCTCAACCTGTTCACGGCCTCGATGCTCGGGCTCGTGCTCGCGCCGAACTTCATCCAGCTCTACGTCTTCTGGGAGCTTGTGGGCCTTTGCTCCTACCTGCTCGTCGGCCACTGGTTCGAGAAGCCATCTGCCCGCGACGCCGCGGTAAAGGCCTTTGTAGTGACCCGAATCGGTGACGCCGCCCTGTTCGTCGGGATCATCATCTTCTGGGCTACGACGGGCTCTACGGCCTTCACGGACATCTCGGAGGCTGCCCAGGCCGGTTTTATCGGCGGCTCTCTGTTCACCACGGCCGTCATACTCGTCTTCCTCGGCGCCGTCGGCAAGAGCGCGCAGTTCCCGTTGCACGTGTGGCTCCCCGACGCCATGGAGGGCCCTACTCCGGTGAGCGCCCTGATCCACGCCGCAACCATGGTCGCGGCAGGGGTCTACCTCGTAGCCCGCACCTACGACATCTTCGTCCAGAGCCCCACTGCCATGCTCGTAGTCGCCTACATCGGCGGCTTTACGGCGCTGATGGCAGCGACAATGGCGCTGGTCAAGAAGGACATAAAGCGGGTGATCGCCTACTCTACCGTCTCGCAGCTGGGTTACATGATGCTGGCCCTCGGGCTCGGTTCCTACACGGCAGGCGTCTTTCACCTCTACAACCACGCTTTCTTCAAGGCTCTCCTGTTCCTTTGTGCCGGCAGCATCATCTACGCGATGGACTCCTACAACCTCTTCGAGATGGGGGGACTTAGGCGCAGGATGCCCATCACTTTCTGGGCCATGCTCATAGCGGGGCTCTCGCTCTCGGGGATCTTCCCCTTCGCCGGCTTCTGGTCCAAAGATGCGATCGTCGCCTCGGCCTACGAGGAGCACTACTACCTGCTCTTCGGCATGGCGCTATTGACCGTGTTCCTCACAGCGTTCTACATCTTTAGGGCTATCTTCCTCGCCTTCACCGGTGAGCCGCGCACCGAGCCGGCCCGCGAGGCCGGGGAGTCGCCGGGGATCATGACGGGGCCGATGATGATCCTGACCTTCTTCGCCATCGTGAGCGGCTGGGTCGGGATACCAGAAGCGTTCGGCCTTCCCGTAAGGGACTATTTCAGCGAGTTCGTGCGCCCGAGCGAGTTCGCAGCGGCGACGCTGGGGCACGAAGCGCACGCCTTCAGCTTCGTGCTAGGTGGGATCTCGGTCGTCAGCGGACTACTCGGGATCGGACTCGCCTACACGCTCTACGTCGCGAGGCCCGAGTGGGCAGGGGAGCTTGCGGCCAGATTCTCCTGGCTCCACACGTTCCTGGACAAGGGGTGGTACTTCGATGCGCTCTACGGCGCGACGTTCGTGAGGTTCGCGATGTGGCTCGGAGAGGCGACCCGAAGGTTCGACCGTAACATTATCGGTGGTCTCGTGGGTGGGGTGGGACGAGGCACTCTGGGGACAGGCGGGCTGCTGCAGCGGCTGCAGAACGGCGCGGTCCAGAGCTACGCGCTCTTTATCCTGCTGAGCGTTCTGATCATCGGGGTCATAGTAGGGGCGCAGTACGCGGCGATGGTAGTCGGTCTGATCGCCCTGGTAACGATCGCAGCTTTCGCGGTGGGGACCCGACTGTGATAACTACGATAATCATCCTCATTCCGCTGCTCGGCGCCATACTCATGCTGCTCTTGCCCGATGAGGAGCGCCTGTTACGCTACACGGCCCTCGGAATTTCGGCCGTGCCTCTTGTGCTCGCGGTCTACGTCTACTTCGCCTTCAGGGACGACCTCGGCGTCGCCGCGCTCTCCCAGGACGTAACCTGGATCCGGTCCCTGAACATAGGCTACCGCGTCGGACTCGGAGGTCTCGGGTTCGGGATGTTCTTCCTCTCGACGTTCCTCACGGTCATAGCGGTTCTCGCTTCAAGGGACGTGCAAAGAAACCTCAAGCAGTACTTCGCAGCGATCTTCGTCGCCGAGGTAGGGATGCTAGGGGTCTTCGCGGCGCAGGATCTGATCCTGTTTTACGTCTTTTTCGAGGTCACGCTGATCCCTATGTATCTGCTCGTCGGCGTGTGGGGGGACGAGAACAGGCGTCCGGCCGCGATCAAGTTCTTCATCTATACGTTCCTCGGCTCGACGGTGATGCTGGCGGGATTCCTGGCATTCGGCATCCTCGCTAATACATACGCGATGAACGACCTCGGCGGCGGTGGCGGCCTCTCGCTGACGGCCCAGGTCGCCGTGGCTGCCCCCATCCTCTTCGGATTGCTCGTCAAGGTGCCAGCCGTGCCCCTGCACAGCTGGCTTCTGGACGTGTACGTCTCCAGCCCGACTTCGACCAACGTGCTGCTCTCAGGGGTTCTGCCGAAGTTGGGGACCTACGGCCTGATCGCGGTGGCCATCCCCCTGCTTCCCCAGGGCGTCGAACCATTCCTCCCTTATGTGGCTGCTTTCGGGGTGATCAACATCATCTACGGGGCTTTCGTGGCATTCTTGCAGCCCGACCTCAAGGCGCTCGTCGCCTACTCATCCATAGGAACTCTGGGCTTCATCCTGCTCGGTGCCGCCTCGGGGAACGCGGTCGGCCTCAACGGAGCCGTCTTCCAGCAGGTCTCGCACGGGCTCTATTCAGCCCTCCTGTTCATCCTCGTCGGGGTCATAGCGGCCCGCACGGGGACCCGCCGCATCGAGGACCTCGGCGGGCTGGCCGCAAGGATGCCGTGGGCCGGAGGACTCCTGGCCCTCGGTGCCCTCGCCGCGATGGGGCTGCCTGGGCTGGCCGTCTTCGTCTCCGAATTCATGAGCATCATGGGCGTTTACGCGACGTTCCCCGTGCAGGGAGTACTCGCGGCGCTGGGGATTATACTCTCGGCGATGTACCTGCTTTATATGCTGGCCCGTGTGATCTTCGGCCCCATCGAACGTCCCGCTTACGAGGAGATCGGTGACGCGGGGCCGATCGAGATGGCTTCGGTCGTGCCGCTGGCGGTATTGCTCGTCGTGCTAGGTGTCTTCCCTGCCCTGCTGATGAGCATTCAGCGTCCGGCCGTGGATGCCGTACTGATCGTGATAGGGGGTAGCTAGTGACCGGGCAGGCATTCATCGCGCTCTTGCCCGAGCTGCTCTCCACAGGATTCCTGATCCTGGTCCTTTTGGCCGGCGTGTTCAGCGATAGTAATGCAG
>DASSCV010000003.1:0-2504 GCA_035697505.1 Rubrobacter sp.
GATTAGGCTTCTGTACCGACAGGTTCACGATGTCCCCGCCCGAGCGGACGATGCCGGCCACGACGTCGGCGACTATGCCAAGACGTTCCTCGCAGTGGAAGATGAGATCCCGTCCCTCCGGAACGACGCGCTGTACACCACTTATCTGAGCTACGGAGCCGTACTCTACAGGATTACGCAACGTCGCCACGATGCGCCTGACACCCTCGACACGGGAGATGAGGTCTTCCGGCGTTCCCTCGGCGACGACCCTTCCACGGTGCAGAAAGGCTGCCCTGTCGCACAGAGCCTCGACCTCATCGACCTGGTTGCTCGCGAGCAGGACCGCGATCCCTGAGCCGGTGAGGGCCCGGATCCTGCTCTGATAGGCGAGCTGTGAGGTGTAGTCGAGTCCGAGCGAGGGCTCGTCCAACAGCAGCACCTCCGGCCCGTGCGCCAGCGCCTCGATCAGGGCGAGCTTCTTGCCCATCCCGTACGAGTAGGTCTTGACCCTGTCATCAGCATACTCCGCAAGGTCGAAGTATTCGAAGAGCTCCGCGAGCGCGCCCTCGGCTTTGGCCTTCTCCATCCCGTAGGAGCGGGCGAAGAAGTACGCGTTCGCCCTGCCCGTGAGGTCGTCGTAGTGCGTCGGACGGTCGACCATAAGACCCATGCGGGCGCGGACCTCCCGCTTCTCTTTCAGGCCATCAATCTCGCCCACACGGAGACTGCCGGAGTCAGGAGTGATGGCTGTAGATAAGATTCTCAGAAGGGTGCTCTTACCCGAGCCGTTCGGTCCCATGAGACCGAAGACCTCACCGCGCTCCACGCGCAAACTTACATCAGAGACCCCACGTCCGCTGCTCTTGTAGAGGCGGCTTATGTTCTTCGCCTCCAGGGCTGATGGGGCATTCTTTGTTTCGGATCTCATGGCACGAGAATTGTAACGCCCTCCCTGCAGAACAGTTGTCGGACGCATCACCTTACAGGGCCGAAAGACCAGACCGCGGCTGACGGAGCTAGAAGCGTGGGAATATAATCCCTCTGTAAACTCAGAGGAGAATATGCATGCCTGAGACTAGAGAGATCACCTGGGACCCCGAGGCCGACCGCAGGATAAAGCGCAGCCCATTCCTGATGCGCCGTTTTATCCGCAAGCGCATCGAGGACAGGGTGGCCTCGAGGGGTCGTACCCACGTCACCGAGGCCGACGTGGACGAGAGCGCCAGCATGTACCGCCAGTACCGATTCAAGTAGGGGCGCTTCGCGAACCGCCCCAAAAAATATCCGGGCCGGAGAGCCGCTCTTATGACGAACGACTACCGACCCGGTCCGCGGACCTGTAGGGGCCCGCAGATGGTTGTTGGCTAGCTAGTCCACTGGACCCTTTCCTCCTAGTCGAGGTGCAACAACCAGGGTCATGGTACCATCTCTCACGAGCCCCGCGCTACAACTTTAGGACCATTTCGTGCACCCCATAGGAACGCACCATCGCATAGGTGGGCCTACAACCGGCCGGCCTCGATTATGCGTCCCAGGAACTGGCGGGTGCGGGGATGCTCCGGGGCGGTGAAGATACTTTCGGGCCGACCCTGTTCGAGGATTCGGCCGGCTTCGAGAAAGCAGACACGGTCTGCGATGTCGCGGGCGAAGCCCATCTCGTGGGTCGCGATTAGCATGGTCATCCCTTCACGGGCCAGCTCCCTGATGACGGCGAGGACCTCGGCGACCAGTTCGGGGTCGAGGGCGCTGGTGACCTCGTCGAGGAGCATCAGGTGAGGGCGCATCGCGAGCGCCCTCACGATGGCGACCCGCTGCTGCTGGCCGCCCGAGAGCCTGTCAGGGTACTCGTCCTGCTTGTCCAGGAGCCCGAAACGTTCCAGTAAGGCGCGGGCATTCTTCTCGGCCTCGGCGCGGCCCGTCCCCAGGGCCTCGCGCGGGGCGAGAGTGATGTTGCGCAGGACCGTCATGTGCGGAAAGAGGTTGAAGGACTGGTAGACGATGCCTATGCGACGCCGTATGCGGTTGGTGTCGACGCCTGGGGCGGTGATCTCTTCTCCCTCCACGACGACCCGGCCAGAATCTATCGGCTCGACGAGGTTGACGCACTTGAGCAGCGTAGACTTGCCCGAGCCTGACGCCCCGATCAGGCATACCACCTCGTGCGGCTCGACCGTCAGGTCTATCCCTTTCAGAACCTCATTCTCTCCGAAGGACTTGTAGATGTCTTCCAGGAGGAGGGCGGGGCGTTCGTTCATGCCAGGGCTCCTGCTTCCCGGCGGCGTTTGTCGCGGGCGATCAGACGGTCCGTGAATCGGGCGAGGGGGATGGTGATAAGGATGAATAGGAGGGCCGCGACCACGTAACTAGTGTAGTTGAATTCCGAGGCGCCGTAGATCTGGGCCGCCCGCACAGCCTCGATAGAGCCGAGCACCGACACGAGCGCCGTGTCTTTCTGCAACCCTATAAAGTCGTTCAGGAGGGGTGGGATCACCCGCCTTATCGCCTGTGGCAGGACCACGAAC
>DASSCV010000004.1:0-3423 GCA_035697505.1 Rubrobacter sp.
CATCGTGCTGGCGCTCGACGAGGACTATCTGGTCGCACTCGCGAAAGGGTATCCTCCGCTCAGGCGGGCCGTTTGTGAAGAGATAATACGCAACAACGCCCGCCAGAACGCCGTGATCGGGGCGCTACCC
This sequence comes from Rubrobacter sp., assembly GCA_035697505.1. Lineage (GTDB taxonomy): Bacteria > Actinomycetota > Rubrobacteria > Rubrobacterales > Rubrobacteraceae > Rubrobacter_D. The sequence continues at coordinate 131 of DASSCV010000004.1, forward strand.
ATCCCCGGGGCCGACATGCCGGTGATGACGGCAAACCAGGCGCGGATGGTGCTGAACATAGCGGCTGCCTACGGCGAGGAGCTGTCGATGGATAGGGCGCGGGAGCTCCTAGGGGTGCTCGCAGCCGGGTTCGGCCTGAGGGCCCTGAGCCGCCAGGCCGTGAAGCTCGTGCCTGTGGCAGGATGGGCCGCCTCGGCGGTTATCGCCTACGCAGGTACCGTGGCGATGGGCCGTACAGCCATCCTCTACTTCGAACGCGGCAAGCAGGAGATAGGCGCGGAGGAGATGGCCAGGATCAGGGGCCGAGCCATCGAGGAGGCGAAGGCTTTCGTCTCGCGCATGCGCCGAAAGTAGGTATCAGGTTGATCTTCGACGGCTTTTGCGGGAGGGTCGGCCTTTTCGCCGAGTGCTCTATATAATCGAATCCATGTTCTCTCTCTTGCGGCGGGTTCTTTCGGAGATGCGTTCCGGGCTTGCAGCGTTGCGCAGACTCGGATTGAGGGCCTTCCTCGCTTTGACGGCGTTGCAGGCGGTGATCGTTGGTGTGCTCGTCGCGATGGCAGAGTTCCGCAAGCGCCGCCAGGGTCCGCGGGAGGGATTCCCATGGGAGGACCAGCCCGAGATAAGAATGGAGTCGGGCGAGGACCGGCTGAAGATCTACGCGTACGGGGTCAGCCTCTACGAGGCGATGCTCGACGAGATCGAGGCTGCGCAGGACGAGATCTTCATCGGGACGTTCATCTGGAAAGCTGATGAGGTCGGACGCCGTTTTGTGGATGCTCTGGCCCGTAAGGCGGGCCAGGGGGTCGAGGTTTACGTCGTCTTCGACGGGTTGGCCAATGTGTTCGTGCCGCCTTCGTTCAAGCGGTTTCCCGCGAAGATACACCGCCTGCACTTCCGTCCCCTGTCGGGGCCGGCGAAGATACTGAACCCCAGGAACGTCTTCAGGTTCCACCGCCACGTGATGAGCATTGACGGCAGGGTCGCGTTCCTTGGTGGCTACAACATCGGGACCCTGTACGCGGCGGGATGGCGCGACACGCACGTCAGGGTGCGCGGCGATGTTGCCAGGGAGGTGGACAACGCTTTCGTCGACTTCTGGAACGCCCACCGCACAGAGGAGTTGCCCAGGATAACCCCCAACAAGGAGCGTGACTGGAACCCCGCCGTAAGGGTGCGCCGCAACGACCCTTACATGAGGATCTTCCCCATAAGGGAGATGTACATCGAGGCGATAGACCGCGCCAACTCCCACGTCTATCTGACCCACGCATACTTCGTCCCCGACCGCGCGCTGAAAGCGCACCTGATAGACGCCACGAAGCGCGGCGTGGACGTACAGCTGCTCGTCCCAGAGCAGTCCAACCACGTCACCGTGGACTGGCTCGCGCGGCGCCACTTCTACGATCTTCTGAAAAACGGTGTCAGGATCTTCCTTTACAGGCACATCATGATCCACTCCAAGACGGCCACCGCTGACGGCCTCTGGTCGACGATAGGTAGCGCGAACATCGACCGCCTGAGCATGCTCGGCAACTACGAGCTGAACATCGAGGTCTACAGCAGCGGCCTGGCAGCCCAGATGGAGAAGATGTTCGAGATGGACAAGACAAACGCCGAAGAGGTGACCCTGGAAGAATGGGAACGCCGTCCACTCCCCGCCAAGCTCGTCGAGCGTACCCTCGCTGGCCTTAGCCCGCTAGTCTAAGCCGTCGGGCTCTAATGCTCTGGGGGATCTTCGTCCGCGCCGGGACGGCAGAGGGCTAACGTTCGGTTTGTATAATGACGATACTCTTGTATTGGGGTTTTTCGTATAAGGAGGACTCTTTGGCGCGGTGGCGGCTCCTGGAGCCGGATGCGGAGATGGTGTCTGAACTTGCGCAGGAGGCCGATGTGGACCTTCTGTGCGCCCGCGTGCTGGCCAACCGCGGCGTCTCGCCAGGGTCGGCGGCGGACTTCCTCTCCCCTTCGCTCGCCGCTATCGGGATGCCCGATGAGGACCAGTGGAATGTCGCTGCACAAAGAGTTGCGAAGGCCATAGAGCGGGGGGAGAGGATAGGGGTCTTCGGCGACTACGACACCGACGGCATCACGTCGGCCGCCGTCCTGTTCCTGGCGCTCTCGCACTACACGGACAACGTCACCGTCCGCCTGCCGACCCGCCAGACCGGCTACGGTCTCCTGGAACCCTACGTGCGCGACCTCTTCGCTGAGGGCGTGGATCTCCTGATCACCGCCGACTGCGGCATCTCCAACAGGAGCGAGGTGGCGCTGGCGAACGAGCTGGGGATGGAGGTGGTCGTGACGGACCATCACATCCCGCCGGAAGACCCGCCCGATACGGCGGTCGCCGTGCTCGACCCCAAGCTCTGGAATCCTGAGGATCCCCTGGCCGGGGTGGGGGTTGCCTGGAAGTTCGCCTGGGCCGTCGCCCGCAGGCTCGGCGACGCCGGGGGCAGGAAACGTCTGGGGCGGCTTCTAGATCTCGTCTCGGTCGGCACCGTCGTCGACATCGCGCCGCTCGTCGGGGACAACAGGGCGCTCGCCCGCATGGGTCTCAAGCACATAAACAGGGGCCTCACTGCCGGAGGGGCGCGTCCTGGCATCGAGGCCCTTGTCAAGGTGGCCGGGGTGAGGGGGGAGATCGACGAGGACGACCTCGGGTGGAGGCTGGGGCCGCGCATCAACTCCATCGGGAGAATAAAGAACCCGCGCCCTGCTCTCGACCTGCTTCTGACGGAAGATCGTCGGGAAGCTTTCAGGATTGCTTCCCTCCTGAACCAGCTCAACGCCGAGCGTCAGCGGCGGACCAGGTTTGCCGTCGAGCGGGCGATGGCGGAGGTGGATCCCGAGCAGGACTTCAAGGTCGTCGTGACGGAAGAGACGGGAGGGATCGCGGGTTTGATCGCTGGCCGCGTGGCCGGCGCTACGGGAAGGCCAGCGGCGATACTGACCCGCAGGGCCGACGACTCCTATGGCGGCTCGGCCCGCGCCGGCGAGACCGACGTCGATCTCTATGGCGCCCTCTACACGGTTCGCCACCTGATGGGGGAGTGGGGAGGCCACCGCAGGGCTGCCGGCCTTTCCGTGAACCCTGGCAACCTCGACGCTTTTGTCGCCGGCGTCAACGAGGCCGTCAGGGCCCAGAGCGAAGAGAAGCCGGAGATCTTCGTGCCCGCCATAGAGGTCGATGCCGAGATACCGCTCGGGAGTGTCTCCAACGGCCTGCTCGACTGGCACGAGATGCTCGCCCCTTTCGGCAGCGGAAACTACCGCCCGATCTTCATTACGGA
>DASSCV010000005.1:0-6636 GCA_035697505.1 Rubrobacter sp.
CTGGTTTGCGACGGTCTGGGCAACCCCTTGGCAGCGCTCCTCACTCCGGGGCAGCAGCACGAGAGCACCGTCTGCCAGGAACTGCTGGCAAGCGTGAGGGTACGGACCAGCGCGGGAGGCGGCAGACCGCGCACCCGCCCGAAGCTGGTGGTGGCGGATAGGGGTTACGATGCGGGCGGCTTCCGAAGATACCTGCGCCGTCGCGGCATCCGCTGTGTGATCCCCGAAAAGCGCGTCCCCGCGGGCAAGCGGCGCAGGCGGCGCGGGCGTCCTCCCGGCTTCTGCAGGGCCACCTACCGACGGCGCAATGTGATCGAGCGTCTGGTGGGATGGCTCAAGGAGCACCGGCGGATCGCCACGCGCTTCGAGAAGCTGGGCAGCAGTTATATGGCGATGGTGAAGCTGTCGTTCGTGAGGCGTTACTTCCGCGCGTTGGAGCGATCCTCACGCGGTACGTGGCCCTACGCCCGCAAGCCCGATGCCTCAGTCGAGTCTGTAGCCCAACCGCCTGCCCACGAAGGCCAGCAACCTCAGGACGAACGTCGGCGGCTTGACCACGACCTGGGTGTCCTCGTACTCGGTGAAAAGCATTGCCGCGTAGACGAGCGACGATGGATCCTTCGGGGGGAGGCTCTTTATCCTGCCGGATGCCGCCAAGCAGTGGAAGGTCCTCGAAAATTCCTCGAACCTCGCGGCGGGCCGGTGCCAGTTCATGGCCGTGACGTCCTCGTCGTGCTCGTTCTTGATGGTGTGCGGCGCCCCTTTGGGGACGGTGAGCGATTCGCCGGCGCGAACCTGGTGCCAGCGACCGCCCAGGAACACGTCCGCCGTGCCGGACGTCACCCGGTAGGTCTCCTCCTGATGAGGATGGACGTGAATCGGCGGACCACCGCTGTGGGCCCGCATGGTGCCCTCTATCTCGATGAACTCGCCGGCGGTATCGGCGGCGGCCTTCGTGATGACGAACTTCAGCCCGACCTCGGGCGGGAACTCGAGCACGTTCTTCGCTGGGACCGCCTCGACGCTCACCCCTTCGTCGCCTCCTCCCGAAGACCGACCGAGCGCGGATTCGCTTTCTTCGAACATGGACCTTCGCTCCTCTCCCTCGCCTCTCTGCAATCACTTTACGATAGTGTAAAATGATTGAGGACATGATGCCCCCTGCGTGAGGGGTTGTCAAGGGGAAGCGGGCCGTCCGTCCGGATTCGCTTAGAATTGGATCGTGAAGCGCGGGAAGTACAACCTGAAGAGGCGCGCCGAGCGCCAGGAGGAGACCCGGCTGCGGATCACCAGGGCGACCCTCGAGCTGCACGAGATCCTCGGGCCCTCGAAGACCACCATAAGCGCCATAGCCGAGAGGGCGGGGGTGGGCAGGCCCACCGTCTACGCCCACTTCCCCGACGAGCTCTCCTTGGGCAAGGCTTGCTCGTCGCTCGGCCTGGCCGAGAATCCCCCTCCCGACCCCGGGTCTTGGGAGGAGATCTCCGACCCCGAGCAGCGGTTGAGGGTTGCTTTGGCCGAACTCTACGCCTACTTTCGTCGTAGGGAGCGGATGCTGGCGAACGTGCTGCGAGATGCCGAGCGGGAGTGGGAGGCGAAGCCCCACGTGCGCGAGATAATGGAGCCCTTGATCGAACACTGGGAACGCATGAAGGAAACCCTGGCCGCAGGGTGGCAGGTTGGCAAAGATCACCCGCAGCCGCTGCTCGGTGCCATAGGGCTTGCGCTGGACTTCGAGACCTGGCACACGATGGTACGCAAGCAGGGCCTAACCGACGAGCAGGCGCTAGATCTCATGGTGGGCATGGTGAGATGCGCAATGCAAGCCTGAAGGAGATGGCATCGCATCCGTGCGCCCGGACTTGGTGAGAGCTCGGGACCACGTCGGGTGCTTCTGGCCTTTGGGACCGCTCCGCAAGTTAATCTTTTCAGACAGAGCCTAGCGTATCTCGCGAGATGCTGGACGTCCTACATGTGAGTGCCACAATCGAGCACGATCGTGAGGCAGCTATGCCTCCATTGATACCACACTGATACCACTGGGAACGCAATACGGTGCGACACTCAGCAATGCGGAGCAGAGAAAACTGCTTGAGTATGCGGCATTTGCAACTCCGTGCACACCCCTGCAACACCTGAGTGATCACTCGTAATGAGCAGGTCAGCAGTTAGAAACCGCTCGTCGGCTCTTCAGATTGCACCCTTGCCCAACAAGGTATCCTCGATGGCCTCCTCCAAGGGCAGAGCATGGCCCCTTGCCCACGCCGCCGTAAACGCCTCTTCCCCGAGTGCCCCGTGGGCCGCAGCCACGGTACGGTCGTGTTCGGCGCGCTTGACTGGTGGGAGGGGCCAGCCCCGATCTTCCCGTAGCGCGGCGGCTGTCCCAAAAAGGCGCGCTGCCCGTTCCATCCTCCCTTGCGCGACCGCTACTCGGGCCAGCCCCTCCAAGCAGACTAGGACAGTATGGTTGAGCCCCATCCGCCGTCCCCCAAGCTCCAGACTCTCTTCGTACAACCTCGACGCCCGCGCGTATTCGCCTGCTTCGCACGCCACGTTCCCGAGGCTGGCTAGCGTGCGTGCGATGCCCCAGGCATGCTCCTTACTACGAGACAAAGCTAGACTCTCTTCCAGCAGCGCTCTCGCGCGTCTGAGATCCCCCTGGCCGCGCACCGCATCCCCCAAGGCTCGGAGGCTCCAGGCGACACCGAACGTGGTACCAAACCCGCGGGCCAGGGCAAGGGACTGCCCGTGCAGGCGCACTGCGCGTTCGTAGTCTCCCTGCTCGTAGGCCACAAACCCAAGCTCGCGGAGCGAAGCACTCACGCCTTTCTTGTGGCCCAGCTCTCGATACACCCTCATGCCCTCTTCGTGCAGCGCCATCGCATAATCGTGGTCCCCTTGCGCCATGGCCAGGATACCTGTTACCTGGAGCAGGTAAGCCTTCGTGCGTGCGGAAAGTGCGTGTGGAGTTCCTCCGCTTGGACCCTTCGCTCCGTCGACCGCCAGGATCGCCTCCATCCACCGTCGTCCATCGCTCAGGTAGCCACGCTCGATCCAGAACCACCACATCGCAATCGCCAGTTGCGCTGCCGTCTCCAGCTCCCGATTTTGTACGGCCCAGCCTAGCGCCGCTCGCAGGTTGTCGTGCTCGCTCTCCAGTCTCGTGAACTTCGACCACCACTCTGCTTCGTCCCACTGCTTAGAGGCATCGGGCTGTCCAGCCTCTGCCAGTGCTAAGTAGTACTGTGCGTGCTTCCGTTGCACCTCCTCCAGTTCGCCACTCGAATCCAGGCGTTCCAGGGCGTACTCTCGGATTGTCTCGAGCATCGTAAAGCGCGGTTGCTCGTCCTCTTCTTGGCGCATGGAGGATTCGGATCGAGATACCAGTAGGCTATTGTCCACCAGAGATGCCAACATCTCCAAGACGCTGTTCTCCACCCACTCGTCTTCCTCCGAACCGCAGACGGCCTCCACCGCCTCTAGGCTGCAGCCGCCGGCGAAGACAGCGAGGCGACGGAACAACGCCTGCTCGCCAGCACCGAGGAGATCGTAGCTCCAGGTTACCGCGTCATGCAGCGTCTGCTGGCGTTCGGGCAGGTCGCGTGCTCCTCCCCTGAGTAGCTGCAAACGGCGATCCAGCCGGTCGAGTAGCGCCTTCGGTGGGAACAGTTTAACCCTTGCGGCCGCCAACTCGATTGCCAATGGGAGCCCGTCCAGCTTCTGGCAGATCCGTGCCACGGTGATGGCGTTCGTGGCGGTTAGCTCGAAGGCGGGTATTACGGCTTGAGCGCGCTGGCGGAACAGCTCCACAGCCGGAGAGTAGTGCTCCAGGACGTCTCCCGATGCCAGGTCCTCCGCCTCGGGAAGAGGCAACGGAGGCACCGGAAACTGACGCTCACCACCGAGGTGCAGCGGCGCCCGGCTCGTCACCAGCACCGTCAGCTGCGGGCACGCCCCCACGAGCGCGGCTACCACGAGAGCAGCGGTCGGGAGATGTTCGAAGTTGTCGAGTACCAGTAGCATCTGCCTGTCCCGCAGATGCTGCATTAGGGTCTCCTGTGGCGCCTCACCCGCCACCTCTTTGATCCCAAGCGTCTCAGTGAGCACTGTGGGAAACAAGGTGACATCTCGCAGGGGAGCCAGGGGCACGAAGGCGAACCCGTCTGCGAACGCCTTAGCCGATCGCCCGGCCACCTCGACGGCCAGTCGGGTCTTGCCGACGCCGCCGGGACCGGTCAGGGTCAACAGGCGCACCTCCTCGCGCAGAAGGAGGCGCGCGGCGCTCGTCGCTTCGTGATCGCGCCCGACCAAGGATGTGGCCGGCGCGGGGAGAGCGTCGTGGGAGGGCTCCGCCGCCACACGGTGGATGGAGGAGCGCCGTGCAGCCGCTTCGAACCTGGCGAGGTCCTGTCCCGTCAGCCCTAGGGCCTTCGCCAGCTGCACTACGGTGTGCTTGTGAGGGCGTCGCCGCTCCCCGCGCTCGAGCAGGCCGATGGCCTGGGGTGTGAGGCCTGTCCTTCCCGCCAGGTCCTCCTGGGTAAGGCTGGCCGAACTGCGGTAGCTTCGGAGTAGCTCTCCGAACGTGCTTCCCGTACTGGCATCCACTTTCGTTGTTTCCCGACCCTGGACCGTTCGCACAGCCTCATGACATCGTAACACGCCCTTATTCGGGAGATTGTTTGTGTGATTGTTTGGGTTGTCGCTGGGAGCGGCGAAGCGCTAGGGGCATGATCCAGATAGGACGGAACACCCGAAGTAGCGCGAGGTAGGAGTGAGCATGAACCATTATTGCGACATCTGGTTCTGGAGGGCTTCGGATCAGGAGGCAGTGGCGCGCCACCTCAGAGATCGGGACCGGACTACCAGTGTGCCAGACACGCTGCGGCGCGCCAGCCTCCTCCGATCAGCCCTACTGTCCATGCTGCGCATGACAGGGCTGGCGAAGCAACCGGTCGAAGCGAGACCGGTCGAGCAGGAGGAGACCCCGGTACGGGAGAGCTGTGAGTGTGGTGGTGAGGAGGAGTTTCAGTACCGGGAGGCCGTGCTCGACGCCGGGGAGTGGGTCCTCAGGTGCCCCGAGTGCGGGCACCTCGACCGCCTGCTGTGGCTGTCGGAGGAGAGCCGTGCCCTCTTGGTGGGGCTGGCGCGGCAGAGGAGGCGGGTGCGGGTTAGGCGGACGTAATCGGTCGCCGCGACGGTAACGATCGGGAGACATCCGCCCAAGGCTTCGACGAGTTCTTGCCCAAGTCGCAGCAGGTGATCGAGACGGTGGAGTGGAAAGGCGCGTGAGCGTGTGGCAAAGACCTGTTCACTTGGGTGCGCGCTCTAAGAGTTCGTCGGACCGCTGGTCCCGAAGGCGGAGCGCCACGGGAAGCCCGGCCGAGGTTAGGAGCATTACAAAGGTAGGGTGGGCTGGGGCGTAGCAGCTCCGGCCCTGTCTTTGTACCCTACTCACTGAATAGCTCCCCGATAGCCGGACGGAGGCAACCGATGAGCCGCAAAGTACCCGCAGGCGACCAGCCCATGCTCGAAGCCGAGCGTCTCGTCCTGCGACCGCTTTCGTCCGACGAGGTTGACTTTCTGCACCGCATCTCGAACGAGCCGAAAGTGCGTCTTTACCTGTGGGACGACGAACTAGTCTCGGAAGCGACGATCAAAAGCTTCATCGCGCAGAGCGATCGCATGCTCTCCAAAGAGAGAATCGGTGTATTCGGCATCCGGATGCGCGGAAGAGCAGACCTACTCGGCTTTTGCGGCTTCGTCCGCCTCGGAGGGATGGAGGAGCCGGAGCTCTGGTACGAGCTGACCCATAAGGCGTGGGGCAGGGGCATCGCCACCGAAGCGGCCCAGGCGTGCGTGCGCTACGCCTTCGAAGTGGTGGGTATGGAGCGGGTGATCGCCGGCGCGGACGCGCCCAACGCCGCCTCGCTGCGGGTGATCGAGAAGCTCGGCATGAAGTACTTGGGGAACATCAACCCCAGCGCTACGGAAGAACCTTACTTTGCGCTGTCCAGGGAGGACTTCTTTGCGGTAACGGGCTGACGTAGGAGTAGGCAGCGGCTGGAGCGGTTCTCCTTCTGATACGCCCCTGCGTCTCCTAAGCGCTGCGGTGGAACGTAAACGCTGAGCTCATAATGAGTAGGTACCAGCGACGCGTAATCTACGGCCTCCTGATACCACTCTGATACCACCGGGAGCGCAATACGGTGCAACACGGGGCAACCCGGAGCAGAGAAAGTCGCTTAGAAATGCGGGATTTGCAACCTCCTGCACACCCCTGCAACGCCTGAGTGATCACTCGTAATGAGCAGGTCAGCGGTTCGAGTCCGCTCGTCGGCTCTCCTTTTTACCTGCAAATCCTGTAAAACGAGAAGCCCAGGATGTTCGTGTCGAGGGCTTTGTCAGCAGTAGGTCAGCAGTAGACTATCCGCGTGCTAGAAGTGGTTGCAGGGTATAGCAGGTGGCGTAGGCAAATCCTGTGGCATTGACCGTCTGACAGCGGCACCCGTAAGTATCGATCCGTGTGTGTTAGTCTGCGGGCATGAAACCATATTCGAAGGATCTCAGATTGAGGGTGCTCTCAGCCGTCGACTCGGGCAAGCCCAGGGAAGAGGTCGCCAAGACCTTCTCGGTGTC
>DASSCV010000006.1:0-3020 GCA_035697505.1 Rubrobacter sp.
GTAACGGGGGAGCTTCCGGCTCCCGGAGAAGCACGAAGACACCCAACTTAGGGCACCGATCCCTGGCGCTTATTATCGCCATCTGCCCAAAACGTTTCCTAAACCTATCGGAGAGTACCGTACTTTATGCACTCAGACGGATTATCTGCAACCGATGCGCTGGGAGAGAACCCGGCTCCTCCCCCTGTCCAAGGATCCGCGTCCCACTTCCGGAATAATCAATACGCCCAGTTGAAGCGCCTGATCAAACAGAATAGGCTACTGGACCGGCAGCCCGCTTACTACACGGGGAAGTCGATCTTCACCCTCAGCCTTTTGGCGGTGAGCATGGCCTTGCTTTTCGTCCTCGGCGATACCTGGTCCCAGCTCCTGAACGCCGCTTACCTAGCCTTCGTCTTCGTCCAGATCAGCCTGCTCAGCCACGACTTCGGGCACCGGCAGTTCACCTTCCACTCCTCCCGGAGGAACGACTGGCTCACCCTCATTTTCGGCAACTTCCTGCTCGGCTTGAGCTGCCAGTGGTGGATCGACAAGCACAGCGAGCATCACGGCCACCCGAACCAGATGGACCTCGACCCCGACGTGGACATCCCGCTGCTCGCCTTCGAAGAAGAGCAGGCCCTCGAAAAACGAGGGTTCGCGCGGTCCGTCGTGAAATACCAGGCGGCCCTCATATTCCCCCTCTCGCTCCTACAGGCGATCAGCATGCTCCACAGCAGCATCGAGTTCCTTGCCGCGAAAAAGGCGAAGAGCACGCTGGTCGAAGCCCTGATGATCTGCGCACACTTCGCGCTGTACTTCGGTCTACTGTTCTCGGTGCTGGAACCTCTGCAGGCGCTGCTCTTCATCGCTGTCCATCGCGGGCTATTCGGCACCTACATGGTCTCCATCTTCGCCCCCAACCATAAGGCCATGCCCCTCCTGGAACGCGACAGCAAGGTGGACTTCCTGCGCCGACAGGTGCTAACGAGTCGCAACGTTATCGCTCACCCTATCACTGACTTCTGGTACGGTGGACTCAACTATCAGATCGAACACCACCTGTTCCCGAGGTTGCCCCGCAACAAGCTGCGAGAAGCGCAGCCGATCATCAGGGGCTTCTGCCTGGATCACTCTATCGCCTACCACGAGACCAGCGTGTTCCAGTCCTACAAAGAGATCCTGCAGCATCTTCACGAGGTCGGCACACCGCTGCGAGAAGCAAGAAAGGCGAGGTGATGGTGCTGCAGATCAGGCGCACATAGGATATGAACAAATAGATACGCGAACGGGCAAACCTCTACAGGCAAGCGAGCCCCACAGGGCTGTACGACAGAGGATAAGATCCCCTCGGTGAGAGACTTGCTACCTTCCCTGTGCGATCGGCTGTATAAGTAGCGGACCTCTCACTTCCCCTTATTAACCCAACCTCGTAGAAGGGGAATTCTCCGAAGTCCGTAGGCGCGGTCTTGCATAGACCCTCCTCTTAGAGCCTTCTTACAGCGGTTAGCATAAGTATTGATCCGATGTTAACCTTGGGTAATGAAACCTTACTCGAAGGACCTTAGGATCAGGGTGCTGGCCGCCGTGGATGGTGGGGTGCCAAGGCAAGAGGTGGCAAGAACCTTCTCGGTATCGGTACCGACCATCAAACGCTGGCTCAAGCGGCGTCGAGAGACAGGGGATGTGGAGGCTAAACCCATACCCGGTCGTCCTCGCTCCAAGAGCTTGGCGCTCGAAGGGTGGCTGCCAAAGCATCTGCAAAAGAACCCCGACCTCACGCTGGAGGAGCACCGCCAGGCCTTCGAGGAGATCCACGAAGGCCTGAGGGTCTCGCCGTCGACGGTCGGCCGGGCGATCGCGCGCCTGCCAGGGGCCTGGCCGCTCAAAAAAAGTCCCCGCTAGCTTCCGAGCGCGATGAGCAGAACAGGGGGCTTTGGCGGTGGCTGGCCAGCCGCTTCGACGCCAAAAGGCTGGTGTTCATCGACGAAAGCGGTTTCCATACCTCCATGACGCGCCTGAGGGCGAGGGCTCCTAAGGGAGAGAGGGCGTACGGCAAGGTGCCTAGAGAAACCGGGCTAAGAACCAGACGCTCATCGCCTCCATCACCCTCCAAGGAGCGATGGGCGCCTCTCTCTCGATCGAGGGCTCAACAGACGCTGAGCTCTTTGAGAGCTACGTCGAGGAGGTGTTGGCTCCGACGCTCACATCCGGGCAGGTGGTCGTGCTCGACAGTCTGGGGGCGCACAGGAGGACCGAGAGGGTCAAGGAACTCGTCGAAGAGCGCGGAGCGGATCTGCTTTTCCTGCCGTCGTACTCGCCGGATCTAAACCCCATAGAGCAAGCATTCTCCAAGATAAAGAACATCGTAAGGAAGGCAGGGGCGCGCACCCGCGAGGCGCTAGAGGAGGCCATCTCCGAAGCGATCGAGGCCGTCACCCTCGAAGACGCGGCGAGTTGGTTCGCCCACTGCGGCTATCGACCACAGGATCAACCGTTATGAATGTCGCTGTGAGGGAGGCTCTTGGGAGGGCATAGCCTCAGAACTCTACGATGCGCTCGACAGCGAGCACAAACCCAAGCGCGTAAAGGACTTTGGAAAACTAATCCGGGCCATAGCGAAACGATCTCCGCTACTTCGGCTTGAAGATTTGCAGCGGACAAACACACGGCGGCCGTTCCGTCTAACTCTAGAATCTGTTGTCACTGTTGACACTGTTGTCACGCCGCCGCAAGACTACACGGAAGACGAAGCCGCCGGGGCGTGGGAGGGGCGTTACTAATGCCACAGACCACAATTCAGATACTCCGGTGCCTCACCCTTGGTACGTACACGGCGCGTGTGGAAGGCGACGAGCTGCGGATCCGCGGGCCGCAGCCGCTAGCCGGCCCGCTGCCGGCAAGCATCAAGGTGCGACGCGATGAGCTGATCGCCTTTCTTAACGAGTGGGCTGACGGGGTGTGGCCGCCGGCGCCTGGGTCGGAGCTTCGTAAGGTACAGGAGTCCCGGGATTGGGGACTCGCCACAGTCTTGGATGCTG
>DASSCV010000007.1:0-21371 GCA_035697505.1 Rubrobacter sp.
CTCGGTACTCGACGTGGATGTAGACCCACCCGTCGGGGTACTCTTTGACGAGAGACTCGGCTCGCTCGAGCGCCTCGGCGCCTTCGGTGAGTACGGTGGTCCCGCCGTACTCATGTTTGATGGGGCGCTTCTGGCGGGCGTCCTCATAAGCGAGGATGTAGTAGCGGTAAGCGTCCTTCATATCTCCTCCCCAGCTTCGCTAAGCTGAATGATATCTTGGTTGGACTCTGGACATGGACACCTGATATCCACCATCTGAGAATCTATCCTCTCGGGTTTGGGAAGGCACCAGCGGTGCCGCTGTCGCGACTGTCTTCGCCTCGGCCGGCGTTGACGAATCGTCATACCGGAATCCTGATAGCCGGCTTCTGGTCCCACCTAAAGAAACGTGTTCCAGCTTTTTGGCCGCATTCATCGGAAATTCATCGCTGCCATTTATCCTGTCCCTGGAAATCGAGAACTCGCCTGGGAAAGGAGGAATTTTTGTGGCAGATGCATTCCAGTCGGGTTATGCGAGGCAATAATGACATATCAGCCCGGCAAAAACTCAAACAGATGCTCCGCATGTACTGTGATACACGCCATACCCTCGACAGCGCAAGGACGTAGTACAGCTGTTCATGAACGCGCAGATCGGCCCTCCTCGCGAGTTGGAAGATGTGATCGTCAGCTACCTACGGAGGAACAATGAAATTTCCAGGCTCCTTAAAGCTCGCTTTGGCGCTTGCATTGCCCATCGTTCTCTTCGTAGCCACTTCTAGACGCTATGTCTGGCTCCCAAGTTACTTAAAGGTCGCATCGGCCACCACCTTTAATATCGCCATCAACGCCGTGACATTGGGACGCTACGTCTGGCTCGAGGGAAGAGTCCGTGGGGGCGTTTTCAGGAATTGGGCCAGGCGCTTTCGCTATAGGCCTCAAAGAATCGTTCGGCCTACTACTGAGGAGGAGATCGTCGAGCTAGTGAAGAGCTCCCGGAGCTTGAGGATGTTCGGCTCAGGACACTCTTTCAATAGCGGGGTGGTCTCAGATGAGACTCTGGCATCTCTGGACGATTACAGCGGCCTGCTATGTAAATACCCGGATAAGAATCAGATAGCCGTAAAGGGCGGCACACGCGTACGGGATGTCGTAGAGCTGCTGTCTGATGAGGGGCTCGCCTTTCGCGCCCTGCCATCCCATGATGCTCAGAGCATGGCTGGTATTCTCTCCACCGACGTACACGGGACGGGAAAAATCTACGGCACGGAAGACGAAAAGTGGGGCTTTGTCAGTCAGTCGGTTGTGCGACTCAAGCTGATAGACGGTAGAGGGCAAATACACGAATGCGAACCATCGGATGACCTTTTTAAGGCGGCAATCGGAGGAATAGGCGCCGTGGGGATAATAACGGAGGTGGTGGTACAGGGCGTCCCCCGTTTCAACGTCGAGCAGAAGGTTGAAATGCAGCCCATATCCTATGTCAAAGACAACCTTGACCAACTTGTACGGGACAACCACCACTTCAGCCTCTATCTGTTCCCCTTTATGGATGAGTGCCAGGTCAACACATGGAACCGTAAGGAAAAAGATCGCACATTTGTTGGACGCTTGCTGGAGTCCATAGAGCTGACCAAAGGAAGTCTTATCGAGTTTGTGAAGATCTCCATAGATGCCCTGGCAGCCGCGTGGATTGGGAATATCATCGCTTACACAGGAGGCTTACCGCAGTCGGCCCTCACTTACGGCGGCATCCGACGAGGATCGAATCTTCTGCTGGAGAGCAATAAAGGCTTCAATCGCACGATCTATCACCTGCATCAAGAGTTGGAGTTCACGGTCCCCTTCGAGGATACGTTCGAGGTATGCGAACGCTTCATCAACCTCTATCAAGACCTCTATGAAGAACTATACCGTGAAGAGTCGTACCCCTCAGGGCTGCCCTACACGCTCTTGGAGGTACGATTCACGCCGGAACACGATCGTACCCTGATTGGTGCTGGACGGGGACGTCGTTCCACATGGATAGATCTCGTTTGTAACGATTCTCAGGGCTTCGAAAAATACTATGTAAAGGCCGAAGAGCTAATGAAAGAGATCGAGGCTCGTCCCCACCTGGGGAAGTTTTGCGAGAGTTTCAACAAGGCAGATATGGTGAGGGTGCACGGTGATAACTTTAGGAGGTTTCTAGAACTTGTAGATGAACACGATCCCGATGGCAAGTTTACCAACGGCTTCACCCGACGGCTCTTTGGCCACGCACCGTAGTTGACGGTGAGTTTGACCGGTGGGTAAGGGCATGGCCCCAAAAAACAAGGTCTTCGAGGTGTTACAGAGAATCGTTCGCTGGCACTACGTTCGGCGACGAGACGCCCCTATGGTACTACGTGCTGAAGGAAGCCGAGGTGCATTCCTGAAACATGTGAGGCACAACAGCAGAGCAGCGAGAGGATTATGAGGCTTGGGATGAGGAAAGGTAGGGAAACAAGGAACGCAATCCCCGATATACTCAAGGATCTCGAGACCCGACTCGAAGCGTACGTAGGCGAATGGCGGCGCGAGCGTGGCATCCACAGAACGCCTGGGGCCGGGATAGACCAAGCTGGGTCTGAGAGTGAGCCGGAGACAACGGCAACTAAAGGACGCGTGACCTCGCCCCATCCTTCCAGGAAGGGCGTCGCTCCCTAGCTTGCGGCCTGCGTGCCGAGAGTGCCATCAGGATCTGCGCCGCTACGATCACTGGCCCCGGTCAAGCAAGAGGGGTAGTCGAGACGGTTCGCGAGATCGAGGAGGCGATGTGCACCGACCGGCAGTGATGCACACACCTTGGCATTCGAGCCTCGCACGGTGGCACAAGCCTCTTCGGAAGAATTTCCTTTGCTTTCATCGTGATGCTTTCCGCAACGTCTAGAAGATGCAAGCGGTGTTGGATATAGATGGGGAAAGAGACATTTGGCTTCGACTGCTCACAACATAGAACCCGTTCAGAGGCGCGGAGCCGGAAGGAAGCGATCCTCATTTCTTCTTAGAGTTCCGGTGTAACCCTCAACTCCGGGCCCGGGTCGGCATCAGAGACGGAGAAGAAAAACTGACGTTCACCATCGGAGTCGGCTGCCTCCCATCTCTTTACGAGGTCGGTAAGCTCCCCTAAGCGCCTTCGTGCCTCTTCGCGCCATTCGGGGGTACGAGCGTAGGGGAAATCTGCACCTTGCTCGTTGTCGAGTAAGGCCGCGAGGGCTGGAGACTCCAAAACCTGGTTCGCTTCCTCCAGGTGGGTTTCCAGCAGGTTCATCAACACCCGGAAGCGCACCCAAAGGTGGTGGTTGAAGTTGAACCCAAGAAGCTCGGAGGCAGCCCTTTCGCCCTTCCTCTCGATCTCTCGGATGGTCGAGTTGGGCATGTGCAGATTTAGCCCGCCCTCATCCTCGTTCAGGCGGACCTGCACCACCCTCTCCCGGTAGCTCGGCAGCCGCGACTGGGTGTTGTCGCGGTAGTTTTGCGCGCTGGAGAAGATCGCCCTTGCGAAACCTCCTAGACCCTGAAACCCGGTGTATTCGGCATTCTCCCACCCCTCGGGCGGCGGAAGCCAGACGTCATCGCTTCCACCATGATCGTCTCCGTGCTTGCGGACGTTGTATACGCTGAAGGTGATCCCTTCTTGTCCTTTGGGCTTCGAAGGCACCAGGTTGATTCCAAAGGTTGGGCGCTTGGGCAGCCAGGCGTCGAAGAAGTGGATCGGGAAGTTGCTGCAGATCCCGCCGTCGCTGAATAAGTTCCTTTGCAGGTCATCTTCGTGAAGCTCTTGTGGCCCACTCCCGTTGTGCCGGGCCAGAGACTCGGGTTTTATAGTGTACAAGGGGATGGTGCTCAACAAGACCGGGAAAGCGAGGCTCATGCGCACGGCCACGATGACGGGCAATTCATTCCCTTCGGGCAGAAAGTGGCATCCATCGGGTAGCTTCACGTTCTCCTGGGCTCGATGCTCTCGCATGTATGCTACGACTGCCCTGGGGAAGAACCTGAGCATCTCCTGCTCTTTAAAGATGAAGGTGGTCTCCTTGTTGGGGAACACGTAGGGTTGTCCGTGGTTGAGGTTGGTTGTCACCATCCTTAGGGAGATGCCGACTGACTCTTGCTCCCCGTCGCCGACGCGGACCTTTTTGCTGGCGAGATCATCAAAGGTGAGCGGCTCGTCGACTTCTTTGTTCGCCAGAAGGCTCAACTTGGCGTACAGCCAGTCTGTGAGCACTGTTTCGTCCAGAGAATCGAGGTCCTCGCCGCGGCCCGTGCACATGCCGTAGAGATTGTTTTGTACCACTTCGTTACTCAGAATACGGTAGAGGTTGTACGTGCCGTAGAGCAAACCTCCGAGGGCGCCGAACAGCACCGCCAAGAACAGCACGGCGGCAACGAAACCCAGGCCGCTCAACGAGCCACCCGTTGACAAGGCCGCTAGCAAGAACAGAAGGACGCCCGCAGCGACCCCAAGCCCCACGCCGAGCCAGAAGGCCGCGGGGTGCTTACGCACTAGCGCCAAGCACAAGCCGAAAATGAGTCCTGCGGTACCTTCGTGCTTCTTACTACGGAACTCGAGCAGCGTGTCCATAAGCGGGCGTGCCCTCTCAGAGGGTTGGAAGAGGCTGAACAGGAACTCGCCCGAACGGACCTGCCGCTGCGCATCCTCGAACCTGTCGAAGCCACCGTCCTCGCGTTTGTATTCCGCAGCCGCTGTCAGGGCCGCGGCGATGGCGCCCGCCGACGACCCGCCGATCGAACGGAAACGGTACATGTTCCGGAGTTCGAGTACGGCTGGGGGGTAAACTACGCCGCTCGTGATGCCGCCCTTCATCACTAGGTCACATTGTTCCGTGGGAGAGCGGTGAGACGCTGTAGTCATTCTTGATCTCCTCCTAGGCTAAGGTCCGTGGAGCCAGCAAACGTGACTGGTCTTCTAATTGATCTGACACCCGTAGGTTTACGCTAGGAAGTGTCTTCATTGTCTCTCATCGCCTGTTTCGTTCCATCGTTCCAGACGCGGCTCATCCCGGCCAGTACCGGCCTCGGGTTCACTTCGCATGCCGAACTCTCGCCGCCATTGGACCTGACGTAGATCTGGTGCAGTCCTACTCGGAAGGAATTAGCAGCCTGATGCGTACTATGCTCCCCAACGCCTTGATACTCTATGAGGGTCTCTGGCGCGCCCACCAAAACAGCAAGCCCAGCAGACCCAACAGACTCACACTCAAAGAAGCGAGTGCTCCCAGCCACAGCGACGTGGAGCCTGCTGTTGACGCCGTTTTTGCTGCAGCCGCTGTTTCCTTCGCTGCCGTCTGTGTTGTAGTAGATGCCTCCTTTATCGCTGCCTGTGCCGTGTCGGTCGCCTTCTGTGCCGTGTCGGTCGCCGCCTGTGCGGCGTTCGCCAGCTTGTCCCCTGCCTCTTTGTGTACATTCTCTATCGTGGTCTTTGACTCGCTGGTTGCCTTGATGCCGAAGTAGGTGCCGACCAATGTCCCAACTATCCCGAAGAGGGAACTTAACGCCGCAGAAATATTGGCGGCGTTGTCTTCGCTAAACACGTCGAGCCATGCGTATAACAACATGATCAATAAGAAGGCGAGAATCACGCCTGTAATAGCGAGACGGACCAGCCGGAATGCCCACGGTGTATCCGTTGAAGGGACACTGCTGGTCTGATTCTCTGTTTGAGGCCCGGCAGTTAATAGTTCACACCTCCTCTAGATTGGGTTTTCTCATGCAAGCTGAGTAGGCTATTGCTAGCCGTTACTGTAGCGAGAGGCGATGAATTGGCGATGAATTTGGAATAAATCCGCAGAAAACTTTGGGAATCGCCATGGTATCGCCCCAATAACACAGATTCGCCGAAACCATTCTTCCTTCCGGTACTGGCCGATCGGCCCGGCGAGTGACAGATCGCCATTGGATTTCATGGCTATCGTCCGTATGCTTCGTAAAGCGCACGTAGGAGCAGGTGTTGAGGTTTCGCGAGAAGCGCACCGAAGAATATAAGGGTGGCAGATCAACCGGACGCGCTCTTCCTGGCCCGGAGGACGATCTGAGACTGAATGTTGAGCACGTGGGGGCCGAGCGTGCGAGCATAACCTGTCAAGAACGAGGGTCGGACTCGCCCTACGTGGAATCGATCATACGTGGTAGAACCTTGAGCGACGATTCTCCTACCCGCCCCGCTGAGTGCCACTGGCACATGGTCTTCGTAAGGAAGGACGGCAAGGCGTGGGTGGTGTTCGTCGGACCGTGGACGACGGCCGGGGTCGCACATTACGCCGAAGGTGCCGAAATACTCTGGATCAAGTTCAAACTCGGCGCGTTCATGCCCCACCTGCCCATCGGGAGATTTCGCGACGCGGAGACGGTCCTACCCGGTGCTTCGAGCCGATCCTTATGGCTAAAGGGGTCCGCGTGGAGATTCCCCGATCACGAGAATGTGGAGACGTTCGTCGACAGGCTCGTGCGCAACGGGGTGCTGATTCGCGACCCGCTCGTTGACACCGTGTTGCGAGGCCGATCGCAGGGTTTGTCACCCCGGACGGTGCGGCACCGCTTCTTGCGGGCCACAGGGCTGTCCCAAAGTCGCATCCGCCAGATCGAGCGCGCCCAACGGGCGGCGACCCTCCTGCAACGAGGCAACTCGATCTCCGACGCCGTACACGAGGTCGGCTATTTCGATCAACCGCATCTGACCAGGTCACTCAAGAGGTGGATCGGGCACACGCCCGCGCAGATCCTGCAGTCGAGCGGTCCAGGGTAGGTTGCCGTTTCATACAAGACGGCTGCCTCTGGCCAGGTTACCGTGTAGATGTCGTAACGGGAAATCCACGCTCGAAGGAGAACTAAATGAATCATGATCTCTGAGGCTGGCGTGGAGAGACGTCGGTCGTCCCGGTAGCCGGCGCGTCGCGTGCGGTGAGCGCCCACCAGATACCATTCGACAGGAAGGACAGAGCATGTTGCTAGGGAACAAGAACGCTGTCATCTACGGCGGGGGAGGATCCATCGGCGGCACGGTCGCCAGGGAGTTCTCCCGTGAGGGAGCGCGCGTCTTCCTCGTCGGTCGCACCCGCGAGAATCTCGAAACGGTCGCCAACGACATCAAAGCAGATGGCGGTGCCGCAGAGGTGGCCGTGCTCGACGCCCTCGACGAGCAGGCCGTGGACGAGCACGCCCAGGCCGTAGTTTCACAGGCGGGCAGCATCGACGTGTCCTTCAATCTCATCACCCGCGGAGATGTGCAGGGGATACCGCTAATCAACATGACGACAGACGATCTTTTGCGTGCAGTGGTCAACGGCCTCCGCAGCAACTTCATCACGGCGCGGGCGGCAGCGCGTCGCATGGTCGAGCAAGGATCGGGGGTCATCCTTGCGCTTGATTCCGGGTCGGCCAACGGAAGCCCCATGATGGGCAGCACCGGCCCCGCCGACGCGGCTACCGACACCTTCGTCCGCAACCTGGCGGCGGAGATCGGGCCCCGTGGCGTGCGCGTAGTGGGCATCTGGACGGCCGGACTCCCCGAGACGTTTTCGCGGGAGAAGCTCGCCGCGGTCGACAGCAAGTTCCAAGACGAGGCTGCCTTCCAGGGCCTGATCGAGAGCCTGGATCAGATGCGGATGACGCGCCGCTCTCCTCGGTTGGCCGAAGTCGCGGCCACGGCGGCGTTCCTGGCCTCTGAGAAGGCCGGCGCTATCACCGGTACGTTCGTCAATGTCACCAGCGGGACGTTCCCCAGCTAGATAGGCTGATAGGAAAGGATTGGCAACCATGCACGGCGAAGACACAAACGACCACACCCAGACGTTCGACGTCGTCGTCACCCGCATCTTCGACTCTCCGGTAGAGGAGGTGTGGAAAGCCTGGAGCGATCCCGAGTACGTGAGGCATTGGTGGGGACCTGCGGGGTTTACGTCACCAAGTGCCGAGATGGACTTTCGCGTGGGCGGTGCGTCGCTAGTGTGCATGCGCGCGCCAGCCGAGTACGGTGGTCAGGATATGTATCACACGTGGACCTACACCAGGATCGACCCTCACGAGCGCATCGAGTTCGTCTCCAACTTCGCGAACGGAGACGGGACGCATCTCGATCCCGGCGAGATGGGCCTGCCTCAAGGGGTCCCACACGACGTTCCGCACGTTATCGTCTTCAAAGCCGCGGGCGACAATGGGACGGAGATGACCGTCACCGAGCACGGATACACGACCGAACAGGCTCGCGAACTATCCCGTGCAGGCATGGAGCAGTGTCTCGATAAGATGGCCGCAATGTTCGTCGAATAGCAGGCCGCAGCAGCACTTCAGCTACATGAGGGAAAGAACGGTCCCCAGGACTGGCCAGAGGCCACTCACCCTTGCAGGCTGGCTAGCTCCTCTTCCAGAAGCGCGTGGTCGGGTGTGCGTGCTTCCTTACCTTCAAGCCACTCCAGGTACCCCGTCACACACGAGTAATGGCGTTCACCCGCAAAGCCCGAGAGAACATCCGACCCAAAGAGGTGCTCGAGTTGCTCGTGAGCACGCTCCCACCGCACACTAGCCTGCCACTCCCTAGCCTTCTCATGGCGGTGCTTCCCGTTGGCCAACTCCCTCAGTTGCTGGCCAGCTTCGGTATCGGCGACAATCCCTAACGCGCTCTCAAACGCCTGCCCGGTCCGCTCGGCCAGGGAGTTCGCCTGTTGTGCTAAGACTTGCTCTACCATTTCGGAGATGGTCTGGTCTCGGTGCAACGTCTTCTCCTTCCAGGGCTGGCCGAAGACGCCTTCATTGCGTCCATTTATGCTACACACTTACGCTCGCCGTCGTGTGAAATGAGCGCAAATTCTAGGTTAAAGGTACACAAAACGTACGGAAGGACCCAGCGCCCGGCTGCGCCGGGGACGGAGAGGCTTTTTAGACAGTCTCTCTAGGCGAAGTTCTAAGAACGCACCTTCCACGCGGCGGGTGAATAAGGGCCTACGACGACCGTGGCTATCCGACGACGTCTCGGCGGTGCCACTGCTCGAAGAGCCGCTCCCTCTGCTCGAGTAAGGGTCCCGCGGGCACCTTCAAGGCCTCGGCCAGGAGCACCGTGTTGGCCTCGCTGGGCACGTAGGTGACGCTCCTGCCCTCCAACTCTCGGATAAGTCGCTCGGGCACACCGGATCTCTTCGAGAGTTGCGGGATGCTCCAGCCCTTCGCGCATCTTGCCTGGTGCACAGTATCTCCCAACATGGGCCCATTGTAGGGCTGGCAGAGCAGGTATTCAGGACCAAGGTCGCAGAATCTGCCTTCTAAGACGATGGGTGTGCAGTCGTACGTGGTACTGAGCGCTTCGGAATGCCACTTTTGGTGGTCACCGAGGATGTCCGTTCGTTAGCGCCCATGCCGTGCAGACAATCGGCCTGACTCCCCCAGCCTGCAGCGAGCGCAAGGAACGGTAGGAGCGCGTTCATCTCCGATCACAAAGAGCGCTCAAACGCCGCCTAAGATGTTCCCGGTGGCCGACCGGTCGAGTCTCGTACTACGAGTCGAGCAGGCAGAAGATCCGTATCCTCCGTCTCTTCCTCGCGGAGCTGCGCGATCAGTAGGCGTCCAGCCAACTCGCCTTTCTTGGTGTGATCTTGGTGGACTGTCGTAAGGGGCGGCCTCGATGTCGCGGCCTCGGGCACGTCATCGAAACCCGCTACCGAGAGATCTTCGGGTACCGACAGACCACGCTCTTTGGCGGTCTCGATGACACCCAAAGCGAGCTGGTCGCTCAGCGCCAGGATGGCCGTCGGAGGAGGACCCTGTGACAGCAAGACGTCAGCCGCCTCGCGGCCCAATGCCTTAGAGCTGCCGAAGCATTCGTAGACAGGCACTTCTTTCCAAGGAAGACCGGCGGCTTCCAGGACGCCTTCGTAGCCCGCGAGTCTTGCGCGGGTCACCCGTAAGGTCGCAGACCGCTGCCGATGCGAATCGGCGATTCCAGGGGCCCGGTCTGCCGCCGCGATGGAGAATGAAACGACGCCGAACCTCTCGTGTCCCAGGTCCACCAGGTGCCTCGCCACCTCCCTCGCGGCCGACTCGTTGTCGATCCCTACGAATGGGACACCCTCCAGGAGGGGTTGGTCCGCGATCACCGTCGGCATCCGCCTCCTTAGGGCCGCCTCGACCAACGGGTCGTCGTCGGCGATCGAGTAGACGACGAACCCGTCGACGGCCGCGTCCATCACCGCCGAGGCACGCGCGTTGGGCGAAGAGCCCACCGACCCGGGCACGAGCACGAGCCCCATCCCCGCCTCCTCGGTGGCGGCAGCGACGCCCTTGAGGAACAGCACTTGAGCCGCATCGTCGAAGGCGTAGGAGAGCGGGTTTGAGTAGAGCACGCCTGCCAAATTGGTCTTTTGTCTCCTCAGGGAGCGGGCCACCGGATCGGGGCCCGCGTAGCCCAGGCGCTCGGCCGTCTCGAAGATCTGCTCCCGCAAAGACTCAGAGACCCGCTCGGGGCGGTTGTAGGCGTTCGAGATCGTCATGGATGAGACCCCGAGCTCCTCGGCAACGCGTGTCATGGTTGCCCTCCGCCCGGAGGACCGCCCACCGGAAGCCGCTCGCGACCGCTTGCGTTCCATCCTCTCTATGATACACTGGTTTAACGTTAAAATATAACGTTAAAAGTGGAATTTTGGGACGTTTGGAGGAAGGTTGAGCGCCGCGAAAGCGAAGGACGAGGGCTCTCGCAGGTGGTGGGCGCTGATCTTGCTCTGCGTGGCGCAGTTCGTTGACGTGCTCGACATCAACGCCGTCATCGTCGCGTTACCCACGATAGGGCGGGAGTTCGGGTTTTCGCACGGGGATCTGCAGTGGGTGGTGACCTCTTACGTGCTCTTCTTTGGTGGCTTTCTTCTCTTTGCGGGGAGGCTCGCCGACCTTTTCGGCAGGCGCAGGATGTTTGTGGTAGGGCTCGCCCTGTTTGCTGCCTCCTCGCTGCTATGCGG
Organism: Rubrobacter sp.; assembly: GCA_035697505.1. Taxonomy (GTDB): domain Bacteria; phylum Actinomycetota; class Rubrobacteria; order Rubrobacterales; family Rubrobacteraceae; genus Rubrobacter_D. The sequence goes on from DASSCV010000007.1 coordinate 10,962, forward strand.
GTACGCCTGGTCGCCACTGGTGCTGGTCGTATTCCGTGCTGCTCAGGGCCTCGGGGCGGCGATCGTGGCGCCGGCGGCCCTCTCTATCATCTCGACGACGTTCCCTGAGGGCCGTGGGCGCAATCTTGCAATGGGATTGTGGACGGCGGTGGCGGCCGGCGGGGGCGCTGCCGGGTTGGTCCTCGGCGGTCTGATCACCGACGTGCTCGGGTGGGAGTGGATCTTCTTCGTCAACGTACCCCTCGGCGCGGCGGGGGTCGCGCTCTCCTTCGCGCTGCTCGAAGCCGACCGCGGGGAGCGAACGTCCCGCCGGCTCGATCTGCCTGGCGCGGTGACGATTACGGCGGGGCTCGTGCTTCTGGTCTACGGCCTCACCCGGGCGGAGGAGTCGGGCTTCGGCTCGCCCCTCACGCTGGCAACTATGGTCCTGGCCCTGGGCCTGCTTGCGGCCTTCCTCTTCGTTGAGCACAGTGTGGCCGCGCCGCTGATTCCGCTCCGCGTCTTCCGGGTGCGGGACCTATCTGGCTCAGCACTGGTGGCCTTCGCGAACACGGCGACGACCAGCCCGGTGGGCATCATCGCGGCCATCTACCTGCAGGAGGTCCTGGCCTACTCTCCGACCCTGGCGGGACTTTTAGGGTTGCCCTTCAGCCTCTCGGTCGTGGCCGGGTCCTTCCTGGGCTCCCGGCTCACGGGTACTTTGGGGGCGAGACATACTATGACGCTGGGGCTGGTGGGTATCTGTGGTGCGACGTTGCTCATCACCGGAATATCCGCCGAGGACGGCCTCCCTTACGTGGTCGCGAACGCCGCTCTCTCGGGTTTGGCCCTGGGCTGCTCGGCGGTCGCCTCCACGACCCGCGGCACCTCGGCAGTGAAGGAGGAAGAGCGTGGGCTCGCCTCTGGCCTCCTGAACTCCTCCGCGCAGGTCGGCACGGCCTTGGGGTTGGCGGTCTTCTTCGCGGTGGCCGTCGCCCGAACAGAGGCGGTGGCCCTTGGCGGAGAGCATAGCGCGGAAGCGCTCGTCGCGGGATACAGGTGGGCGTTCTTTGTGGGCGCCGGCATAGCGGCGCTCGGGGCAGCGGCTGCACTCCGGCTCGTGGGCCGGGATGCCAGGCACGAGGTCGACTCTTCCGGCGAGCCCAGCCACGGAAAGGGCTGAGGCACCGCGGGCGAATCGCCACCGCCTCCTAGTGGGTGAAGGCAGTATGGAAGGCATTCGGAGGCGGGTCTGGTTTGACCCAGGCGACGTTCGCCAACCTTCACAGTGAATAGAGAGTCGAACCGGCGCGCAGGGCCTCATGTGCTGGCATCATGCGGCGGAAAAGGCGTTCGGAGCACAGGAGGCACTACCATGCGTGTCGAAGAAAGCATCGAGATCGCTAGGCCCTTGCAGGAGGTTTTCGACTACGTCTCCGACGTGGGCAACTATCCGGAGTGGATGGCTCATGCCTTAGAGGTACTCAAGGACACAGAAGACCCACCGCAGCAGAACGATAGGTTCATCGTCGCTATCAAATCCGTTGGTCGCCGCTTCGAAACGCCCTACGAGAGGACCGCTTATGAAGCTAACCGACGGTACACGGATCGAGCCGTAGGTGGCCCTATCCCTAACCAGCGGTGGGACTGTACTTTTCAGGAGGTGCCCGGTGGGACACGCTTGATGCGAGCCGTGGACGCCAAGCCGGGCGGCTTGCTCAAGCTGTTGGAACCGCTGCAGAAGCGGGCAGCCGAGCGCCAACTTAGAAAGGACCTGCAGACGCTAAAGGATGTGCTAGAGGCGCGGTAGGAACGAAAGGCCTGAGCTCCGCCCCGAGTCGTTGACGATCTGGTGAGCGCCGAGGGCTTCGCGTTCGAGAACGAACAGGCAGCCCGCGTAGTTCTCGCGCAGTTCCTCGCCCAGGGGACCAGCGTGGAGGACGAGGTGCGTGAGGCGATGGCCAACGGCGGCATATACATCGTCGCGCCAGCCACTGAGGCAGGGGAGCTTACCCAGCAGACTGCCGTAGGCCGCGCGAGGGAGGCGCTGGCGGGGCGGAATGCAGTAGTGGGGCTAGCTCCTCCTATTGCTCCGACTCAGCAACCGCACCGATCTGACGCATCAAGCCAAGCTGGTCCTCAACGGACCACGACTCGGCGATCTTGTTACCCTCTATGCGGTAGATGGAGATGCCCGTGAATTCCACCTCCTTGCCGCTCGGAGCGATGCCCATATAGTCACCCCGGTGGGTGGCGCGGCTCCTCCAGCGAGCAACCACCTTGTCCCCCTCGGCTATGAGGTCCTCTATGGTGCTTGTCACATCCGGGAAGCCTCGCCGGAAATCTGCTGCCTGCTGCTTGGCAGCCTCTCCGGCTGCAAAGAGTTCCTCTGCTGCATCGAGGTCACCGGAATGGTTCCAGAGCTCTTCTTGTTCCCTACGCACCAGGGACTTGTTCTCTTCCGCCGACATATTAGTCTCCTCCTTCTCACCCGCTTTCCCCGACGGACCACAAACACACCGTGCATGATGCCACTCCAAGATATCTGGTGCATCCCGACGCTATGCCCCAATCGCGAGGCCCGCGAGCGCAAGCAGTGATCCATCACTGGCGGAGTGGATCGTGGTCCCGTGGGAGCCGGCTTTCTTGCCATCACCTAGAGTCGAAAACCCGGTGCCCCCTGGGTGATGGAAGGGAAAGGAGAGGGGCACCGGACCTTTTGACACCCCCATTATGTACGCGCAGGGTTACATTTGTATAACAGCTCGGCAAGAGCTTGGTAACAAAGAGCGCTTCCAAGCCGGGATCTACGAAGTCTCGGCTCTTTCGTACGATGAGCAGGCGGCGACTTACCTTACTGAGCTCGGGGAGCGCCAGTGCTGGCTTCTCAGGATTATCCCGGCTCTGGTACCGCACCGAGTTGCTGCATCACGCCGAGCATGTCCATCTCGACCCAGCTCTCCGCGATCTTGCCCTCGACCACCCGGTCTATGGAATGACCTATGAACTCGATCCGCTTGCCGGTAGGGGTTACTCCCTCGAACTCGCCCAAGTGCGTGCCCAGAAATACAAACCGGTTGGCCACCTTCTCCCCTTCGGCGATCTGCTCCACGTTGGTGCCGGCGTAATCCGGGAAGGCTCGACGTAGCTCGGTCACATCGCGCTTGAACTCCTCGGCAAGCTCGGGATCCATGAGATCGTCCAGCGCGTCCAGGTCGCCTTCGCTAATCGCCTGCGCGACCCGATTGGATAAGGCCTTGTTCTCATGTGCGGACATAGATCTGCTCCTTCCCGACCGTCTTCCCCTGACGGACCACAACACACTATAGAATGATGCCACTCGAAGATGTCCGGTGCATCCCGACGCTATACCCCAATCGCGAGGCCCGCAAGGAGGCGGAGAAGGCGAAGGAGGGGCGGGCGGTTGTCGTGGTAGGAGTTAGGGGCATCGAAGCAGACGCCACTACACCAACCTTCCGAACGCACGCGCTTGATGGCTGGCCAAGACGGGTAATAGGATGGGACCGTAAATGGGAGACAATTTGTTAGAGTAGCCAACCGCTAAGTGCCCGTCCTATCAGCGGAGCCTGATAAACGCTCCAGTTACGCGGGGGAGGGCGCCGTACCGGTGGGAGCACCGAGCTACGGATTCTGTAATAACATATCGACCTACCTTGAGGAGGTCGCACGTCGATGGTGACAGTCGTGGCGGTCCTGGCCGTCGCCGTGGCGGCGGGGGCGGTCATCCAGGGCTCTATAGGCTTCGGATACGCCCTCCTAGCGGTGCCGGCGATGGTGCTACTGTTGCCGTGGGCCGTACCCGTCACGCCCCTCTTCCTGGCCCTCCCCATGACCCTGCTCATGAGCGCTAGGGAATGGCGTTCTATCGATCTGGGCGGCTTCGCCCTGATAACCGCCGGGCGCCTGCTCGGCACGGTCGCCGGCGTCGTGCTTTTGGTCTTGGCGCCGAAGGGCTACCTCTCGATGCTCACGGGGCTACTGATCTTGACGGCGGCACTCGGGAGCTTCCTCAAACCAACCTTCGAGGTGAACAAGCGGACCCGGCTTGCCGGCGGCGTGGCCTCCGGTGTCGTGGGCACCGTGGCGGCACTAGGCGGAACGCCGCTGGCGCTCGTGTACCAGGACCGCTCGGGGGCAGAGCTGCGCTCGACTCTGGCGATCTCCTTCGTCGTTGGCATCGCGATGTCGCTTGTGGGTTTGGGGCTGGCAGGGCAGGTGGAAGGAAGGCACGTCCTCCTGGCCCTCCAACTGCTCCCCTGCATGCTAGTCGGCCTCTGGGTTAGCCGGTGGGTGGTCGAGCGCCTCGACGAGCGCTGGCTGCGCCCCGCAGTGCTGGCATTCGCGGCTGCTGCTGGGCTTGTGATCATTCTTCTCGGTTCCTAAGGGCGGCGTAAACCTCGCCGCCTCCGGGCAAATTGTCGCAGGGTATGCCGTCTCCCTGGCCGTCGAGGTAGTGGGGGTCGCTAGGATTTTGCGATAGTCTTAGTGGGATCATGATCGTGGTTTGGCGGCGTTGCTACTATGGCCATGCCGCACCGTGAGCGTGCCCACACGCCTCGCTCGCCTGAGTATCGAGGCGAAGGTATGAGAGGAGTCGCTTTGCATAGCGGGCTTACAATTGGTCTGGCGGATGAGCTGAACGTCGCTCCACTGGGTATCGGGGCCTGGGCGTGGGGTACGTCCAGGCTATGGGGATACGGTAAGGAGTACGACCGTAGCGATGTGGGGAAGGCCTTCCGGGCGAGCATGGCCGAAAGGATCACTCTTATTGACACGGCAGAGATGTACGGCAACGGCGCTTCTGAGAGGATCATCGGCGAGATATTGCGCGAGGGTGGTTTCGACGGTAGGCCGGTCATAGCCACCAAGTTCGCCCCCCTACCGTACCGCATAAGCGCCAAATCCCTTCTGAAGGCGGTAGACAAGAGTCTTGAGCGACTCGGGATTGAGACCATAGACCTTTACCAGATCCACTTCCCGAACCCGATTCTCAATATGAAAAGCCTGATGGATGTCCTCGCGGAGACGGTCAAGGCGGGCAAGGTGCGCCGGGTGGGGGTCAGCAACTACGGAGCGGACCAGATGAAGCGGGCGCACGACCGGCTCGCCTCTCAGGGGGTGTCGCTCGCCGCGAACCAGGTTGAGTACAGCCTGCTGCAGCGGGCACCGGAGACAAACGGGGTGCTCGAAGCGAGCCGGGATCTCGGCGTGACGCTCATCGCCTACAGCCCCATCGCCCAGGGCCTCCTTACCGGAAAGTATGGCCCCGGTGGCGACAGGCCCTCGGGTCTCGTGCGGCGTATGGGGAGAGCCTTCGGCGAGCAGAACCTCAAGAAGATCGAGCCGGTTCTAAACATCCTGCGCGAGATAGGTGAGGCCCACAACAAACAACCCGCCCAGGTGGCCCTGAACTGGCTGATCACGCAGAGGAACACCTTCCCTATCCCCGGTGCCAAGAACGAGCATCAGGCACGCCAGAACGCAGGCGCTTTAGGGTGGGAGATGACCGGTGAAGAGGCCGAGAAGCTGAATCTGGCAACGCTCGGCTGGCGCTAGAGGCTCATAAGAACATGAAGACACCTTCACCGCACATCCAACCGTCTGACGACCTCCGACTTTAGAGCCCGAACAGTGTGACATTCCTCCGACCCTTGCCGCTACTCTTCGGCCAGGGCGGCGACCAGTTCGCGGCAGAAGTCGAGGATGTCGGGGACCACGCGGCCCCAGACCGAGCATAGGGTGGTCGAGAAACGTTGGAATAGGTCTTCGCCGGACTTCTCGGACCGTACCAATACACTCCGCTCTCCCGGCTGGTGTGGCCCGCGCCCCTACGAGCCGTGCGGCGAACACCACCCAGCCGTAGTAGAGTTTCCCGTTCGTCAACTTCTGCAAGAAGCTCCTTTCCGGGTTATCAGTGCTTACGAGGGAGCCCTCTTGATTTCACTCCTGCGACTGTCACTTGCTCTCGTCTACGAATGAGACTTCGTAAAGGTGCGGTTCGAACCTCTCGGCTATCTTGGCCGCCTCCCCCATGTGCTCGGCAGCCTCTCGATCCCGAAGCATAGCCTCAAACGCCTCTTTACTGCGCCACTGCGCGTAGTTAGCGACCCGCGTGCCGTCGAGGCTCTTGTGGATATTGGCTGAGACGAATCCAGGTTGTTTCCTCATCACCGCCTGAGTGGCTTCGACCAACACATCCACCAAACGCTGTTGGTCTTCTGGGGTGACCGTGAAAACGTTGATCAAGGTCACCACGTCGTTGTCCTTCGCGATCGTAACCATGCGCTGCCACCTCCTGCGCCTAGTGTTGTTCGTGCTCTCCAGGATATCGTGTGTTCCAAGCACATAACACCTACAGCTGCCAAAGCTGTCGCGGTGGCAAAACCCCTTGATCGGAATCGGCAACCACTATATTGTTAGGATTCCTAACAACGTGACCAAAATATGGTCGGGAGAGGAAGCAGGGAGGCGCATGTGGCTGAGGCAGGGGCGGTACCCGGATATAGTTTCGGCGCGCAGGAGACGGCCAGGTCGCCGCTCGATCTGGAGGACTTGGATCTGCTCAAGCAGACGGTTCTCTTCACTGAGGAAGACGAGGAGTACCTGAGGTTGGCAGGCGACGTCTTAGAGGATCAGGTCGACGAGGTCTTAGATCTCTGGTATGGCTTCGTCGGGTCTCACCCGCACCTGATCCGCTACTTCGCCAGCCCTAGCGGAGAACTGAACGCTCGGTACCTCGAAAGGGTACGCGAGCGTTTCAAGCGGTGGATCTTGGACACCTGCCGGCGACCTTATGACCAGCAGTGGCTCGACTACCAGCAGGAGATCACCCTGCGCCACACGCGCGTCAAAAAGAACCAGACCGATGGGGCAGAGGAGACCCCGGAGCACATTCCATTGCGGTACGTAATCGCCTTCGTCTACCCGATCACGGCGACCATCAAGCAGTTCCTGGCCAAAGGGGGTCACGCCCCCGACGTGGTCGAGAAGATGCACGAGGCCTGGTTCAAGTCGGTAACCCTGCAAGTCGCCCTCTGGAGTCAACCGTACACAAAGGAAGGGGATTTCTAGCTTGGGCGTAGCGCGGGGGCGTTTTGCAGCGGGTACACACCGGTCTGTCTTCGAGCCGTCCACTCAGCACGAGGATGTAGACAAGAAGATCGTCGCCTCGCTCGAAAGGCTCTCCCAGGTCTTCCGGATCCTCCTCCGCGGGGAGGCTCAGGAGCGTGGTCTGAGCCCGATACAAGCCCGATTCCTCGTCCACCTGCTCCACCACGGCGCCTCACTCCGACGCGTGAGCCAGCTCGCCCGGGAGTTCGACCTCACCAGGGCCACGGTGAGCGACGCCGTCGGTTCGTTGGAAAAGAAGGGGTTGATCCGCAAGGAAACCTGGCCGCACGACAGGCGCGTCACGAAGCTACGCTTGACCCCCGCCGGGGAGCACACGGCGCGGGAACTCGCTGCCTGGGCGAACGTTGTCGAAGAGCACCTAGAGGATCGTTCCACCGAGGAGAAGGAGGCGGTGATGCGCTTCCTTATGGGTCTGATCGCCTCCTTGCAGAAGTCCGGCCTGATAACCGTAGCGAGGATGTGCGTGACCTGCCGGTTCTTTCGTCCTGACGCCCATTTTGGCGAGAGTTCGCCGCACCACTGCGCGCTGCTGGACCTGCCGCTCTCCGGCTCCGAGCTGAGGGCCGATTGTCCGGAGCACAAGCTGGCCGCGAGTTGAGTCTTGGGGCAACTTATGCTACGTTACACCGCCCAAAGCCCTCATCTGGCCCGTCATCTCCACGCGAGCCTAACCAGGCACAGTCGACCAAATCGTGGGCCCGATCATCTACGTCATCACCTACTGCTTCAGCAAGAGCCGTGATCTGAGCCAGAGTCAGATAGAGAGAAGCACGCGAGGACCGCGAGAAGGCGAATCCAAGGGTGTAATACTAGCGGGCGTTCCACTCTGCCGCCAACCTTCTAAGTAAGTTCACATGAAGATGTCCAACGGGAGCAGGGCGCTCACTAGTAGGTTGGGCACGTCTACTACTTGGCTGATGCGCAGATCCACCGCCACACTGCACAGCGCGTAGGCCTGCTGACGGTCGAACCCTCGCGTTTCGAGGTGCTCGATCATGTTGAGCAGCGCATTCTTGGCAGAGAGGCTCAGGTCCTCACTCTCGTTCGTGCCGTCTTTGTGCACCCCGATGCCGGTAGTGGCAAAGAACCGGCGCGGAGCGGCCAACTCAGGGGCGGTGAAGTAGTCGTCCCGGAAATACTGAAGGTCCTGGATGCCCCGCCGCTCTGCCTCGCCCTTCCTGATCCCGAAGCGCAAATGCACGCGGGTCCTCACCTCTATTGCCGTCCCGCAGGCCTCGCAGTCACCTTGCGCGTAATGTACATCGCCGGTTGAGACCAGCCCGCCCTCCGTGTACACGGGCAACAGGACGGTGGTGCCCGGCGAGAGTTGCTTGATGTCTATATTCCCAGCCGTCTCACGCGGCGGTATGGTCCTGAGCCCCTCTCTTGCGATCACCTCATCGGTCGGCACAGCGCCTCCCGGATCGGGTAGCAGAGCAAACCCGCCACGCTCGGCTAGCGCGCCCTCCCTTTGTGTGGCGCGCTGGCGCAGCTCAGCGCTGGGAGCGAGCCCGAGGACACCAGGGTGCGGGTTGCACCGGATGCGCACACCAGGGAGCTGCTCAGACTCCGCGTACTCGTTGCCATGCAGCCGCCAGTGGACGATGTATGGCTCCGGGAACTCGTCGCGCAGGAAGCCGAAGCCTGGCACCTCGACCGTGTAGCCCCATTGCTCCCACGGATCTGCCTCCACTGCTACCAGCTTGACCTCGAGCAGGTCGCCCGGCTCTGCTCCCTTGACGAAGACCGGCCCCGTGAGGGGATGGACCCCGCTCAGGTCTAGGTTCTCCACGTCCTCCGCCGTCGAATCACGGTTCAGTTGTCCGTCGAAGGCGTCGCGCGTCTCGTACACCATGGTGTCGCCGGGATCTACCTCCACCACCGGCTCTATGGCCTCGTGCCAGCGATTGTGGCCCGTCTCTGGCTCCTCGCTAAGCGGCTTGGATGGATCTACGCTCACGACATGCTCTTGGGGCATCGCTGTCCTCCTCACGGCCTGGGTCACGGTGTGCTTCCTTCCCCTGCACTCATGTTCTAACAAACGTTAGTCCCGCGCCACCCACTTGCAGCGTCGGTTCGCCCTAGCATCCTACCGCCCGGCCCTCTTACAATTGTTCGGTACTTTGTTGAAGTCGAAAGAGCCCTGTGCTCCAAAGGCGAGGTAAGGAGGTGTCGCCATGACCAGAAGGCTACCCGTCTCAGCGCCGGGAGTCTTGGGGACCTTGATCCTGAATGGGTTCTTCGCCGCGCTGTTTGTCGGATCGGCGTTGTTGTTTCGGTATGCTGCGCGGGAGCAACCTCCGCGGGCGCGGGGCCGGAGGCAGGGCAGGAGGGTTGACCCGCAGCTACGTCCGAGAGAATCAAGCATAGCCGCCCCTATTCACCCGAGTGCGTAGAAGATGAATTCTGCGAACTTCGCGTTGACGGAGTTTTACGAAGTTGCTCTAGTTCTTGCATGCTGTCATACTAGCCCCGTTAGCTAACGGGGCGGGGGGTCTCACTTTTCTCCTTCACCCCACACAGGGAAGGATGAAGGGGATGAGCAAGACCGTTCTTGTTGTAGTTGCGATGGCCTCGGCGATGCTGCTGGCATGCATGGCGGCCGTGCTGACGGCCACGCCGGGAGCCTCTCAGACGCAGACGGTGACGCTGGTCGGCGCGGGGGACATAGCCGAGTGCTCCCCGGACAACAACGCTAAGGAAACGGCGGCTCTGCTGGCCAACATACCGGGGACCGTCCTTGCTCTAGGAGATAATGCCTATCCTGACGGTACCCGTACGCAATACGCCAACTGTTACGATAACTACAAACTCTCCGATGGCAGTGTCTACGATACCGAGCGCACCTCCTGGTGGGGACAGTACAAGACTGGCACGATGCCAGTATTGGGCAACCACGAGTACCACATTTCCAAAGTAGCGCAGCCCTACTTCGACTACTACAGCGCGCAAAATGGCTTCGAAATAGGAGACAGGCTTCCGGCACCGGTGCCGAACACACCCGACAACCCTGGATTGACACCAGGCAAGGGCTACTACTCCTACGATAGGGGATCCTGGCACATAGTGGCCTTAAACAGCAATTGCAACAAGGTGGGCGGATGCGAAAAGACATCTGCCCAGGGCAAATGGCTTCGGAACAACCTCGCTAACACCACCAACAAGCAGTGCACCCTGGCCTACTTCCATCACCCGCTCTATTCCACAGGCGAAAACGTCACAAACCCTAATGTGAAGCCCCTCTGGCAGATCCTCTACAACAATGGTGCCGAGGTAATC
>DASSCV010000008.1:0-2011 GCA_035697505.1 Rubrobacter sp.
GATGCTGGCCTCCTTCGCCAGGCGCCGAGGCCTCGACCTCTCTCGCTCCTACGCTTACGCGGACTCCATCTCCGACCTACCCATGCTCGAGGCCGTCGGCAACCCCGTCGCCGTCAACCCGGATCGGCGCCTCGGGACGGCCGCGAAAGCCAGGGGATGGAGGGTCGAGCACTGGGACAAGAACGGCGTCGCGGACGGCATGGCCAAGAAGATCTAGGTTGCACGCCCTCGTCTACCGAAAGTCCATCCCGCGCTACGTCTTGATGCGCGCCGGCTCGAAGCGGATAAAGTCCCTCGAAACGAGCCGCTTCTCCCCGCTCCAACTAGAAGACGCCCCCGACCCCGGGCTCCCGACCCCACAATGGGTACGCGTCAAGCCGCTCCTCTCCGGTATCTGCGGCTCGGACCTGGGAACGCTCTCCTCGGAAAACTCGCCTTACTTCTCCCCGATAACCTCTCCTCCCTTCGTGATGGGCCACGAGGTCGTCGGTGAGGTAGTCGAAGACAACTCCGACTTCCGCGCCGGCGAGCGGGTCGTCCTAGAGCCCGCCCTCGGATGCGCCGTCCGCGGCATAGACCCGCCTTGCCCTTACTGCGCCTCGGGACGCCACGCCCTGTGCCTGAACGTGGCCAGGGGGGACGTAAGCCCTGGCATCCAGACGGGCTTCTGCCGCGACACCGGCGGTGGCTGGTCACAGGGCACACTCGTCGCCCACCCATCGCAGCTCCACCGCGTACCCGACGTAGTACCCGACGAGTCAGCCGTCGCGATCGAGCCCCTCGCCTGCGCCGTTCACGCCGTGCTCGGAGCCGTCCCAGCCCCCGGCGACACCACCCTGGTCATAGGGGCCGGCAGCGTCGGCCTCTTTACCGTCGCGGCCCTGAGATACCTCACAGACGCAGGCCCCATCATCTGCGTCGCCAAGCACGAGCGACAGAGGGACGAGGCGCTTCGTCTTGGGGCGACCGAGGTCGTCCACCCCAAAGAGACCTACACGAAACTCCCCGAGGTGCTAGGCACGGCGTCCTACAAGCCCGAGCTCGGCAAGCCGGTCGTCATGGGCGGAGCTGGCAAGGTCTTCGAGTGCGTAGGCGCACCAGGTACCTTGGAGGACGCGCTCCGCCTGGCGCGCCCTGGCGGTGAGGTCACGCTCGTCGGCATGCCAGGCGCGAAGAGCACACTGGACCTGACCGCCCTCTGGTTCAAAGAAGTCCGTCTCGCCGGAAGCTACGCCTACAGTATCGAGAACTACAAGGGAAAAGAGACGAGCAGCTTCCAACTCGCGCTCAGCATCGCCCCCAAGATAGAACTACAGACTCTCGTAGGTCCCAGCTTCCGACTCGATTCCTACAAAGGGGCCATCGCAGCCGCCCGCGCAGCAGGAAGCGAAGGACACATCAAAGTAGTCTTCGACAATAGGAGCTAGTCAGCATGCCAGCATTTAAGCACGCCGCCAGGCTTCGCCAGGCGGCTCCGACCGCGAAACTTGAAAAGCCGAATTGCTGACAAGCGGAGGCAGCGGGCCGGAGCGTGCTGACTAGCTGATATGCTGCGACCGAAGGGAGCAAAATGACCCGACCAGGTATCACGACCATTTTGGAGAAGAACAGCCCCCCGATGTGGTTCTACGCGGGGGACAGGTTCCACTACGAGAAGCTGCCTGAGGGGACGCGTGTGATCTACCCGCCAGGACCTTCTCGACCGCTTGCCGAGCCTGGCGTCGCCATAGAACGTGCGCTACTCGAGCCGATGGGCATGGAACCATTACATGAGCTCCTCACGCCGGGTATGAAGCTGACCATCGCCTTCGACGACCTCTCGATACCGCTGCCACCGATGCGCAAGCCCGATGTTCGTCAGCAGGTTATAGAGAAGGTACTGGAGAAGGCCGCCGCCAAAGGTGTCGAGGACATCCACCTCATCGCGGCCCTCGGTCTCCACCGCAGGATGACGGAAGCCGAGCTCAGGCATTGCCTGGGGGGCAGGATCATGTCCCGCTACTACCCGGAT
>DASSCV010000009.1:0-2519 GCA_035697505.1 Rubrobacter sp.
TCGCCTCTCTACGGGCTCGAAGAGGAAGAGAGGGCGAGGATCGGGACTGAAGAAGACCCGCTTCGCAACTTCGAGGCCGCGATGCAACGCAACGAGGAGGCCGAGCTGGCCTTCCACAACGGCGACACCGAGCGGGCCATCAAGCTTTACGAGATCAGCATCCGTGAGGAGTTCGTCCGCAGCCACCCTTACGAGCGACTCGCCTCCCTCTACGAAAGCCGGCACAACCTCATCGAAGCCCTCAGGGTATGTGAGGCCTTCACAGAGCTCGCCGCCAGCGGCAAGATGCCCCGCGGAGCCCAACGCTCCGCCGATCGCAAGCTCCCCGAGTTCGAGGCCCGCATCCAGCGCTACAGGCGCTCGCTCGAAGAAGAGCGATAGACCCAGACAATACCTCCACGCCTCACACGGCAGAAAACCACCACATGTAGGTAAAGAGCGTCGCTGGCACCACATAATGTGGATCCAGCGTGTATGTAACTGGTTCACAAATAGACGCAAAAAACGATATGTAGCGACTTGTAACTCGGTTGTAACGTAGTAAGGTCTTGGGCTTGTTGTGCAAGCGATCTGGAGGGGGGACTCTTGAAGTCTTGTCTCAAGATGTTGTTGGTGGCTGGTGCGTTCGCCGTATCGCTGGCCGCTTTTCAGGATGATGCTCTGGCCGACACCCAGCTGGCAAGCTGGTACGGGCCTGGGCTCGAGGGCAACCTGACGGCGAGTGGGGACGTTTTCGAGCCCTACACCGAGTACACGGCGGCGTCGCCGTACCTGCCTTTCGGCACGGACTTGCTGGTGACCTACGGAGGCGATTCCGTGGTCGTCGAGGTCACTGACCGTGGGCCGTACGTCGGTGGCAGGGACCTTGACCTCTCCGCGGTTGCTGCCGAGGAGATCGGGCTGACCTACACCGGCGTCGACTACGTTGACGTCGAGGTCCTCAACTACTAGAGGTCCTCAACTAAAGGTCTTCGCCAGGCGAACGGCGAGACACGAGAGCGGGCGCGGCAATAATGCTGCGCCCGTTTCTTTTTGCGCTAATCGTCGCACCGAGCGCCGGGACGGAAGGCGGGCGTATAATCTCGCCAAGGGATTCGAGGCTGAAGGAGTGATGGGAAGATGGAGGAGACGCTTCGGGGGGTCAGGTTCTTCGAGTTCTTGACCGAGGAGGAGCGGGAGGAATTCGCTGAGGGATCGGAGCCCGTCTCTTTCGGTCCTGGCGAGAACATCATCGATGAGGGCGCAGATCAGGAGAGTTTGTTCGTGCTCGTCTCGGGCATGGTCGAGGTCAGAAAGGGTTTGTCAGGAGGAAGGAGCAGGCTCCTGGCCGAGATCGACGCCTCACGCGGGCGGACCGTCGTGGGGGAGAGGGGGCTTCTCGGGGAGAGCGGGGCGTCCGCTACGGTCATGGCCGTCGATGAGGTCGAGGCCATACGGATCCCACGCGCCACCTTCAGGCGCATGGTCGCAGAAGGCAGGCCTGCCGCCTTCAAACTCTCCTACCGTATCGCCCGCACCCTCGCGAGGAGGCTTACGCGTCTGGACGAGGAGGTGGTCGAGGCGATCAGGGAGCTCGAGAACAGGGGGGAGACCGACATGGAGGCCTTCCGCGACAGGCTCATAACGGACTGGTCCGTATAGGGGGTTCTCTTCATGCGACAGACGCCAGACCTCAGCGACGTGCCCTTCTTCGAGCACCTGGACGAGGACGAGCGGGCCGAGTTCGAGGAGCTTTCAGAGCCGGTGAGGTTCGAGGCCGGGCAGAGGATCTTCGAGGAAGGCGCCCCGGAGGAGCGGCTGTATGTGATCACCTCTGGAACCGTCGAAGTCTACAAGAGTGTCCTCCCTGGACGCCGGCAACGCCTGGCGACCATCGAGGCGCCGACCGTGGTCGGCGAGATGGGCCTCCTCACCGAACCCAGGGCCGCCGCGAGCGTCGAAGCCATGACGATGGTCGAGGCGCACGGCGTTGGTAGGGACCGGCTCCTCGAGATGCTCGACGCTGACTCCCCGGCAGCCTGCAAACTCGTCTACGAGATCGGCCGTACCCTCGCCGAACGTATGGCAGCGACCAACGAGACCGTCGCCGAGGTCATCTCCCGCCTCGAGAACACGGCCGGGAGATCTGAAGATATAGACGTCTTCCGGGACCAGCTCATCCAGGACTGGGGCTTCTAGAGCATTTCAGCACTAAGCGAAGCCCGAAGGGCGTAGCGTGCTAATACCCTGGCACCGGCACCTCGTCGAACATCTCCCTGTCGGCGCCGCAATCCGGGCACTTCTCGGGTAGCTCGCCTTCCACACGGTAGCCGCAGTTCGTACACGCCCAGTTGAGGGGCTCGGCCTCGCCCTTCACCTCGTGCGTATCGTCGGTCATTCGCACTCCTCCTCTGTGTCTGGAGAGGCCATTATGGCACTCACGCCCTGCGAGGGATCCTCGACGCCATCTTCTACGTCCTCAAGAGCGGCTGCCCCTGGCGGCTCTTGCCCGCTGACTTGCCTCCGTGGCTTTCGCCATT
>DASSCV010000010.1:0-8855 GCA_035697505.1 Rubrobacter sp.
ACGAGATCCCCGACTGGAACGACCTCGTCTTCAACGACAATTGGGAACAGGCGGCGCGCAACCTCCATTCGACGAACAACTTCCCCGAATTCACGGGCCGCGTCTGCCCGGCGCCCTGCGAGGAGGCGTGCACGCTCAACCTCGAGAACCAGCCCGTCACCATCAAGAACATCGAGCAGGCGATCGCCGACAAGGCCTGGGAGATGGGCTGGATCAACCCCGAGCCGCCCGAGGTCATGACCGGCAAGCGCGTCGCCATCATCGGCGCGGGTCCGGCCGGGCTCGCCGCGGCGCAGCAGCTCAACTGGGCCGGACACACGGCCGTCGTTTTCGAGAAGGACGATAGGATCGGCGGCCTCCTCAGATACGGCATCCCCGACTACAAGATCGAAAAGTGGGTCGTCGACCGCCGCATCGCCATCATGGAAGAGGAAGGCGTCGAGTTCCGCACCAACGCCCACGTCGGCGAGAACCCGACCACAGAGGACCTCAAGAGCGAGTTCGACGCCATCGTCCTGGCCGTCGGCGCCCTGCAGGGACGCGACCTCGACGTGCCTGGCCGAGAACTCGGCGGCATCCATCTCGCGATGGACTACCTGGTGCAGCAGAACAGGAGGGTGGCAGGCCTCCCGACCAACGCTGAAGTCGAGATCTCTGCCGCCGGCAAGAACGTCGTCATCCTCGGCGGCGGCGACACGAGTGCGGACTGCCTCGGCAACGCCCACCGCGAGGGCTGCGCGTCGGTGAAGGTTCTGACCCACGGCCCCCGCCCACCAGAAACGCCCGACCACCTCACCTGGCCAGACTGGCCCTTGATCCTGCACACCTACCCGGCCCACGAGGAGGGCGGCGAGCGCGGTTTCTCCGTCGCCGTCAAAGGTTTCTCGGGTACAGGCGGCCACGTGGAAAGGATGCACTCCGTCGAGACCGAGCGTACTCCTGAGGGCAACACCGTCCCCAAAGAGGGCACGGACTTCGGGATAGGGGCAGACCTCGTGCTGCTCGCCATCGGCTTCACGGGTCCCGTGCGCGACCGCTTCCTCCAAGACATGGACCTCGGCTACACCGAGCGCGGCGCGATCCAATCCGAGAAAGGTTTCGGTACGAAAGAGCCCAATGTCTTCGTCGCCGGTGACGCCAGGCTGGGGGCTGATCTGATCGTCACGGCCATCGCCGAAGGCCGCAAGGCCGCCCGTCAGACGGACCAGTTCCTGATGGGGCGAAGTTTGCTGCCTGGATAGGCAACAGGCTCAAGCCAAACCTGATACTCGTTACGCTCGGGTGCCTGCCGTATAACTATACGGTCGTCGACTGGAGGTGGGACCCATAGAGTTTTCGGTTGAGGCGGCACGGGAATTGTTGCTCGCGGCGCAAGGTCTGGGCACTGTGCCGAAGCGTGCCACGAAGGATGACGTTCGAGAGACCATCCGGCGGATGGGGGTGTTGCAGATCGACTCTATATCTGTTGTCGCGCGCAGCCCTTATCTGGTGTTGTGGAGCAGACTAGGCTCCTATGAGCCGCGGTGGCTGGACGAGCTACTGGCGGAGGGAGCTCTGTTCGAGTACTGGTCGCACGCGGCGTGCTTCATCCCGATCGAGGACTACGGCCTGTACCGCCGGCTCATGATAGAGGGAGGGGAGAAGACCAGAACCTGGATGCGGGCTCATCACGAGGAGATCAAGCACGTGATGGAGCGCGTCAACGAGAACGGTCCCGTGCGCGCTGCGGAGTTCGCGCGTACCGACGGGCGGGGCGGAGGTTGGTGGGAGTGGAAGCCAGAGAAGCGGGCGCTAGAGCACCTGTTCGCCGCGGGGGAGCTCATGATCTCTCGCCGCGAGAACTTCCACCGCGTCTACGATCTGCGCGAGCGCGTGCTGGCGAACGCGCTGCCAGACTGGGAAGACGCCATCGCTCCGAACGGACAGGAGGTGCGGCGGGCGCTGGCTCTCAAGGCGGTACGCGCGCTAGGCGTCGCCGTGGCCCGCTGGGTTCCTGACTACTTCCGCACGCCCAAGAAGGGTGTCGCCGGGCTGCTCGAAGAGCTGGCCGACGAAGGGGAACTCGTCCGTGCCGGGATCGAGGGTCTCGACGAGCCTGCTTACGTACACCCAGGCAACGCGGAGCCGGCGGAGAAGATCCTATTCAACGGACTGCAGTCTTCCGTCACGACCTTGCTTTCCCCCTTCGATCCCATCGTCTGGGACCGGGCGCGGGCTCTCGAGCTCTTCGGCTTCGAGTACAAGATCGAGGTCTACACTCCGGCTGCCCGCCGTAGGTACGGATACTACTCCCTCCCGATACTCCACAACGGGGCCCTTGTGGGCAGGCTCGACGCCAAGGCCCACCGCAAGCAGGGAACCTTCGAGGTCAAGGCCATCCACCTGGAGCCGGATGCGCAGATCAACGACGCTCTCGTCTCCGGCGTTGCTAATGCACTGCGAGATTGTGCCGTTTGGCACGGTACGCCGGAGGTGCTGGTCCGCCGGTCGGATCCTTCGGAACTCGCAGAGACGCTCCGGCTCGCGCTCCATGACGGCGCCGTACCGCCTAACCCCAGATCCGCGAAGACAACCTAGCCACGACGAACTCGGCAAGCTCGTCGTCCGGACCGGCGGAATCCGACGATGGGAACCAGGCGGTCTGTGCGTACACTTCGATGGCGTGAACTTGGAAAGGGGACGTATGGGCAACGGAGCCAATCCCATCCCGGAGGGTTTTCACACTGTCACACCGTATATGACGATCAAAGACGCGTCAGACGCCATCGAGTTCTACAAGGAGGCGTTCGGGGCGAGAGAGATATTTCGCTGGGCGGACCCGGACGGGCGCGTCCGGCACGCTGAGGTCGTGATCGGCGACTCACCGATCATGCTCACCGATGAAGCCCCTGAGTTCGGTATGACCGGCCCGCAATCGCTCGGGGGCTCGCCAGTACACGTGTTCCTCTACGTCGAGGACGCAGACGCGGTGTTCGAGAGAGCCATTGCGGCAGGGGCGACGGAGCTGATGCCGGTCGAGGATAGCGAAGACGGCGACCGCCGCGGCGGGGTGATGGACCCCTTCGGCCACGTCTGGTACATCGGCACGCACATAGAGGACATCTCCCGCGAGGAACTCCAGAAACGGTACGACTCCATGAGGAACCAATAGCCGCAAGCATAACCACGACCACCCGCACTTAGTGTCCGGCGCTCTCGTTACGCCACTTTCGCATCCCAGTCGATGTGGTAGTCGTGCATCCACGCGAGGGATTCACCCCTGGCGACGCGCTTGAGGATCAGGGGCATCATCAGGTCGCGCAGAACCCGGGCGACGGGTCCGGCCGCCTTGCTGTTGCTCGTCCTTGCCCCGTGGGCGACGATACGCTCCACCCGGGCGCGGCGCAGCCGCTCGTAGGCGGCGAAAGCCTGCCCGACATCAGGCAGGTCGCGCAGGCACCTGGCGAGCACGACGGCGTCCTCGACAGCCAGGGATGCGCCCTGGCCCGAGGAAGGGGCGGTGGCGTGCGCCGCGTCCCCGATGATAACCATCGGTCCCCTGTACCAGGTCGGGACGGAGGGAAGATCGTAAGTGGCCCAACCGGCGAGTTCTCCGGGGGTGGAGCGGATGATCTCCACGGCCGGCGTGGCGTCTTCGGCGAAGAGGTCAAGGAGCATCTCCCTCCACTGCTCGGTGCCTATGGCGGCTAGCTCCGCGCCTGTGGGCTCGTCGGCGCGGGGAGGGTTGGAAAACCACCACACGTCGCCGGAAGGATGAACTGCGTAGCCGAAGAACGCCCGCTTGCCAAAGACCATGCGGAACTGGCCCGGCTCGGCCGGGACAGACACCCCGCGGGCGTATCCGCCGATGTTGAGCACGGGAACGTAGCGGGCACCTGGCGCCGACGGATCGATGAGGCGGCGGGTGCGGGAGTGAACGCCGTCGGCCCCGATCAGGAGGTCTCCCTCTGCCTCGGTGCCATCCTCGAACCGCGCCACGAGGCCGTCAGACGTGGTCTCCGCACCAACGAGTCGCTTGCCATACTCGACACGTGCGCCGCGCCTGACCGCCTCGTCGCGTAGCGCCCGGTAGAGGTCGGCCCGCTTGAGGGTCTGGCTGACCGTGCCGTCCGGCAACGTCCCGCCGAGGGGGACGTCGCCGAGGTGCTTACCGCTCCCACTCTGGATCTTCATGCGTGGCGTGGGGAAGCCCTCGGCCAGCACGAGGTCGTTGGCGTCGATTGTGCGCAGGGCGTCCAGGCCATTGCTGGCGAAGGTGAGGAAAGCGCCGATGTCGTCTGCGCCACCCTCGTACGCCTCGTAGACGACAGAGTCTATCTCGGCTCGCCTTAGCGCCATCGCGGCCACTGGCCCGGCGACGCCCCCGCCGATGATCAGGGCCCTCTTCGCGCGGCTCATGAGCCCTCCTTCCCTGGCGCGAAGATACGCCAGAGCCTGTCGGTGAAAGCCCAGAGTAGGAACGTGGCCGCGTTGCCTCCTATGGGACGAACGCGGCTGTTGTGGAACGCGGCAAAGCGCCATTCGGCACCCTCGCGCACGGCGACGAGGGTCTGGATCGAATCCCGTTCCGGCGAAGGCTTCGTCTTGTCCCGCATAATCGTGCCGCCGGTCGCATGGATGAGAGCCACGTCAGGTCTAACGAACTTCATGCTCAAAACGCGGCCCGTCAGGCGCGTGCCCTTGAGGAACTTGTCGAAGAGCTGTTGGTGTGAGGCGGCGATCTCCCGGCGCCCCCTGGTACGCGTCCCGTCGAAGGCGACGTACTCGGCATCTTCGGTGAACCGGGAGCCGTAAGCCTCGCCGTCTCCTCTGCCCCAGTCATCGAGGAGCAAACCGAACAGCTCCCTGATGGCCACCTCGTCCGGGTTCCGCGCTCCGATCGTGCGGATGGTTTTGTCGGTCATGGTCGAATAGCTTCCTTCCTTTGTTATAAGAGATCGGGTCTGAGATCCCTCATCCCTGGCTGCGTTCCGCGGAGCGCTTCGACCTGTTATCCTTGAAGATTCCACGCCTCGGGTAACAGGTTCTGCTCTGCAGGACCAAATCTCGGGGGTCACGACCTCCGCCGGGGTGTGCCAGCACCCCGCCGGGGGCCTTCACTATTCAGATCACGGCTCAGCCTCCTCTACCAGGAACACCGGACATCGGGGCGCCAGCGCTTCGAACTCTTCTGGGGTGCCGGAGATACCGTAGAGTTGCCGAAAAAACCGGACACCATGCGGCACCCTGTTCGGGAACTCTCGCAAGACGGGGGGGCGCTCCTGGAGCGTCAACTCCACAAGGTTTACGCGCTCTTGCTCTCGGCCTCGCGCCAGGATCCCCCACCCCGCAACCCGCGCGTTCTTGACCCAGTCCGCTTCTTCGAGGCCGGCGATGATGTAGCGTTCTCCGGTAACCTTCAGCGGTGAAACAGGAGTCGTGCGCAGCTTGCCGCTCTTGCGGCCAGGCACCGACAGGAGCCGCATGGTGCCGATCACCACCCCGCGGCGCTGCAGGGCCACGATCACAGGATTGGCGAGATTGAGCCATCTGGGTAGTCTGGCTCTCTCAGACATCACTCTCTCCTCCACCCTCGCCTTGCCCTGTATGGAGGGAGCGCCACTCCGACAGGCTGCCCAGCTTTCCGGCCTCGATCTCCTCTACGATCCCCCGTACCCATCCCAGTTCGGCTTCCCGCAACATCAACTCGTGCTCCGCCTCTACGAGGAAGAGGCGGGGTAGCCCCAATTGCTCCATGGCGGTGGCCAGGCGAGATCTCATCTCTTCATTCTCACTTTCCAGACGCCGTACCCGCTCCTTCAAAAGCGCAACAGCCTCCTCGGGAGGAAGCCCGGCCAGGAACGAAAGCCCGGCCGCAAACTGCGTGTACTCCTTGACCGGCTCCCTCAAGAGCTCGCGTAACCAAGCGAGGAATTCCTCGCGTCCCGCGCCGGTGATCTCGTAGACCTTCCGCTCGGGACGCCGCCCCTCGCGAACCGTCTCCCTCGGCACGATGAGCCCCTCCCGCTCCAACGCACCAACCACCGAGTAAAGAGAGCTGTACCTGAGCCGCACCGACTCGTGCTTGCCCCGCTCGCGCATCAACGTGACCATCTCATAAGCGTGCATCGGCCGCTCGTAGAGGAGAGCCATCACCGCCAACGCCAGCGGATTGGATACCTTCCTCTTCGATGCCACCGAAGCTCCTTTAGTCGATATAAACTAGTCGAGATCGACTATATACTCGGATCGGTCTGGTGTCAAGGGTGGAGTGATCGGGAATCCGCTGCACCAGGATTTACGCTCCTTCGATCAGGAGCCATCTATCCGACTATATATGGGGCCTAATTTCTCGCGAGCACGATGAGATGATCGCTCGTCGAGGTGAATGGCTCGCCCTCGAAGCCGCCGTAGACTGCCTCTACCTCGAAGCCCGTGAGGCGCAGCATGAGATCTAACTCACCAAGTCCGACGATGCGGATGGTGAGGTCGTGGGTCCTCCGGTTCTCGAGTGTCCCCGAAGCGTTGTAGCGTTCGTAGAATAGTCGCATCTGCATGAGCTGTGAGGCTGCGTCGTAGTGGGAGACGGAGAAGCGTTCGAGCCGGCCGTCTGGCAGTACGCTGGTGAAGTCGTGGCGCAGCGTGGGGCCGCCGGGCGGGTCCACCAGTTCTTCCGGTGAGAACGCGGAGACCTCTATGCCGAGAAGGCCGCCGGGAAGCAGGCGTTCGTGAGCGTTGCGCAGGAATGCCAGCGCGTCATCCACGCTCCTCAGGCAAAGGAAGGAGTTGAAGGCGCAGACGGAGAGGCCGTAGCGTCGGCCTGGATCCACACTGCGCATGTCGCCCACGATCCACCCGACGCTCTCGCTCTTTGCCTTGCCTCGCTCGACCATCCGGCCGGAGATCTCGACGGCGGTAACGTCGTGGCCCGCTGCGGCGAGCGGAACGGAGATGCGGCCTGTGCCGGCGCCCCACTCGACTACGGGACCGGCTTCGCGTTCGGCGAGGGAGAGCCAGAACGGCAGGTCGTAGTCGTGGGCGTATTCGAGGTCGTAGAGGTCGGATAAGGGATCGTATTCCGGCAATTGAATTATGTGTCGAGAATCAGGAATGGGGAATTGTCCATTACGCAACCGTTTCCAACTTCGAAATTCACGCTTCACAATTTTAACGTGCTGTGGCGGGATATAATGGATCTGGCATCCTAGTCGTGGAGGTTCTGGATGAGTATTGTTTTGTTGATAGTCATCGTCGTGATCGTGGCGATACTCGTGATCTACGCCATCGCCACGTACAACGGGCTCGTGCGGCGACGTAATGAGGTCGAGGAGTCCTACAGGCAGATAGACGTGCAACTCAAGCGGCGATACGACCTGATCCCCAACCTCCTCGAAGGCGTGAAGAAGTACTTCCGCCAGGAGCAGGACGTGCTCACGCAGATAACGCAGGCCCGCTCCCAGGCCATGCAGCCCCAGTCTCCGGGCCAGCAGGCCCAGTCCGAGGCCCGTCTTTCAGGGGCCATCGGGAACCTGTTCGCCGTTGCCGAGAACTATCCTGATCTCAGGTCCAACACGGTTTTGATCGACTTCCAGGAGGAGCTCTCATCGACGGAGAACAAGATCTCCTTCGCGAGGCAGCACTACAACGACTCGGTCCAGTCCTACAACACGAAGATTCAGAGCTTCCCCGCGGTCATTTTCTCCCGTGCCATGGGCTTCACCGAGAGGGAATACTTCGAGGCCCAGGGCCCCGAGCGGGAGTCCGTGACCGTCTCCTACGACTAGGACCATGGATCAGCGAGACCAGGGCACCTTCAGGGAACGCATCGCCCGTAACAGGCGCAACAGCCTGCTGCTCATAGCCGCCTTCCTCGCCTTCGTCACCATCTTCGGCTACATAATCGGGTTCGCCTGGCTCGGGGACCCTGTTCGCGCCCTCTTTGGACTCGTCCTGGCCCTGATAGTGGGCATAGTCTCCGGCCTTGTCAGCTACTTCGCTGGCGACAAGATGGTCCTCGCCGCCTCGCGGGCCAGGGAGATCACACACGACGACGCCCCCGTACTCTTCAACGTGGTGGAGGAGATGTCCATAGCCTCGGGTCTCCCGATGCCGAAGGTCTACATAGTCGACGACTCCGCCCCGAACGCCTTCGCTACGGGCCGCGACCCCGAGCACGCCACCGTCGCCGTCACCAGCGGCCTCCTCGAAAAGCTAGACCGCGACGAGCTCCAGGGCGTCATGGCGCACGAGATGTCCCACGTCGCCAACTTCGACATCCGCTACTCCATGCTGGTCGGCATCCTTGTAGGAACCACGGTCCTGATCTCCGACTTCTTCCTGCGCGGGCTCTGGTTCGGCGGTGGCAGGGGAGGAGGTCGCAGGGGCGGAGACGGTGGCGGGCAGTTGCAGATCATCATGATCCTCATCGCCGTCGTCCTCGCCATCCTCGCGCCCCTGTTCGCCCGTCTCTTGCAGCTCTCCATAAGCCGCCAGCGCGAGTTCCTTGCCGACGGAACGGCCGTAAGGCTCACCCGCAACCCCAAGGGACTCGCCGACGCTTTGGAGAAGATCAGTGGCGACAGAGAAGTCCTCGAGGTGGCCAACCGCGCGACGGCCCACCTCTACATCGTCAACCCCATAAAGAGGTTCGAGAAGCGGTCCAAGGGGCTCTTCTCCACCCACCCGCCGATTGAGGAGAGGATCATGATCCTACGCGCTATGGAGTCGGGCGGAGTAGCCGAGACCAGCGGACAAACCTCGACGGAGACCCCATAAAGCGTTACAATATCCGCCGTTGCATTGCCGGATGGTGTAACGGCAGCACGAGTGACTCTGAATCACTTAGTCCTGGTTCGAATCCAGGTCCGGCAGCTTCT
>DASSCV010000011.1:0-11897 GCA_035697505.1 Rubrobacter sp.
CGAAGACGCCGCCAATGGCTCCCGCCCCGCTACCGAGTTGCATCAGGCTCACAAAGAGCCAGAGGACGGCCAGCGTGGCCGCGAAGAAGAGCAGACTCCAGATAGATCCGAAGACCTGGGCGAAGACCCTGCCCCACAGAAGGAACGAACGTATTACAGGCCAGCGGGAGACGCGTTGCACGGCCGGGTTCGTGGGCCTTCGCAAGACGGAGGGTTCGATCTTTATGTGGATCTCCCCCTTCCTGCGATACGCGACGCTGGTGTAGTTCGGGCCGAAGAGGTCGAGCCCGTCCCAGCGGGCCATCCCACCGAAGACTAGACGTCCCTCGTTTTTCTCCATCGCGACGTCTTTGGCCACGGTTCTCCCTCTTCTAGGCAAGGATCAGGCAGTAAAGATTAACACGCCGGTTGGGATGAAAACCCGGACCAGCGTTCACGTCCTGTTGAGCCGCAAGAGGCCGCCCTCGCTTTCGAGCTCCCTCTCCGCCAGGAACTGCGTGGTGACGCCGCCCCTTCTGAACTCCTCGTCCTCGAGCACAGCGAGGTGCAGCGGAAGGGTCGTCTCCATGCCAGAGACGGCGAACTCGTCGAGGGCCCGAAGACCGCGGCGTATTGAGGCCTCGCGGTCACGGGCGTGCACGATGAGCTTCGCAAGGAGGGAGTCGTAGTGCGGGGGCACCACGTAGCCGGCATAGAGGTGGGAGTCGACCCTGACGCCAGGCCCGCCGGGCGGATTATAGACCTCGACGAGCCCGGCCTGGGGCAGGAAGTTGCGGCTGGGGTCCTCGGCGTTGATCCTGAATTCTATCGCGTGCCCGTCGGGAGAGAGGGCATCCTCAGGGATCTCCAGACGCTCGCCCGAGACCACCTTCAGCTGTTCGGCAACGATGTCGACGCCTGAGATCATCTCCGTCACGGGATGCTCGACCTGGAGGCGGGTGTTCATCTCGATAAAGTAGAATTCTCCGTCCGCGTAGACGAACTCCACGGTCCCGGCACCCTCGTAACCCAGGGAGCCGATCAGATCGGCCGAGGCCGCCATGAGACCCTCCCTTACGTCCTCTGGCAGGCCAGGCGCGGGCGATTCCTCGATGAGCTTCTGGTAGCGGCGCTGGATGGAGCAGTCCCTCTCTGGGAAGGTTACCGTCTCACCATGAGAGTCGGCGAGGACCTGTACCTCCACGTGCCTGAACCTTTCTAGGAACTTCTCGACGTAGACCGAGCCGTCGCCGAAGTTGGCCCCTGCCTCCCTGCTCGCGCCGAGGTAGGCGGCCTCGACCTCGGCCTCGGCCTCGACCACCCGCATCCCTTTCCCCCCGCCGCCGGCGCTGGCCTTGATGACCAGCGGGTAGCCGACCTCGGCGCCGACGCGCTTGACCTCCTCCACGCTCTCGCAATGGCCTCGGGAGCCAGGGGTCACGGGGACGCCCGCTTCGGCCGCGGCCACGCGGGCCTCGGCTTTGTCGCCCATCCTGGCGATGGTGCTCGAGTCGGGGCCGACGAACTTCAGGCCGACCCGCTCGCAGATCTCGGCGAAGCGGGCGTTCTCGGCGAGGAAACCGTAGCCGGGATGGACGGCGTCGGCGCCAGTGAGCTCAGCGGCGGAGATGATCGCCGGTACGTTCAGGTAGCTGCTCACCGCAGGAGGCGGGCCGATGCAGACCGACTCGTCGGCCAACTCGTGGTGCAGGGAGTCCCTGTCAGCGGTGGAGTAGACAGCGACGCTCCTCACCCCCAGCTCGCGGCAGGCCCGGATTATGCGCAGGGCGATCTCGCCGCGGTTCGCTACGAGGACCTTGCCGATCACTACTGTTCGTCGGGCCGCAAATAGAACAGCGGCTGGTCGTACTCGACGCCACCGGCGTTCTCGGCCAGGACCTCGACGACCTCCCCCGAGACGTCGGCGACGATCTCGTTCATCAGCTTCATCGCCTCGATGATGCAAAGGGTCTGCCCGGCGCTGACCGTATCCCCCACCTCGACATAGACGTCCTCACCGGGAGCCGGCGCCCTGTAGAAGGTCCCGACCACGGGCGAGCGCACGGCGTGCAACCCGTCCATCTCGGGCGAGTACTCAGGCTCGCCTCCCTCGGGAACGCCCTGGGTCCCCGATGCGGCCTGGTTGGCCGAAGGCGTGGCTGGAACCTCGGATCTGGCCCTGACCGAGATCTCCGTATCCCCCTGGCGGACCCGGATCTCACCCATCCCGCTCTCGCGCACGAGCTCGACTAGCTGCTCGACCTCCCTTAGCGGCAGCGGATCTCGCCGGTTTTCGTCCATCTCTGGCATAGTCAGGGATTCTACACGTCAGCCCGTGGGAAAACCCGCCCCCGGATGTACAATGGCCCAAGATCCATGGAGACCGGACGCGCGAGCATCAACGTCCTCGACCCCAGGGTGGCCCAGCAGGTGGCCGCCGGGGAGGTCGTGGACCGCCCGGCCTCGGTAGTCAAGGAGCTCGTCGAGAATGCCCTCGACGCAGGCGCCTCCCGCATCGAGGTCGAGCTGGGAGACGGCGGCACCTCACGCATCCTGGTCCGCGACAACGGCTCGGGGATGTCAAGGGGCGACGCGGGCCTCTCCGTACTCAGGCACGCGACGAGCAAAATCCGGAACGTCGAAGATATCGAGGTCGTGACCACCCTGGGATTCAGGGGCGAGGCCCTCCCCTCTATCGCCAGCGTCTCTTCTTTCACCCTTACTACCTCCACGGGCGAGGGCGCGGCCACGAAGGTCGTCGTCGAGGGCGGGGAGGCGGCCGAGACCTCGGCCGCCTCCCACCCCAAGGGGACGACCGTCCTCGTCGACCGGCTTTTCTACAACGTCCCCGCAAGACGCGCCTTTCTGAAGGGCGCGCGGGCGGAGCGCTCGGCGATAGTGGAGGTCGTGACGCACCTGGCGATAGCCCATCCCACGCTCGCCTTCCGCCTGACGGAGGGAGGCAGAGACTACCTCTCGCTGCCTGAAGCGGGAGATCTCCTCGAACGCCTGGCTCAGATCCTGGGCGTCGCCAAAGCGCGCGCGCTGCGCAAGGTAGAGTACGAGTCGGGACCTTTCGGTCTCTCAGGCTACGCAGCCCTTCCAAGCCTGACGGAGGGCAATAGGGCCCACCAGACGATCTCGGTGAACGGCCGCTTCGTCAGGGCAGAGAACCTCCACCGCGGCCTCGACGATGCCTACAGGGCGACCGTGCCGTCCGGGCGCTACCCCCCGGTCGCCGTCGAGATAACCGCCGACCCCCGCCGCGTCGACGTTAACGTACACCCCACAAAGCAGGTCGTCCGCTTCTCGGAGGAGAGGGCGGCCCGCGAAGCCGTGGCCGCCGCCGTCAGGAACGCCATCGAGTGGCGCGCCCCGGCACCACCATCGAACCCGCGCGCACCCCAAAAGGCTTTCACCCAGGATCGCTTTTCGGGGCCCCCGCGTCCACCGGCGGATTACCCTTCCTACGCCGCTGAAGGCCGCTCCCCTTACACAGCGCCTCCCGCGCGTGGTCTGCAGGAGGCGCGCGAAAGGCTCTCCGAGGCTTCCAGGCCGCTCGCTGAATCGCTCGCCGAGGAGCGCGGACCATACGAAGAGTTGCCGGAAAGGGGCGGGTTGCCGCAAGCCTCCCCCGAGGAACTGCGGGTTATAGGACAGCTCGCCGCGGGCTACATCCTGGTCGAGGAGCCGGAATCCCTCTGGGTCGTCGACCAGCACGTCGCCCACGAGCGGGCCATCCTGGACAGGCTTCATGACTCGGACAGCCCGGCGACGGTGCAGAGCCTCCTCGTCCCCGAGGTCGTCGACCTCTCGCCCGCTGAGGCCGAGCTGGCCGCGGCAAGCCTCGAAGAACTCTCCGTCTACGGCTTCGAGGCTGAGCCGTTCGGGCCGAGATCCGTGAGGGTTACGGCCGTGATCTCCACGCTCGCCGACAGGGATATAGCAGGCGCATTCAAGGATGCCCTCTCCGCTATCTCGGGCACCGAGCCTGGCCACCGCCGCGAAGATCATATCCTCGCCACCATAGCCTGCCACTCTGCCGTAAAGATGGGAGACAAACTCTCCCAGCCCGAGATGGAAGCACTGATAAAAAGCTGGCTAGAGAGTCGCCTCCCCGCCACCTGCCCGCACGGGAGGTCTATCTGCTACCGGATCGGCCTTAACGAGGTGGCCCGCAAGCTCGATCGGCATTAGAGCACATTGGGAAGGTCCAAGCCTTCCCAATGCCGCTCTCTCCCGATTACCACGCTTCCGCGAAAAGAGTATTACGTGGAGCATCCTGAGATCGTCCCTTAGGCGTGACCGTGTGGTTTACCGTATAAATACCGCTTGCGGGCACCACAATCGGGAGAACTCCTCGACGTGACGAGAGACATATTGCTCGGCGCATTCGCGGTCGTTGCGGCGGCCTTTATCTGGGGAACGCTCGGGCTGTTCGCCAAGATCCTCTACGCCCAGGGTGTCTCCTTCGAGTCGCTGGTCGCGGTGCGGGCTTCTATCGGGTGGGCGGCCGTATTGCTCTTCGTCCTGGCCACCGGCGGCGCAAGGAGCCTGCGGGTTTCGGGAAGCGACCTGGTGTTCCTGGTCCCTCTGGGGCTCGTGGGGATAGGCTTCTTCTACCTGCTCTACTTCTATACGATCAGGGAGAGTACGGTTGGGACGGCGGCCATCCTGCTCTACAGCTCGCCCGCATTCGTGGTGGTGCTTGCGCGGCTGTTCCTGAAGGAGGCTATGAACGCGGCGAAGGTGCTCGCGCTCTTCCTGACCATCGGTGGGATCTTCCTGGTGGCCGGCGGCTACGACCCTGCAAACCTGGAGGTGGGCCTGAAGGTCCTGGTGGCAGGACTACTCTCGGGCCTGACATACGGGCTGTATTCGATCTTCGGCCGTCCCGTGGCAGGCCGCCTTGGTTCTTCCATCATCCTGAGCTACGCACTCTTCTTCGGAGCGTCTCTACTGGTCGTGGCAGCGCTCCCCACGCTCCGTACGCTGGCCGGCCTCTCGGTGGGCTCCTACGCCCTGCTACTGATGCTCGCGGTGGTGCATACCACGCTCGGGTTCGCACTCTACACCTTCGGGCTGGGGCGCCTCGGGGCTGGAAGGGCGGCCATAGTGGCCACGGTCGAGCCCGTTGTGGCAGGCGCCCTCGGGGCGGCGCTGCTTGGGGAGGACCTTACTGTACCCAAAGTGGTCGGCGCAGGACTCGTGATCTCCGGCGCGGTGCTGGCCCAGGTGAGAGTTCCAAAGTAGTCGATCTTGGCCTTTCTCCGCCAAAGCGGGTACTATGTTGCCCCAAGTTGAGAACTGTCGCCTGCAAGAGATCCACTTCACTCGAACCCGGAGGATAGAGGAGGAACGCCATGCCTATAGAGTTCAAGGAAGGCGGTTCGGACTACTCCCTCGGGGTCGAGGAGGAGCTCCCCATCGTAGACGCGACCACCGGTGAGCTGGTTCAGAAGATCGAGGAGATCATGAGCCGGCTGCCAGGGGAGTTGCACGAGTCCGTCTCCTACGAGCTATTCCAGTCGGTGATGGAGATAAAGACTCCCCCCTGCGCCTCGACCTCAGAGGTCGAAAAGCACCTGCGCGAGCTACGTAGCCGGGTCGGCTCGTGGGCCGCGGCCTGCGGCGCCTCGCTCGCCTCCGCAGGAACCCATCCCTTTTCCCGCTTCAGAGACCAGAAGATCACGGACCAGGAGCGCTACAAGAACGTCCTGAGGAAGCTATGCTGGATCGCCCAGCGCGAGGTGATCTTCGGCCAGCACGTACACGTGGCCGTCCCAGGCCCGGAGGAGGCGATCATCGCCCACAACCGTCTCGCCGAGCAGACGCCGATCCTCCTGGCTCTCTCGGCCAACTCTCCTTTCTGGCAGGGATTCGACACAGGCTTCGAATCGGCAAGGGTGAAGGTCTTCGAGAGCTTCCCGCGTGCCGGCCTCCCTCCCGCCTTCCCCGACTACGAGGCATTCGAGGGTTACGTGGACCTGATGGTCGAGGCGGGCGCGATGGAGGACTACACATTCTGTTGGTGGGACGTGCGCCCGCACCCCAAGTTCGGGACGATAGAGTTGAGGGTCCTCGACTCCCAGACCAACCTGAAGGATACCCTGACCCTTACCGCCCTGACCCAGTGCCTCGTCGCCCAGGTACTGGAGGAGGTCGGCCCGCACGAACCCTACAACATGCACCTGGCGGTAGAGAACAAGTTTCGCGCCGCCAGGTACGGTATGGATGCGGCGTTCTACGACGCCCGCGACAAGATCACGGTCCCGGCCAGGGACGTCGCCCGCAACCTCGTCGAGCGGCTGAAGCCCCACGCCCAGGACCTGGGCTGCGAGAGCGAGCTAGAAGGCGTCCTGGAGATAGTGGAAGGCGGCACGGGCAGCCAGCGCCAGCGCGAGGTCTACGAAGAGAGCGGTAACTTCCTCGACGTCGTCGCCTTCCTCATAGAAGGTACCCGCCCCGCCCTGGCCGAAGAACAGAGTTAGGTTTCAGGAGGATTTGCTGATGCCTGACACCTGTAGCCTCATTTTTCGAACCCCAGGCTCCAGGCGCGGTCCAGGTCGTAATTGGAGTAAGCGCGGAAGGCGACCATGGTCTCGGTGCGGGCCACGCCCGGGACCTGGGCTATTCTCTCGGGGACGACGTCGGCAAGGCTCTCGAAGTCGGGGATACGGACCATGACGACGAGATCGTAGGGGCCTGTGACGGAGTAAGCTTCGGTGACGCCATCTATTGCGAGCATGGCCTGGGCGGCTTCCTGCACACGCTCCCGCTCCGTCCTGACGAGCACTATTGCCGTTACCATGCAGACTCCTTAAAGACCTTTTCGGATCGCTCGAACCATCAATGTAGTACACATCACTTTCCGGCGCCCAGAGATCTGCTCCCGGAGAAATCCTGAGGCCGTGCTGGTCCAATCCTTCCGCAGAGCGCTCTTAGATCCCGAACGTTACCCTCCCCGTTAGCGTGTTGTTGGCCGTACTTTTCTCGTACTCGACGGGCCCGGCCTCGACTGTGACCCTGGCTGTCTCGTCGAGCTCGCCGGGTATAAAGCCGCCGACCTCGACCATCGTCACCTTCTTGGGTTCGAGGCGCGCTATGGTCTTGCTCTCGGACTGGCGCTCGGCTCTCGTGTTGAGGACGACCTCGACCTCGACTCCCGTCTCTAGCACCTCACCGTCGTTCCCGACGGCAACGGCGAAGGTCGGCTCGTCCGCCCCTGTCAGGACAACGTTCCCGTCCGGGTTCAGTGGCTTCCCTGCGACCTTGACGGCCGTTAGCCGCACCCCGTGCAGGGCGTTCGGGTCGCTCCTTGCGGTGCCAGATACGGGGGCCGTGTCGAAACCGAGCGCCCCGTAATCCATAAAGGATTGAGGTTCTTCGAGGTAGGTCTGGTCGCTTGTCTGGCCCGCGGTCTCCAGGGAATGCTTGACGGCCGGGATGTAGTAGTTCGCGACGATGCTGTCGCTGGTCCTGTAGTCCTCGACGGCCGTCGCGAGCTCTCCGGCAAACCCGCTCGCATCCCCCGTAGCCGCCTGTACGAGCTTGTCTGTGGCCTGGGACCTTATGCCCAGCGCTGTGACGACGTAGTGATGGACATCCTCGAACTCTGGAGGTATCTCCTCCTGCCTCAAAGCCTGTAGGTATTGCTGTTCCGTACGGTTGGCCGCCTGGGCGAGCGCCTCGTCGTCCAGCCTGGCAGGGTTCCCTCCGGCATTGCCCAGGATGCGCTGGAGCTCTCCTCTGCCAGCGTTGGAGGAGTCGCTCAAGAAGCTGTCCGCGCTCGTGACGTACTTGCGGACCTGGGTCGACTGCTGGGTCGCCACGCAGCCGCGGGCGACGAAGAAGATAAACCCGAAGACCACGACCAGGAGGAGGATGGAGCCGACGAGGGTGAGCCAGGCAGGGAGCGTCCTCTGGCGGCGCTCATTCGTACCGCTGCGGGGTCTCCTGAGACGACCCGACGGTCTCTGACGGCGAGAGTCGGGAGCGGCCCTGTGAGATGTACGCCCTATACGAACCCCCAAAGCACATGTCGTGGGCGAGGGGGGACTCGAACCCCCACGGCCTCTCGGCCACTAGACCCTGAACCTAGCGCGTCTACCAATTCCGCCACTCGCCCGCAGGCCCTCTCCGGGAAACGTCCTGAACTGCGGGGGATTGTACCAGCACTTCAGCACGCCGGCTTGTCAGCATCCCAGCACGGCGCTTCCGCGTGCTGATAGCTGATAAGCTATAAAATAGCCCGAGTTAGTGACAGAGACGCGCTACATCGAAGGACAGGGACGCTACGCGCTGGCCGAGATGGTCGGGCGCGGCGGCTTCGCGACCGTGTGGCGCGCCCGTTCTCTCAAGGGCCACCTCAGGGGCAAAGACGTGGCCGTCAAGGTCATCCCCGTTTACAGTGCCGGCGAGCGCTCGCGCGCCCTGCGGGAGGGCCAGATCGCCGAGGGGCTCAGGCACGAGAACATAGTAGAGACCCTCGAGGTCATCCCCGGCGACCATGAGATCTACCTCGTAACGGAGTACGTGCGGGGGATGCCGCTCGACGAGGCGGCCAAAATGTACGGCGTAGACGAGATCGTGGACTCGTTGGCCCAGATCCTCGAAGCCCTGGTCTACGCCCACGGGCAGGGCATAATCCACCGCGACATAAAGCCGCAGAACGCGCTCGTGGACGCCCGCGGGCGGGTAAAGCTAACGGACTTCGGGGTCGCGTTCAGGGCGGGGGACACACGCCTTACGCGCGTCGGCTTCGCCGTGGGCACGCCCGGCTACATCGCGCCGGAGATCCTGGACGGCGCCGACCCGACCGCGCTCACGGACATCTACGCCGTCGGCGCCACGGCCCGTACCCTGCTCGCGAGCCAGCCCTACGAGCCACCCCCTCGCCTCAGGGAGTTCGTCGACCGGACAACCTCGCCCAACCCTGACCACCGCCCGCAGAGCGCGTGGGCCGCCGTCAAGCTCCTTACGGGCAGGAAGGCCCCATCGGGCAGCATCTCACCCCATGGACACAAGGTGCTCGACAGGCTCTCAGGTGGCTTCAAAGACAGTGCGTTGCGTATTATCAACGGCCTGGCCGCAGGGTGTCTGGGGTACCTTCTGGCGGCCGAGATCCTTGCGGACGGCGCGCAGGCGGCCGGCGTCGCCGCCGGGCTCGGCGTGCTGGCATACCTGCTGCCGCGCCTTGGCGCCCTCGGTGTCATCGTCGCCCTCGCCGTCTTGCTGATACGGAACGGGGCTGGCCTCGGGTTCTCCGCGCTGGTGCCCGTCCTCGGGGGCGTCTGGGTGCTTGGCGCAGGTACGGCCAACCCTGACGTGAGAAGGCTGCCGCTAGGGCCCGCGCTAGCGGTCCCCCTGGCCCTCCTCGTCGGACTCGGGGCACTCCTGGGGACCACCCTCCTTGCCGCCCTGCCGCTGCTCTTCGGCGCGCTGATGCGGCCCCTCGGTGCGTGCCTTTCGGCAGCGGCCGGTGCTTTTACCTTGATCTGTTACGACCTCACGGTGCGCAACGGCTTCTTCGCCGACGGTGGCCCTTACGCCGAGCTCCCTTACTCGGGGGAGAGGCTCGACACCGTACCGACGACGTTAGGGGTAGGTGAGCTGCTGGATTGGTCTCAGGCCATCTTGCAGTATTATCCCCAGCTCCCGCTATTCTTCCTGTTGTGGGCGGCGATGGCGGGGGCTGTCTCGCTCGCCGAGTGGGCAGGGAAGTGGATGGTAGGATTCGCGGTCGCGGTAGTCGGGGGAGCCCTGGGGTACGCGCTACTCGTCTCCCCGAATGCTCCTCCCGGCACGCTCGCTCTGGATATGATTTCGCTCGGTCTCGCGGCTATAATATACGCGGTGCTCAGGTACCTCGTATCGAGGGTGAGAGGGTAGGTTTCTTTGGGTTTTCTCAAACACATCGAAAAGCGGATGGAATCGCTGGTAGAGGGCGTCTTTGGAAGGGCGTTCAGGCGCCAGATCCACCCCGTAGAGATCGCCAAGGGCCTTACCAAGCAGATGGACGAAGGCAGGATGGTTTCGATCTCGCGCACCTACGCCCCGAACGACTTCACTGTGCACCTCTCCAAAGAGGACACGGAGTCAATCAGGGCCTACCAGGCGTCTTTGAAGGACGAGCTGATCCAGTACGCTTCGACCCACGCGGAGAACAAGAACTACCATCTAATGACTCCCCCAAGGATACGCTTCGAGACCGAAGACACACTCCGCTTCGGGGAGTTCGGCGTCACCGCCAAGCTGACAGGCGGCGACGGTCCCCGCGAGAAGGGCGCCCCGCAGGACACCTCGGGCCAGACCCGCATCTTCCGCACCGAGGAGTCGGCCGGCGGGGAGATGGACCAGGGCACCGCCACGATATCCGCCGACGAGGCCAGGCGCCACGGTCTGGCGCGGGAGATCGTGGAGGTCGTTCTCGGGGATGAGAAGCACCAGTTGGATGGGCGCGGCCCGTGGAGCGTAGGCCGCTCGCAGGAGAACGACATCGTGATAAACGACCCGAACGTGTCGAGAAGACACGCCAGGATCTCACGCGCCGACAGCGGCTTCGTGGTGGAGGACCTCGGTTCTACGAACGGCACCATGCTAGACGGCGCCCCCATAGACCGCGAAAGGATCGAAGGCGGCGACGAGTTGACCTTCGGCCAGAGTACGGCCCGCTTCGTCCGCCGCATAGACTCTCCGGGCGAGGTGTCCGGCGGGAGACGTTAGGGGATGCTCGAGCTCCAGGTGCCGCTGCTTGCGGCGAAGGCTCTGATCTTGCTTTTGCTCTTCGCCTTTATCTACGCTGTAATGAGCCGGAGCATCGGGGACCTGCGGAAGATACCGGACGATGAGCCCTACGTGCCTGGCAAGGAGCGCAACGGTCGCGGGACGTACGCCCGCCGGGGCTCCGTCTCGGGGATTCCGGAGCTGGTAGTCGAGGACTCGGAGATCCTCGCCCCAGAGACGCGGTTCGAGCTCGAGGACGACGAGACCAGCATGGGGCGCTCATCTGGCAGCACCATCGTCCTGAAGAGCGACGACTACGCCTCGGGACGCCACGCCCAGCTCACCAGGCACGGGGGATTGCTCTACGTCGAGGACCTTGGCTCGACGAACGGGACTTTCGTGAACGGGCGCAAGACCGTGGGCGCCACGCCCTTGAGGAACGGGGACACCGTCAGGGTCGGCTCGACCACCTTCAGGTACGAGGAGTAGGATCGTGCCTTTGCTCGAGCTGCAGCCATTCGGCGTCACCCACGCCGGCAAGGTTCGCCAGAACAACGAGGACGCCCTGCTCGTAGGCGAAGGCGAGGATGAGACTCTCTTCGTCGTCGCCGACGGCATAGGCGGCTTCGAGGCCGGGGAGGTCGCGAGCTCCCTCGCCGTAGACGTGCTCAAAGATCTCCAGCCGGACGAACCTTTCAAAGCGGCCATAGGAGAGGCGAACCGCAGGATAGTGGCCGCTGGCCGCGGCGACGAAAAGCTCTCGGGGATGGGTACCACCGTGGTCGCCATAAGGTTCGGTGGGAAGCAGGGGGAACCCGTAGCCGAGGTGGCACACGTCGGTGATTCGAGGGCCTATCTTGTACGCGGCGGCGACATGAACCCCTTAACGGAGGATCACTCGCTCGTCGCTGAGCTTGTGCGTAGCGGCGACCTGACCAGGGATCAGGCGGCAGAGCACCCCCAGAAGAACCTCATCACCCGTGCCCTTGGCGCGGACGAGGAGGTCGACGTCGACACTGCCACACTGCCCATAGAGGCCGGCGACCGCATCTTGCTCTGTTCTGACGGGCTCTCGGATATGGTCTCGGAGGCAGGGATCTCGGAGATTCTGGCCGACTCCCCAGACGACCCGGAGAGGGCGGCGCGCGTCCTGCTCTCCGCCGCCCTGGACGCCGGCGGCAACGACAACATCA
>DASSCV010000012.1:0-11344 GCA_035697505.1 Rubrobacter sp.
GAGGTCGGAACCACGAACCGTACCAGGCTCTCGGATTATGAGAACGCCGTAACCGAGAACACAGGCGCGGTCCTCTGGGTCCACCCCAGCAACTTCGAGACGGTCGGCTTCACAGAGTCGGTAGGGGTCCTGGAGCTCTCGTCTCTTGGACTCCCCATCATCGCTGATGTAGGCAGCGGTGCGCTGTTACCCGTGGCTGAAGAACCACGGGTGCAGGAAACCCTGAGAGATGGCGCTGACCTCGCAATCTTCTCGGGAGACAAGCTCCTCGGCGGGCCCCAGGCAGGGATATCGGTAGGAGCTTCGCGTTGGACCTCATCCATGCGCCTCCATCCCCTCGCCCGCGCCCTCCGCGCCGACAAGCTGTGCCTCGCCGCCCTGGAAGCGACGCTGAACTCTTATCTCGATGGCACCGCCGAACACGATCTCCCGACCCTCAGTATGATACGAACCCCGGTCCCCGAGATGGAAGAAAGGGCCACCCACCTCGCCGAGAACCTCAGGCGCAACGCGCCTGGCCTCGAGGTGGAAGTGACGCCTTCTGTAGCCCGCAGCGGCGGGGGTACGCTGCCAACACACGAGATTCCCTCCTTCGCCGTAACGCTGGGCGGGACCGATCCGGAATCCCTGGCCGGGAACCTGCGCGCCGGAGAACCACCCGTAATTGGCCGTGTGCGTGAGGGGAGGTTATGGCTGGACGTACGGACCCTCCTGCCAGGTGACGAGGAGGCCGTGATCGGGGCACTCAGAGACGCGCGTGTTTGAGGCAGGCGAGCACAGGATCTCCCTAACCATAGGGACGGCGGGGCATGTGGACCACGGCAAGACCACGCTCGTCCGTTATATGACGGGCACTGATACCGACCGTCTGGAAGAGGAACACCGCAGGGGAATCTCCATCGTGCCGGGGTACGCGGAGCTCGACCTTCCGAGCGGAAAGCGGGCCAGCCTGGTGGATGTGCCCGGGCACGAGCGCTTCGTCAAGAACATGGTCTCGGGGGCCACTGGGGTCGACGCCTTCCTGCTCGTCGTCGCCGCCGACGACGGCGTCATGCCCCAGACGATCGAGCACCTTGACATACTGCGGATCCTCGGTGTCGAGCAGGGGGTCGTCGCGCTCTCGAAAGTCGATGCCGTGGACCAGGAGACTGTGGAGCTGGCCGCCCTTGAGGTCGAGGAGCTGCTGGAGTCGAGGGACATCAGTGCTCCTGTGATCCATGTGAGTGGCGTGACCGGTGATGGCGTCGAGGATCTGCTACTGGCGCTGGACGCGTTGGCCGGGGAAAGGGCGGACAGGCGCAAGGACGATCTGGCACGCCTGCCCGTGGACCGCTCTTTCGTGCTCAAGGGTATAGGGGTCGTTGTGACGGGGACGTTGTGGAGCGGGGAGATTCGTCCAGGCGACGTTCTGTACACTCCTACGGGCCTGCGCCCGCGGGTGCGTGGCGTACAGAACCACGGTCACCCCGCCGAGATCGCCTACGCCGGGGCACGTACGGCCCTCGACCTCACTGGTGTCGAAGCCTCGGAGATCGAAGCGGGCGACGTCCTGCTCTCGCACCCCGTTCCCACGAGCCGCGATCTCGACGTCCGCGTCCGCCTCCTTGAGGGCGCGAAACCCCTCGCCCACGGCATGCGCCTAAGGCTGCACCACGGGACACGTTCCACTAATGCCCGCGTTCGCCTGACGGACCGCGAGGAACTTGAGCCTGGAGCCAGAGCCCTCGCCCGCCTGAGGCTCGACGAGCCGTTCGTAACGCTCAGGGGCGACAGCTTCGTGCTGCGCTCCATGGACGGGGTCACTATCGGCGGCGGCACCGTTCTCGACCCATCAGCGACGGGGCGCCGCCCCGATCCATCTTGGCTCGAGGCCCTCGAAAGCGGCGACGCTACAAAGGCTGTCCCACTCGCCCTGGCCCACAGACCAGGTGAGGGCATGACCACAGAAGAACTCGCGCTGATCCTGGGATTCTCGGCGGACGAAGTGTCTCGAGCGGTCGAAACCAGCGCCGGGGTAGAGACCATAGGGGAGATCCACGCCGCAGCCAGCGACATCGCAGCGGCGCGAGAGCGGCTTCTCGAAGCCTTAGAACGTAGGACTGCCGAACGTCCCGAGAGCCCCGAACTCACCATCGCCGAGGCCCGCACAGCCATGGATCTTTCGACTCCGCTCTCTGACGCTCTGCTCGCAGAAATGGAGATCGAAGCGGTAACGGTGACCGATACAGGCGTCAGTCTGACGAACGCGAACAGGTTGCCCCCCGAGCTGGAGCGCGAGGCCGAGCAGTTACTCGATGTCTTGCAGGCCGCCGGGCCACAACCTCCCACGGCAGAGCCCACACCGGCGATGCGTCTGCTCCTCAAGCGTGGGGACGCCGTCGAGCTAGGGGCCTCGCTCTTCGCCGCGCGCGAGGCAGCCGAGTCGGTATTAGAGCGGATAAAGACTATCTGCAGGGAAGAAGGTGAGATCTCACTTGCTGGCCTCCGCGACAGCCTCGGCACCAGCCGCAAGTACGCCCAGGCCTGGCTCGAGTACTCTGACGCCCGCGCCGTCACCAGCCGTACGGGCGACGTAAGAGTCCTCACCCGCCGCCACAGGCAGGCGATGTAATAAACTCTACCCGCCTAACCAGGAATGCGTGGGCCTGGTGGCCCGGCCGGTCTTCAAAACCGGTTTGCGACCGTAATACGGCCGTGGCGGTTCGATTCCCCCGCATTCCGCAGTATAAGCTGGTCAGCACGCTCAGGCTTGCGCCTTCGCTTGTCAGCACGGCGCCTTTGGCGCCTTGTCAGCAAGGGCTTGGGGACGCGCAAGCTGAAAGGCTGAAACGGAGGTTTCGACATGAAATTCTCGCATCTCGACAGCGAGGGCGCGGCCAGGATGGTCGACGTGGGGGAGAAGGAAGTGGTGCGGCGCACCGCGGTCGCTGGGGGAGTAGTGCGCATGTCCTCAGAGACGATAGGGCTGTTGCGGAAAGCTGCGTTGCCCAAGGGCGATGTGTTGAACACGGCCAGGATCGCCGGTGTGATGGCGGCCAAGAAAACGCCAGAGCTCATACCGCTGTGCCACGGGTTGAACCTGACCTCCGTGGACGTCGAGTTCGGGGTCGGCCAGGATCGCGTGTCGATCACCGCGACGACCCGTGCGAGCGACCGTACGGGCGTCGAGATGGAGGCCCTCACCGCCGTCAGCGTGGCCGCGCTGACCGTCTACGATATGTGCAAGGCAGTCGATAAGGGCATGGTTATAGAGGAGATCAGGCTGCTGGAGAAGACCAAAGAACGGGCCAAACCGTGAAGGCTTATACGGTGCCTCGCCAGGGTGCATGCAACACTTTGTGAGATAACGATACCCGGTTGGTGGTTATGCTAGACTTTCAGGCTAATCCGCGGGCCATTCTCTAGGTCAGGAGCAGAGATCGGCGGCGAAAGTACCGTTCTTTACCCTATATTTCTGGACCTCTCCGGCAGGCGTTGCGTGGTAGTCGGGGGCGGGGAGGTGGCGTCCAGGAAGGTCGCTAAGCTGTTACAAGCGGGCGCCGAGGTCGTCGTGATCTCCCCCGAGGCCCTTCCGGAGCTTGCGGGCATGGACGTGGAGATCCTACGCCGCCCCTACCAGTACGGGGACCTCAGTGGTGCGAACCTGGCGTTTACTGCGACGGACTCGCGGGAGGTCAACGCGGCGGTGGCAAGGGAGGCGAAAGAACGCGGGGTCCCTATAAACGTCGCCGACCGTCCTTCTGAAGGGGATTTTTCCGTGCCTTCGACGTTGCGGAGGGGTGGGCTACAGGTCGCGGTCTCGACCGGTGGCGCATCGCCTACGCTGGCGCGCCGGATCAGGAGCGAGTTGGAGGAGGCTTTCGGACCCGAGTGGGCAGGCGTCGTGGAGGAGCTCGACACGGCCCGCCACAGGGGTAGAGCAACAGGCCAGGACCTCGAAGAGGAGGTGAGCCGGTGCTTGTCGCGGTTGCGGGGATGAGCCACCGCTCGGCGCCGGTCGAGGTGCGCGAGCGCGTCGCTTTCCCGCCGTGCGCCGGCCGGAGCCTCCTCAGGCGCCTCAAGGACGAGGGCGTCGTCTCCGAAGCCGTGCTGCTCTCCACCTGTAACAGGACCGAGGTCTACGCCGTCGTCGAGGACGAGGGCGCGAGGCGGCGGATGCTCGATCTTCTCGCCGAAGACAGGGGCGTCGAGCGGGCGTCGCTGGAGCAGGACATGTACTGGCTGACGGACGCTGAGGCAGTGAGGCACCTCTACAGAGTCGCCTCTTCGCTCGACTCCATGGTCGTCGGGGAGGGTCAGATCCTCGGCCAGGTACGCGAGGCCTACAGGGCATCAACCGAAGAGCACTGCACGGGCCAGATCCTCAACCGGCTCTTCCACACCTCGCTCAGGATCGGCAAGAAGGTCCGCTCCGAGACGGGGATAGGAGATAGCTCTCTATCCGTTCCGCGCGTCGCCGTGAAGCTCGCCGAAGAGGTCTTCGGGGATCTCGCCGGAAGGCGGGCCCTGGTCCTCGGCGCAGGAGATATGAGCGAGCTCGTGGTCAAGCATCTCAAGGACAGGGGCGTGGCCGACCTTCTCATCACAAACCGTACCCCCCAGCGGGCCAGACTGCTCGCCGAGCGCGTTGGAGGCAGGGCCGTCGCGTTCGACGCCCTCGCCGCAGAGCTTCCCGAGGTGGATGTCGTCGTGAGCTCCACAGGCTCGGGCGAGTGGGTCGTCCAGAGCGAGACGGTCGCCGGAGCGCTTGCGCTGCGGAGCGAGCCGTTGTTCTTTATTGACATCGCGGTCCCTAGAGACATCGACCCCGTTGTCCAGACCCTGGAGAGAGTCTACCTCTACGACATAGACGACCTACAGGCCGTCGTCGAGCGCAATGCGGAGGGCCGCCAGGACGCGGCCGAAGAGGGGGAGGCCATGATCTCCCCGGCCGTCCTTCAGTTCACGGGCTGGCTCTCGACGCTGCACGTCGTCCCACTTATACAGGAGCTCCGCGATGGGGCCGAGCAGATTCGTCGTCACGAGCTCGCCCGCGCCCTCGCGAGGATGGAGCTCTCGCCCGAAGAGGCCGCTTCCGTCGAGCGTATGAGCCACTCTCTGGTCAACAAACTGCTCCACGGGCCGATCCAGGAGATAAAGGACCGTGCGGAGGCAGGCTCCCCACTCGAGAGCTCCGAGGTCAGGCGCTGCCTGATGGCCCTGGACGGCCTCGACGTGGAGCTGCACCGCCGCGAATCCCCGTGACCCCAGAAACAGCGGCTATCCTCGGTACCCGCGGCTCCAGACTCGCCCTCGTTCAGGCCGAAGAGTGCGCGGCCAGCCTGCGCGCAGCTGGCATCGAGGTCGAGGTCAGAGTCATCAGGACGACCAGCGAGCACCACCCCGACACTCCTCTCGCCGTCATAGACCAGCGAGACGTATTCACCCGCCAACTCGACGAAGCCCTCCTTTCAGGTGAGATAGACCTCGCCGTGCACTCGCTGAAAGACGTACCGACAGAGCTACCGGAGTGGGTGGATCTCGCGGCCGTCACCCGCCGCCGCGACCCTGCAGACGTCCTCGTCTCCAGCGGGCAACATACCCTGGAGGATCTGCCGCAGGGGGCCGTCGTGGCCACATCCAGCCAGCGCCGGAGGGCGCAACTCCTTTACCACAGGCCGGATCTGGAGGTCGTCGGCATCAGGGGCAACGTGGACACGCGGGTGCGCAAGATGCGCGAGGGTGCGGCCGATGCGATCGTGCTGGCCAGGGCCGGCCTCCAACGGCTCGCTCTCGACGTCCCTCACACGGTCATCCCGCCCGACGTGATGCTCCCCGCCGTCGGTCAGGGCGCGCTGACCGTCGCCGCCAGGGAGAACAGCCCGCTGCGCGAGACAGTGCGAGAAGCCCTCAACCACTCGCCGACGGAGCGGGCCGTCCGGGCGGAGCGGAATATGTTGCGGACCCTGGAGGGTGGCTGCCGTGTGCCGGTAGGAGCCCTGGCCGTCGCGAGAGAAGAGGATGTCAGGCTCCGCGGAATCGTTGCGTCGCCGGACGGGGCGTTGGTCTACAGGGGTGATGCGACGGGATGTGACCCTGATGAAGTCGGGGAAAGGTTGGCGCGGGACCTGCTGGAGCAGGGTGCTGAGATCGTGCTCGGGGAGGTCCGGGAGGTTAGGAGATAGGTGTGCCGATGTTCGCTGAGGCCATTGTCAGGGGCGTCCCGGAGACGCTCCACGCAGGGATCACGTCTGCGGATTTGGGGAAACCGGATCACACAAGAGCTGTGGCCCAGCACCTCAGGTATATCCGGGCGCTCCAGGAGTGCGGGCTGGAGGTAACCGCGCTCGACGCTGACGAGCAGCATCCGGATTCGGTCTTTATCGAAGACACGGCGGTCGTGACGGCACGGTGCGCGATCCTTGCCCGGCCCGGCGTGGATAGCAGGCGTGGGGAAGTTCACGGTGTCGAGGAGGTCTTGTCCGGGCGCTACGAAAACGTCGAACGCATCATTGCCCCTGGTACGCTGGACGGAGGTGACGTCCTTCAGGTCGGAGATCACTTCTACATTGGTCTCACGAGCAGGACGAATCCGGAGGGTGCCAGGCAACTCTCCGAGATCCTGGGGAGGTACGGTTACGGCAGCTCCCGTGTGGAGTCGCGCGAGTACTTGCACCTCAAGAGTGGGGTGTCATACCTCGGGGACGGCATTCTGGTAGTTGCCGGGAAGCTGGCAAGGGACGGGGAGTTCGGGGGGTTCGACAAGATCGTTGCCGAAGCCCACGAGGAATACTCAGCCAACTGCATCCGGATCAACGACTACATTGTCGTGCCCGCGGGTTTCCAGAGAACGAAGGCGCAGATCGCCGCTAGAGGTTATGAGCTCTTCGAGCTCGAGATGTCCGAGTTCAGGAAGGTCGACGGCGGGTTGAGCTGCCTTTCGCTCCGTTTGCCGGGACGGGTCGGTGACATACGTCGTACATCGGCGGGAGGCGGGCCGTGATCTACCTGGTCGGCAGCGGGCCGGGGGACCCTGGACTCTTCACCCTGAAGGGCGTGCGCTGCATGCAGGAGGCCGACGCCGTCGTCTACGACAGGCTCGCGCCAGGAGCGCTGCTC
The DNA here is from genome assembly GCA_035697505.1 of Rubrobacter sp. Classification (GTDB taxonomy): domain Bacteria; phylum Actinomycetota; class Rubrobacteria; order Rubrobacterales; family Rubrobacteraceae; genus Rubrobacter_D. The sequence goes on from DASSCV010000012.1 coordinate 7,099, forward strand.
GGGTACGCGAGACCGGAAGCCGAGAAGATCTACGTCGGCAAGAAGCCTGGCAACCCTACGATGTCCCAGGAGGAGATAAACGATCTCCTCGTCGAGAAGGGCCGCGCCGGGATGACGGTCGTGCGCTTGAAGGGCGGCGACCCTTACATCTTCGGACGTGGCGGTGAAGAGGCACTCGCGCTGAAAGAGGCCGAACTACCTTTCGAGGTCGTCCCCGGCGTGACGAGCGGTGTCGCGGCCCCGGCATACGCCGGGATACCCCTTACCCACAGGAACGTCTCGACCAGTGTCGCGTTCGTCACGGGGCACGAGGACCCGACGAAAGGCAGTTCGGACGTGAACTGGGAAAGGCTGGCCCACGGCGCCGATACGCTCGTTCTGTACATGGGCGTGGGCCGGTTGGAGGAGATCTCGAAAGAGCTCATCGCGGCTGGGAAGAGCAGGGAGACACCGGTCGCCTGCGTCATGTGGGGCACCGTCCCGGAACAACGGACAGTCACAGGAACTCTCGAAGACATCGCTGAGAGGGTAGCCGAGGCAGGCTTGAAGCCGCCTGCGATGATCGTCGTCGGGGATGTCGTCGCCCTGCGCGAAGAAGGGCTCGACTGGTACGAGCGGCGTCCGCTCTTCGGGCGTCGGGTGGTCGTCACGCGCGCGAGGGCGCAGGCTGGTGAGCTATCCGCAGCTCTGGAGAAACTGGGGGCCGAGGTCCACGAGTTTCCGACCATAGAGATAAGTCCCCCCGAAGACTTCGGATCGCTCGACGCGGCTATTCGTGACCTAGACTCGTTCAGCCTCATCGTCTTTACCAGCGTAAACGGCGTCGAGGCGTTCCTGAAGCGCCTGCAGCACCACGGCCTCGACCTTCGCGCCGTACCACGGGATATGAAGGTGGCCGCCATCGGTCCTGCTACCGCAGAGAGAATAGTATGGGCCGGGTTGCGGGTCGACGTGGTCCCTGAGGAGTACAGGGCAGAGGCCCTGATCGAAGCTCTCCAGACAGGCTCCCTGGTGGGAGAGCGCATCCTCATCCCTCGTGCGAAGGTGGCGCGTGAGATCCTGCCGGAGAAGCTCCGGGAGGCTGGCGCCGAGGTCGTCGTCCCACCGGCATACGAGTCAGTCCCACTTCTTGAAGGCCGTCAGGAGTTGTCCCTGCGCCTGCAGTCGGGCGAGATAGACTGCGTGACCTTCACGGCCAGCTCCACCGTGGAGAACTTCGTCGGGGCGTTCGGCGCCGAGGAAGCAGCACGGCTTCTGGCGCAGACCAGGGTCGCGTGCATAGGGCCGATCACGGCAGACACCGCCCGCAAACACGGTCTCAGGGTCGATGCCGAAGCTGGCGAGTACACTATATCCGGGCTGGTCGAGGCGGTCACAGGCCTCCTCGCCGCAGATCCGGCAAAGAGGGGTGAATAGAATGGCATTCCCGCAGCAGAGGTTGAGAAGAACGAGGCGCACGGCGGGCTTGCGTGGGCTCGTGCGCGAGACGCGGCTCTCGCCCGAGGACTTCGTCTACCCGATCTTCGTGACCGCGGGGGAGGATGTGAGGAACCCTGTGGCCTCGATGCCCGGAATCTTCCAGCTCTCGATAAACCACGCGGTCGCCGAGGCGCAGCGGGCACACGACCTCGGCATCCAGGCCGTTCTCCTTTTCGGCATCCCGGATCAGAAAGACGAGGCCGCAACCGGGGCCTACGATCCTGAGGGAGTCGTCCAGCTCGCCACCCGCGCAATAAAGGAGGCTGCGCCCGAACTTCTCGTAGTAACTGACGTGTGCCTTTGCGAGTACATGAGCCATGGACACTGCGGGGTCGTCGAGAAGGAGACGGGTGAGGTGCTCAACGACGTCAGCCTCGAGCTCCTGGCCCGCACCGCAGCCTCCCAGGCCGAGGCGGGAGCCGACATCGTCGCACCCTCAGACATGTTGGACGGGCGCGTCGCGGCGATCCGGGCCGAGCTCGACAACGAGGGCTTCGAGAACACCCCCATAATGGCGTACGCGGCCAAGTACGCCTCGGCTTTCTACGGCCCTTTTCGCGAAGCTGCCGACAGCGCGCCGCAGTTCGGCGACCGGCGTAGCTACCAGATGGACCCGGCCAACGCCCGCGAAGCGCTCCTAGAGACGGGCCTGGATATCGAGGAGGGCGCTGACATCGTCATGGTCAAGCCAGCCCTGCCTTACCTGGACGTCCTGCGACGCGTACGCGAGACGACAAACCTTCCCGTCGCCGCCTACAACGTGAGCGGGGAGTACGCGATGGTCAAGGCTGCTGTCCAGAACGGCTGGCTCGACGAACAGCGGGCCGTCCTCGAAGCGCTGACGGGCATCAAACGCGCCGGCGCCGATATCATCATCACCTACCATGCACCCGACGTGGCCCGATGGTTGTCCGGGTGAGGCGTCACACGGCGCATCCTCTGCCCATCCAGCCGATCTGGACGGGCTTGCCTTCCTCGGAGATAACGGGGACCGTCCTGGTGCCGTCTGTGAGCTCGAGCATTCGCCCGAGGGCTTTCTTGTCCCTCTCCACGTCGTACTCGATGAAGTCGACCCCACGCCACTCCAGGTCCTCGCGGGCGGCCTCGCTGTAGGGACAGCCGGCCGCGGTGTAGAGCTCTATCGGTTTCATAGATCCTCCTCGCTCCACATATACTCTTCGATTCTATCTCCCGAAGGAACATCTCGTGATTGTTCCCACGATAGTTATGGGCTACGATGGAGGAGGGATCGGGAAGACAGCCTCTGTGCGCCGTGAGGAGTGGGTGCTTGCACGAACTCTCGATAGCAGAGTCGGTGGTCAGGATCGCCAGCCGCCAGGCCGACGGGCGGCGGGTTACGAAGGTGCAGATGAAAGTAGGCTATCTGCGCCAGGTTGTACCTTCCGCCCTGACTTTCGGTTTCGGCCTCCTGGCTGAAGGCACGCCGGTCGAAGGCGCCGAGCTGGAGATGGAGCAGATACCCGCAGAAGGAAGGTGCCGCTTGTGCGGGGTGGAGAGCCGACTAGGTAGCTTCCCTCTGCAGTGCGAGGAATGCGGAGGCTTCGACCTGGAGATCCTCAAGGGGGAAGAGCTTATGGTCGAGTCACTCGAATTGGAGGAAGCGTAGGGATGCACCGTACGGCGGTCAAGAAAGTGGTCCGAGAGAACGTCCTGGACGCCAACGACACGCTCGCCAGGGCCAACAGGGACTTGTTCGACAGGGCAGGGACATACACGATCAACATGATGAGCTCTCCGGGAGCGGGAAAGACGGCACTGCTGGAGCGTACCCTGGAGCGGTTGCGCGGCCAGCTTCGTCTTGGCGTTCTGGAGGGGGACGTACAGACTACCCTGGACGCCGACAGGCTGGCCCGTTTCCACATCCCCCTGGTGCAGGTGAATACCGACCCGGGTTTCGGAGGCGAGTGCCACCTGGACGCCAACATGGTCCGCTCCGGCCTCGGCGAACTCCCGCTCGAGGACATAGACGTCCTCATCATAGAGAACGTGGGGAACCTGGTGTGTCCTGCCGAGTTCAGGGTGGGTGAAGACGTCAGGGTCATGGTCTACTCCATCACAGAAGGGGAGGAGAAACCCCTTAAGTACCCGCTCATGTTCCGCTCGGCCGACCTGGTACTGGTCAACAAAGTGGATCTGCTGGAACACCTGGACTTCGATCTGGAGCAGTTCCTCGGGAACCTCGATGCGGTCAACCCGGGCGTCAGGACCATCCTCACCAGCGCGCGGACCGGCCAGGGCGTCGATGAGTGGTGCGACTGGCTCGGGCAGCGCCTCGAAAATGTCTGAGACGTGGGGTCGTATCCACGTTTACAACAGGCCGAGGGACTGCTATCCTGCCCCCGCTAAGTTTTGGTGGTAATGGGTAGATGGGGATAGCGGTGAGCCCGTATTCAGGGAGCGAGCAGCACGCTGAATCAATGACCATTACTTAGGGGTAGGGAGTGTGCCGCAAGAGCGCTAGACAGAGGGAAACTCTAATGGAAGAGGCGGCGACAGCGGTGGAGGTCTGTTTGTTCGGACTCCTTTGAGGTGCGTTCTTTCCAAGAACTGCCGGTTGTATGGCGCGAGGGAAAAGGAGGAGTAGCTCGTGACCGAGACTCAAAGCACGGCCAGCGGGGTGGAGGAGGTTCACATTCTGTGGATCTCGGAGGGAATGAGTTGCGATGGTGACTCGGTCTCCATTACAGCGGCGACGTTGCCGAGCATCGAGGACGTATTGTTGGGGAACATACCGGGGCTGCCCAAG
>DASSCV010000013.1:0-10057 GCA_035697505.1 Rubrobacter sp.
GATGCGCGTCGAGCGCTACGAGCTGCTCTACGGCTCGGGCGGGGACGGCGAGCACCGGGGCGGCGACGGCATCGTACGCGCCGTGCGAGTCCTCGAACCCGCCAGCCTCTCCCTGCTCACCGACCGCAGGCGCCACGGGCCGCACGGGGCCTGCGGCGGCGAGCCTGGCAGGGTCGGCCGCAACCTCTTGGGCGGCGAGGAGTTGCCGCCCAAGGTCAGCAGGGAGATGGAGGAAGGAGACGTGGTTACCGTCGAGACACCCGGCGGTGGCGGTTACGGGCATGCCGGCGGGGGCACTTAGCTGTTAACCTCTTTCCGTGGTCTACCTACCGGAGGGAGCACGCAGAATGAACGGTGTAGTGGAGGGGATCTACGTTACAGCGGAAGGCAGCGCGGCTATGGGGCGCGTGGAGGAGGTCCGTACCGTCGCAGGGTGTGGCATAGAAGGGGACCGCTACTGTGCGGGGACAGGGTACTGGACGCGTTATGGAGACGTTTGTGAGGTGACTTTGATCGAGGGCGAAGACCTCGACTACATCGAGAACGAACTGGGCATAAGCGTCAAGAACGGCGAGCACAGGCGCAACATAATCACCCGGGGCATTAGGCTAGGCGACCTGCGCAGGAAGAAGTTCCGCGTCGGGGAGACCGTCCTGGAGTACGACCGGCCACGTCCGCCCTGCAGGCACGTACAGGACCTGAGCGAGCCGGGGATGACGCGGGCCCTCAAGGGTCGAGGTGGCATCTGCGCCAGGGTCGTCCAGGCCGGCAGTATCAAGCTGCGGGACAGCATCGAAACAGAGTAGCGTTCACTGGGGGCAGAGCCTAGTGGGGTTGGGAACGAGACATCCGCTCCCAGGAACCGGCTTCTCGTAGTAGAACCAGTAGTCGATCCACACGCGACGCATGAGGTCGTCCTCGCTTATGGGCAGCGCCAGGGCCAGCGGGAGGAAGAACACGGTCAGGGCCACGGCGAAGGCCGTAAAGCCGACGACCACCCAGGGGCCCCACCGCGGGCGGTTCCAGACTTTGCAAAGCCAGTAGGCCAGCGCCAGGATGGCGAAGGGGTAGATGGGCAGGTAATTGTAAATGTACGGAATCCTGGTGCCGGCCACCCAGGGCGCCAGAAGGAACACGTAGCCGAGTACGATCGGTATGATCGGATCGTCCGCCGAGAGCTTTCTGGTTACGGCCTTGCGCGCTATCTCGAAGATGCTAACGCCCAAGGCGAGTGTGCTGCTCCACCAGATCAGGGGGTTGCCGATCGCGATGATTACCTGAAAGAGTCCCTCTGCGTTCGTCCCGTAGAAAAAGCGTATCGGCCGCAGCATGATCGGCCAGCTCCACCAGGCCGAGCCCCAAGTATGGGGGATAACGGCGGTGACCTTGCGCGCGGCATCGACGTGCCAGTCCCAAGCCCACACCCATGCTTCGATGGGGTTCATGCTGATGGTAATGAGCGCCCCGACGAAGACCACAGCGACGTAGGTGACAGCAGAGATCCAGAGCCCCCCCAGAAACGGTCGCAGCAGCCCCTTGCGCCAGAGGACGTAGCCAATGGGCACGGCAACAGGGAAGGCTGCCCACTTGACGGCGATAGCCAGGCCTAGCAGTACGCAAGAGAAGATCACCTGCCTGCCACTCTCGGCTCGCAGCGCCGCAAGAAAGGCAGCGAGCACGAAGAAAACAAGGAAGATGTCCATGACCCCGATCCTGGAATGGACTATGAAAATCGTCTCGGCGGCGAAGAAGGTGGCCAGCAGTATGGCGCCAACCCGCTCCTTGAGGCAATACCAGCCGAGGAGGGCGGCAAGCGGTATGAGGGCCAGGCCGAACAACGTAGGCATGATCCTCCACCCCAGTGGGTCGTTGCCCAACAGGGAGATGCCGACGGCAATGATGAACTTCCCGAGGGGTGGATGAAGGTCAAACTGGTAGACACCTTGCAAGTACTTGTTGGCCATGGCCGGGAAGTACCTCTCATCCCACAGTCTACTGGGTGGGAAGCCAAGATGGTACAACCTGGCCCACACCCCAAGTGCGACCGTGCAGATGCTGACGAGCAGCATCGAGCGGTAGGCCCAAGACCTATCGTGGCTCAGGAAGGACTTCACAAGTCGCACGTTACTAGGTTTCGCGAACGTTTGTAAAGCAGCGGCAGGGATCCACCTCAGATGGGTTTGCGTAACAGTGCCACTAGTACGCGATCACTCGCCGGTCCAACTGGCGAGGTCCGTAAGGCGGGACATGGCAGAGCTCGTCGCCGGGTAGAGCGAGCGGTAGATCTCATAGTGCTCTTCGTATATCTTCGCCCGCTCTGTATTGGGCTCGGTGATCTCCTCTCGCAGTCTCACGACGGAAGTCGCCTCGTCCACGCTGGCGTAGGTGCCTGAAGCCACCCCGGCCAGGAGTGCGGCGCCGTAGGCTGGTCCCTCGTCGGCGACGGTCCGGCGTATGGGGGTACCGTAGATGTCGGCCTGGAGCTGGCGCCACAGATCGCTCCTCGCCCCGCCGCCGGTGGCCCTCACGTCCTCGACGGGTACGCCGAGCCCGCGCATGATCTCCAGTGAGTCGCGCAGGGAGAAGATCACACCCTCCATCACGGCGCGGGTCATGTGCTCGACTCCGTGACGGGACGTGAGCCCGAAGAAAGCTCCCCTGGCTTTGGGGTCGAGGTGAGGCGTCCGCTCGCCCGAGAGGTAGGGCAAAAAGACGAGTCCCTCTGAGCCCGGCCTGACGCCCGAAGCAGTCTCGACCAGCCCATCGTAGTCCCCCCCGAGCGTCTCGCGCCACCAGGATAGGGACCCTCCCGCGGAGAGCGTTACGCCCATGAGGTGGTAAGCGCCAGGCACGGCGTGGCAGAACGCGTGCAGGCGCCCCGTGGGGTCGGGGTTGAAGTCGCTGGCGTGGGCGAAGAGGACGCCGCTCGTACCGACGGAAGAGTTGACGAGCCCGGGGCCAACGATGCCCGTTCCGACGGCCGCCGCTGCGTTATCCCCACCGCCCGCAGCCACGGGGATGCCATGCGGCAGGCCCAGCTCATCGGCCAAGCCCCCGCGAAGGACGCCCGTGCTCTCGGGGCTTTCGTAGACTTCGGGCATCCACTCCTCAGGTATCTCCAGGGCGTCCAGGATCTCACCCGACCAGTCGCGGGCCCGCATGTCCAGTAACAGGGTGCCCGCCGCGTCCGAAGCGTCCGAGGCGTACTCGCCCGTGAGCTGGAGCCTCACGTAGTCCTTGGGCAGGAGCACGCGGGAGATCCGCCCGAAGTTATCCGGCTCTTCTTCTCTTAGCCAGACGATCTTCGGAGCCTGGAATCCTGTGAGGGCCGGGTTGCCGGAGATGGAGATAAGACGCTCCTCCCCCACGGCACTGGTTATCTCTCGGCACTGCCTGTGGGTACGCTGGTCGTTCCATAACAGCGCCGGCCTTACTATCTCATCTGATGAATCGAGGAATACGGATCCGTGCATCTGCCCCGTGAGCCCGATGCCTGCTATCTGCTCTCCTGTCTGCGTGGCGACTTTCCCTATCGCATCTTTGGCTCCTTCCCACCAGTCTTCGGGGTCTTGCTCGGTCCAGCCAGGGCGCGGGCTGTGTAGCGGGTACTCTGAGGAGGCTTCGGCGACTATTTCTCCCGACTCGTCCACGGCGACGGCCCTCGCGCCGCCGGTTCCGACGTCGAGGCCGATTAGGACGCTCACGCCTCTCTCCTGCTGGCGCGCGCCTCTTTGCGGCGGCTGGAGATCTCCGCCTCATAACCCTCGTCCATGCCGAGTGCTGCGTAGACCGCCTTCTGGCCGGCCAGGGCGTCGGCACGGGTTTTGGCTTCGCGAAGCTCGGCCCTGTCTATCTTCCGCGCCAGGTCCCAGATGAACTCCCACTGCAGGATAGCGCGCCTGATGGCGGCCACCTGGTCTTCCGTGTAAGGATAGAGGTCGAAGCCTATGATCTCGCCTTCTTCCCCGTAGCCCGTGTCCTGGAGCGTCTGGGCTAGTTCCAGGGTCTGCATGAAGAAGTTCGTGCCGACCACGTTGTCGTCGTCGAAGGTGCCCCAGCCGTCGTTGCCGTGCTGGTGGCCGAGCTTGTGCTCCGAGGCCAGGAGGTCGGCGTACTCGGCCAGGTTCTCGCCGTTCATTATGAGGTGCTGCCAGTCCATGTTGACCTGCAGGTTGGTCGTGTCCACCCCCAGGGCGTTGACCTTCTGGATGGTAAAGAGCGTCATACCGATGTTCTGCATCAGGATCTTCATAGCGGGCTCTGAGTTCTTGTGCTCCAGAAAGACCTTCACGTCCTTCTCGTTGGCGTGGTCGGTCAGCTCGGCGACGCCCTCGACAAAGCGGCGCCAGATCTCCGCATAAGGGCGCTGGAAAGTGTAGTTGTAACCCTCAGCGCCGGGCCAGATGATGAAGTTAGCCCCTACCTGCGCGCAGAGGTCTATGCCGCGCCTCAGGGTATCTATCCCCCTGCGGCGGAGCCCCTCGTCGGGGTTTATGAACGCGCCCAGCGCGTAGGTCGGGTCGGGGTGTAGGCCTGCGGCGATTACGGGCAGGTCCATCCCGTGGGCGGCGAGGATCCGCAGCACCTCCTCGGCATTGTCTTCATCGATCTCACCCGGATAGTGGTACTCGAGCCCTTCCAGGAGGTCGTGGAGCCCGCCGGCGACGCGCTCGGTCTTCTCCACCATAGGCTCGTCTGCGACCTCGTTGTGGTAGCCAGGTGGCACAAAGCGGGTCACAGCAGGGCCGAAAGCCCATATCCCGACAGAATTCTTGATCATCCAGATCTCCTCTCTTATCTCCAAGAAGACGCGCTATCATTCCCCTTACCATCATAGCCCGAACCGTATCACGGGCGCTTCCTGGAGCAATTCGGCTTTTTGTTTTCGCTCTTGGGCGAATGTGCGATAAACGGTAGGTCGAAAGCTCTTCGAATGGCTATAGTCCGGTTGCGCTCGCTGCCTTGTCAGGGGTCGTGAGTGGTCGGCGAGCAACGTCACGGCGTCGCGAGAGGGTGTAGGATTGTCCCAGTTGGCGTACTCAGGGCGAGGAGGCGAACGACTGTGGAGCTAGGCCTGGAGAACAAGTCATTTGTGGTAGGCGGCGCGAGCAGCGGGCTCGGCAGGGCCGTAGCGGAGCAATTGGTCGCGGAGGGCGCCAGAGTACTCCTGGTCGCACGCAGTGAGGACGCCATCCAGGACGTGGCACGAGAGCTCGGCGAGCAGGCCGAGCAGTGTATGGCGGACGTCTCCCATCCGTCGGGCGTAGACAAGGTCGCCACGGTCGCGGTCGACCGCTTCGGCACGCTCGACGGCGTGCTCGTCAACGCCGGCGGCCCGCCCTTCGGGCCTGCGCTCGGGCTGACCGACGAACAGTGGCTCGATGCCTTCCGTCTGCTCTTGGGCGGGCCCGTGCGGTTGCTGCGCACACTCGTCCCGCAGATGAACGATGGCGCCTCCGTGCTCTTTATCACCTCATCATCGGTGCGTGAGCCGATACAGGGCCTCGACGCCTCGAACGTGCTGCGCCCCGCTGTGGCGGCACTCGTCAAGTGCCTGGCGAAAGAGGTTGGACCCGTGGTCAGGGTCAACAGCATGGCTCCAGGGCGCATCGACACCGCCCGCTCCCGCTCGCTCGACGAAGCGCGGGCCCAGGATTTCGGCATCTCGACCGAGGAGCAGCGCCGCAACGTGAGCGAGGGAATCCCCCTGGGCCGCTACGGTGAGCCTGCGGAGCTAGGGAGGGCCGCGGCTTTCTTGCTCTCCCCCGCCGCCTCTTACATCACCGGCGTCTCCTTGCAAGTCGACGGTGGGCTCGTCTCTGCCGTGCCTTGATGCAGAAGGCTTCAGGTTCAGGCCAACCTGATCGGCGGCGACGACAAAAACCTGGGTGACTTCCTGGATGATCTGGACGTCCCCGCCTACGACTTTCTTTGCGGGTAGAGACAGATTTTCCGAAGAGCGTTCTGCCCTATTACGACGAGCGATTCTATAGGGCAGAGGGACCTGGGTCGATTGCGATGCCCATCATGCTATGCCAGAATCGGCTCTCTGGCTTTTATGAGAGGAGAGGTTGTGGTCTTCGAGCTTTCCGAGAAAACAAGGGGGTATCGGGAGCGGGTCGAGGCATTCATGGACGAGCTCATCTACCCGAACGAGGCGAAGTACCATGAGCAGTTGGAGGCGTCGGGAAGCCGGTGGTCCGTACCCCAGGTCATGGAGGAGCTCAAAGAGGAGGCGAAGGCGAGAGGGCTGTGGAACCTCTTTCTGCCTGACTCGGATCTCGGCGCCGGCCTCACCAATCTGGAGTACGCACCCTTGTGTGAGGTCATGGGCCACAGCCCCATTGCCCCCGAGGCTTTCAACTGCAACGCGCCGGACACGGGCAACATGGAGGTGCTCGTACGCTACGGCACAGAGGAGCAGAAAGAGCGCTGGCTAAGGCCGTTGCTCGACGGCGAGATAAGATCCTGCTTCGCGATGACCGAGCCGGATGTGGCCTCCTCTGACGCGACGAACATCAGGGCGCGCATAGAGAGGGACGGGGACGCGTACGTCGTAAACGGCAGGAAGTGGTGGATCTCAGGGGCCGGAGACCCGCGGTGCAAGATCTCCATATTCATGGGCAAGACGGACCCCGACGCTCCGCGGCACGAGCAGCAGTCCATGATCCTGGTCCCGCTCGATACGCCCGGCGTAGAGATAGTGCGGACCCTCCCCGTCTTCGGCTACGACGACGCCCCGCACGGGCACGCGGAGATCTCCTTCCAGGACGTGCGCGTGCCGCTAGAGAACATCATCTGGGACGAGGGCAAGGGCTTCGCTATCGCCCAGGGGCGCCTCGGACCAGGGCGCATCCACCACTGCATGAGGCTCATAGGCGTCGCAGAGCGGGCGCTCGAGATGATGTGCGAGCGGGTCAAAGGAAGGGAGACGTTCGGCAAGCCGCTTGCGGAGCAGGGTGTTGTACAAGCCTGGATCTCGGACTCCAGGATGGAGATAGAGCAGGCGCGCCTCTTGACCTTGAAAGCGGCCCACATGATGGATACGGTAGGAAACAAAGAGGCCAGGGCTGAGATCGCCATGATCAAAGTCATCGCACCGAACGTGGCCCTGAAGGTTCTAGACCGGGCTATACAGGCCCACGGGGGCGCAGGCGTCTCGGACGATTTCCCGCTCGCATACCTGTGGGCGAGCGCCCGCACCCTGCGCCTCGCCGACGGCCCCGATGAGGTCCACCGCGCCGCGGTGGCCAGGCTCGAACTCAAGAAAGAGGCCGGCACAGGACAGAATCATAACGAGTAGAGGAGGAGACTATCGAGAGCAAGAACTCCGTGCTCCTGGGCATCAAATACGAGGCCGCGAGAATCGGTGACGTTGGTGAAGCCGCGCTCGCCGGTATCGAGGAGCAGATAAGAAGAGAGGTCGGCGACGGCTGGGAGTCGGACGACCGGGTACTCAGGGGACGCAACGCCGTAAGGCGGGAGCATGGTCTACCGGGACTCGGCGAGCCCGGCGACAGGCCTTCTCCGGCCACAGACCCATTACGCCCGCTCTGGCGCAGGCTATTTGGGAGGTAGGTTTCATGTACCAGCTTGATGGTTTCCGATCCGAAGGATGCTTTGGGCATACAATAGGGACGTAGGCGCGTTTTCCTTGCGGAGGTTGGATGGCGATAGAGATCACTGGTGGCGAGATCGTCAACGAGCGCGGCACTGTCGTTACATTCAAGCAGCGGTGCGAGGCGTGCGGCTACGTCTTCGATTGGAACAAGACTACCATCGTGCCTGCATACGGCTCTCGAAAGGTACGACCTTTCACCTGCCCCGAGTGCGGGAACTATCAAGAGGTTGAGGCCCGTTATCTCCACAAGGGTTCGCACCAGGGACACACCTGATGACCTACACAGAGAGCGTGGCGGGCCGTTCCCCCATGGGGAGCGATCGAGTCCCTCGTAGCGGTCGAAGACCACAGGGGGCAGCGGCTGTTGCCTCGCCAGTCTGTTCAGCTTCCCGGCTTCGTTCTGAGGTATTCTCTGCGGAGCTGACCAGGTGACCTGTACGAAGGTACATGATTAAAATCGTCCTTTCGATTGGTGTGGTGGCCTCGTATCCTTGCGACTATGAGGGCACACAAGCTACCGGCAGAGGAGATTTAGTATGGACCGGGTTCTTCGCGTTACAGTGAAAGGTTCATGATCTTGCAGCCCGTCATCTCCGTATCCAACCTCGACAAGACCTACGCCTCCGGCTTCCGGGCGCTAAAGAAGATCAACCTGGATATCCGCAAGGGAGAGATCTTCGCCCTGCTCGGTCCGAACGGCGCCGGGAAGACGACCCTTATAAACATCGTCTGCGGGATCGTCAATCCGACCCAAGGCGTCGTGTTGGCCGACGGTCACGACATCATCACGGACTACAGGGCGGCCCGGTCCATGATCGGGCTGGTCCCGCAGGAGCTCACGACCGACGCCTTCGAGACCGTCTGGGCCACTTGCACCTTCAGCCGCGGGCTGTTCGGAAGGCCGAAAGACCCTGGCTACATCGAGAAGGTGCTAAGAGATCTATCCCTGTGGGACAAGAAGGACAGCAAGATCATGACGCTCTCCGGCGGTATGAAGCGCCGGGTCATGATCGCCAAGGCACTCTCTCACGAGCCGAAGATCCTCTTTCTCGATGAGCCGACAGCGGGTGTCGACGTCGAGTTGCGGCAGGACATGTGGGAGATGGTGCGCCGGCTTCGCGAAAACGGCGTGACCATCATACTGACCACCCACTACATCGACGAGGCCGAGGAGATGGCCGACCGGATCGGGGTGATCCACAACGGTGAGATCATCCTGGTCGAGGAGAAGGCCGAGCTCATGCGGAAGCTCGGCAAGAAGCAGTTGACCTTGCATCTGTACGACAGGCTCGACGCGATTCCAGACGAGCTCGCCGGCTACGGGCTGGAGCTCGCGGCAGACGGTTGGGAACTCGTCTACACCTACGATACGCAGACCGAGCACACGGACATCACTGCCCTGCTCGCTGACCTGACCAGAACTGGCATCGGGTTCAGGGATCTCCAGACCAAACAGAGCTCACTGGAGGAGATATTCGTCAACCTGGTGAAGGAGGAGCGGTGAACTTTCATGCCATCCGGGCGATCTACGTTTTCGAGATGGCAAGGACGTTTCGCACGTTGCTGCAGAGCATCGTCACGCCCGTCATCTCGACTTCCCTGTACTTCGTCGTATTCGGGGCGGCGATAGGCTCACGCATCACCGACATCGATGGTGTCAGCTACGGCGCGTTCATCGTGCCAGGTCTGATCATGCTGTCGCTGCTTACGCAGAGCATCTCCAATGCGTCGTTCGGCATCTTCTTCCCCAAATTCACGGGCACGATCTACGAGATCCTGTCTGCCCCCGTCTCCTACATCGAGATCGTCATCAGCTACGTCGGGGCGGCAGCGACCAAGTCGGTCATTCTCGGCTTGATCATCCTGGCCACGGCGGGCCTGTTCGTGCCCCTTGAGGTCGCACACCCGCTCTTGATGGTCTTGTTCCTCGTGCTCACGGCCTTCACCTTCAGCCTCTTCGGCTTCATCCTCGGCATCTGGGCCGAGGGCTTCGAGAAGCTGCAACTCGTGCCGTTCCTCATCATTACGCCCCTGATCTTCCTCGGCGGTAGCTTCTACTCCGTGGAGATGCTGCCGCCGTTCTGGCAGACGGTCACCCTCTTCAATCCTGTGGTCTACCTGATCAGCTGCTTCCGGTGGAGCTTCTACGGGACCGCAGACGTAAGCGTGGGCTTGAGCCTCGCCATGACGTTGCTCTTCCTGATCTTGTGCCTGACTGCGGTGTGGTGGATCTTCAAGACAGGCTACCGGCTCAAGGCGTAGTATCTGTAGGTGTCTCGAGACACCATGAAATCAGGCAAGTCGGACGAAACAGGGGTAGAGTGAGTAACACTCGGGCACACGGATAGAGGAGGCTGGTGATGGGCGAGCACCGCGGGTCCCCCATAGAGCGGATACTGCACAGGATCGAGGAGCGCGTGGAAGATTGGCGCAAGC
>DASSCV010000014.1:0-3149 GCA_035697505.1 Rubrobacter sp.
CTTCCTCCCTAATCTTTGCCCGAACCTGAGACCGCAGCTGCGGCACCCAGGGCAATCAAGAAACCACCCGAGACGAACCGCTGTCCTCGCCGGACGGCCGCGCTCTGCGACTTTCGCCGCAGCCAGCCGCCCGCCGTACCCGAGAGCAGAGCATAGAGACCGTCGGTGCACAGAGCGAGGGAGACGAAAATAGCGCCGAGCAGCATGATCTGCGTCCAGGCCGCGCCACGCGCCGGGTCTACAAACTGGGGCAGGAATGCGAGGAAGAACAGCGCCGTCTTCGGATTGAGGGTGTTTACGATTACGCCCTGCGAGAATACGCGTGAGAGGTGCACTGGCTCGACGGCCACGTCCTCCTCGTAGTCGCGGCCGAATATCCGCTTCAGTCCGAGCCAGACGAGGTAGCCCGCGCCCAGCCACTTCACGACAGAGAAAGCGACGGCGGAGGATGCGAGGATGGCCGAGATCCCGAGCGCGGCGAAGGCGATGTGCACCAGGGCACCCGTCTGCACGCCGAGCACGGAGACAAGTCCGGCCGTTCTCCCTCCTTCCACACTACGCGCGACTATGTAGAGGACCGAAGGTCCCGGCACGATCAGCAACACCAGGGCGGCGATGACGAAGAGGGCGAAAGTGGACACGTCTGGCATCGGTGATCCCTTACGTCGTCTCCGGTTCGCGGGCCGGTTCTGCGGCGCGGCCCCCGATCATGGAGAGCGCCAGGTACGCGACGGCGGCGACGCCGAAGGTGAAGAACAGGCCGTAGTTGTAGAGGCTCTCGATAAACGTAGGGTTCTGGAACACGCCAGCGAAACCGGGGGTCGTGGCAGCCTTGAAAAAGCCTGGCAGGACAGGGACCACCCCGATAAATACAGCCGCTATCGCACGCCAGTTCCAGCCGTTCGAGTAAGAGTAGCGGCCGTCCAGCTTGTAGAGCTCGGCGAGGTCGAGTTGCCTCCTGCGCAAGATCCAGTAGTCCGCGATCATGACGGCTGCTATAGCACCGAGGAGGCTGCCATAGCCCACGAGCCACGTGAAGATGTAGGCGCCAACGTTATTGAAGAGCACCCAAGGGAAGGAGAAGATGCCTATGAGGGCGGTTATTATGCCGCCCGTCCTGAACGAGATGTACTTCGGGGCCAGGTTCGAGAAGTCGAACGAGGGCGAGACCACGTTCGCGGCCATGTTCGTGGAGATCTGGGCGATCGCGATGATGATCATCGCAACGATCAGTAGCAACGGGGCGTTCTGCGCCAGCTTCGTGACGAGCACCACCGGGTCCCAGATCGCCTCGCCGAAGACGACGATGGTCGCCGCCGTGACCGCGATCCCTATGAAAGAGAAAGCCGTCATCGTGAGCGGAAGCCCCAGGGCCTGCCCGACGATCTGCGATCGCTGGGTCTTGGCGTAGCGGGTGAAGTCGGGGATGTTGAGGGAGAGCGTGATCCAGTACCCTACATTCGCGGCGAGGGAGGGCCAGAAGAGCGTCCAGAACGGAGCTTCGCCCTGTTGGAGCTTCGCCGAGGTCTCGAACACATTGACGATGCCCCCACCCGCGGAAAAGCCCCAGATGAGGAGGACGAGACTACCAGCGAGGAGTAGCGGGGCTGCTAGGGCCTCGAAGATCTTGACCCCCTCGATGCCGCGGAGGATGATCACGAGCTGTATGGCCCAGAAGACGAGGAAGGTTATGAACGAGTGCCCAGGGACGTTCTCCCACCCGCTCCAGCCAGCCTGCATAAGCGCGTCGAGGGCGAGGCCACCAATCCAGGTCTGGATCCCGAACCACCCGCAGGCGACGAGCGCCCTCGCCATGGCCGCGAAGTTGGCGCCCCTGACCCCGAAGGAGACCCTGACGAAGACCGGGAAAGGGACCCCGTACTTGGTGCCGGCGTGGGCGTTAAGGAGCATCGGGACCAGTACCAGCACGTTTCCAAGAGAGATCGTCAGCAGCGCCTGCCACCAGTTCATCCCCGCGGCCATGAGGCCCGCGGCCAGAGTATAGGTCGTGATGACTATGGCCATGCCGATCCAGAGTGCCGCTATGTTGTACGTCGTCCAGGTCCTCCGCTCGGGACCCGTCGGCGCTAGGTCCTCGTTGTACAGGCTGGAGGCCATAGCCTCCGACTTGATCCTCTCCAACTCGGCCTGGTTGTTTACCGCCAGATCCCTGAACTCTTCCATGTAGCCCCTCCCTTCAATCGCTCCGCAATTCAGCTTGCGTGCCGTTCGAAGCTCTCTAACATGCTCATTTCGCCCAATCCATCGTCTTCTTCGCGAGCCGGTGGAGGGCCTGGACGGAGAGCTCGAGGTCTTCTCGTGGCGTGTCCTCGTCTTTGGTGTGGCTTAGGCCCCGCAGGCTCTTGACGAAGAGCATCACGGTCGGCATGAGACGCGCCATCTCCGCCGCGTCGTGCAGGGGTCCGCTCGGCAGCCGGTGCGACTGACCTGCTACCTCGTTGCACGCCTCTTCTGCCAGGGAGATCAAATCTTCGTCGAAGGGGATCGGCTCGATGCGCCACAGGCGCTCCCATTCGACGGAGACGTCTTCCTCGGTGGCGATGCGGGCCGTCGCCTCCTGCGCGGCGTCGAGCATGCTCGCTAGCACGGAAGGGTCCAGAGCGCGCTGGTCGAGGGACATCTCGCACCATCCGTTGAACGCCGTGACTATGGCGGGGCTGACGTTGACGAATCCCGTGGTGGCCCTTACGTCGTCGCGGGCAGCGGCGTCGTCTCTGAAAGCTATCGCCGAGCGGGCCGCCGCGATGAACGCGTCCCTCCTTACTTCCATCGGCGTGGAGCCTGAATGGGCTTGCTGGCCCGTAAAGCGCACGGAGTGTCGCTCGACGCCGAAAGTGCCGAGCACCACCCCGAGCGGAAGGTCCATCCTCTCCAGAACGGGACCCTGCTCGATGTGCAACTCGAGGTAGGCGACGGCTTTCTCGAGCTGGCGCCTCGCCTCGTTGACCCTGTCGAGCTCCACGCCATACTCCCGAAGCGCGTCTGGCAGGGCGACGCCGTCGCTGTCCTTCAGGTTGCGCACGTCATCGGGCTCGAGCGCGCCCGCGGCCGCTCCCGAGCCGAAGAGGCTGCGGCCGAAGCGGGCCCCCTCTTCGTCGGCCCAGTCCACGAGGCGTAACGTAACGGGA
>DASSCV010000015.1:0-4691 GCA_035697505.1 Rubrobacter sp.
TCGAGAAGCATGTCCATGCGCTTGGCCGCGTCCGTCTCCTCCTTGGCATCATTTATCAACTGGTCATAGCGCTCGTTCTTGTAGTGCCCGGCTATGGAAGTGTTGTAGGGGGAACTGCTCTCGAAGAGGTCAAGGAAGGTCATCGGGTCATCGTAATCCGCGATCCAGGCCTGGGCGGAAATCTGGTACTTATCGTCCTCCTCGAGCTTCAACCTCTGGGCGAAGGGCTGAGGCTTTAGGTCTATCTTCATCCCCATCTTTTCTAGCTCAGACTGCATGACCGTAACGAAATCCCTCGTCAAGCTGTCATCTTCGGAAAGAAGTTCGATCGTGGGGTTCTCACCCACCTCTTCTATACCTTTCTTGAAGAGCTCTTTGGCCTTCTGGGGGTCGTAAGCGGGCACCGTTGGACCTTCGGCCTCGCGGAAGGTCTGGTCGCCGGGGCCGGCTATCCCATCAGGGACAAACCCGGTTGCGGGCTCGGAGCCGTTGTTGAGGATCTTGTAGTTCAGAGCGTCCCTGTCCAACGCCATCTGGATAGCCCGGCGGACGTTCTCGTTCCTTAATAGCGGCACCTTGCGATTGAAGGTTAGATATCCAGTGGCGAACTGCGTTATCGTTACGAGCTCCGGCTTGCCCTTGTACTCGGTGACGAACTCGGTGTCTATGACGGTCTCGTCAAGCTGGCCAGATTCGAAAAGGTTGACGGCGGTATCCGTGTCCTTGACGATCTTGGCGTCGACCTCAGATATCTCAACGTTGTCCGCGTTCCAGTAGTCCTCGTTCTTGACCACGGTGACGCCACTGGTCGGGTTGTACTGAGTTATCTTGTAGGGACCGTTGTAGAGCAGATTTTCGGTACCACTTGCATAATCGTCGCCCTGCTGCTCTACGAACTTCTGCTGTTGCGGCAGGTAGGTAAAGAATGACGTGAGACCGAGCCAGTACGGTGCCGGGGCCAACAACGTCACCTCGAGCGTCTTGTCGTCCGGGGTCTCGATGGCGACGTCGTCGGGACTGCCCTTGCCAGTGTTGTACTCGTCCGCGCCTTTCACGAACGTCGAGATGATGTAGGCGTAGAGGGACGCCGTCTTGGGGTCGAGCACGCGGAGCCAGGCGTACTTGAAGTCTTCAGACGTAACCGGGTCCCCGTTCGACCACTTGATGCCATCACGCAGGGTGAACGTGTAGTTGAGTCCGTCCTCGCTTAAGTCCACGCCTTCCGCCATATCTGGGAAGGGCCTGGAGTTCGGATCCAGCCTGTACAGGCCCGACATCACGTTCTGGAGTATCTCGGTAGAGACCGAGTCCGTGGTTTGCGCGGAGTCCAGATCCTTGACTGTCTGTTCCAGGTTGATGGCAACGGACTTGCTGCTCCCACCACCACCACCGCCGCCACCGCCGCCACCACCGCTGAAGACGCCGCAGCCCGCCGTGCCTAGCAGGGTCGCCCCGGCTAGGCCCGTACCGCTGATCTTCAGGAAGTCCCGGCGGCTGATCTGAGTGCCGACGACGCTCTTGCCCGGCCTGACTCTCCTTGTGGCCATCTGATCCTCCTTTCCCTCTCCAGCGCCCGATGCACCAGAGTCTAAACTTGTCTACTTCCAGTATGTTATACGGATATACGCCGAATCCAGACCCCCCACCGGCACCTAAGGGTCGCACGACCCCAGGTGCCCGTCCCTGTAAGGATACTCCTGTACGAGGCCCGGTGCTTACACAAACGGTTTATATCTTTCTATACTAGTCTACTTTAACCCAACTGTAACCGGGATATGTAAAGAATGTCAAGCCACGCCCCGGCGCACACAGGAGACCCTAACGAAAATACCATCAAAGGACCTGGGCATCGATCCAGAGTCCGGACCACAGTCTTGCTGATGGCCAAGATCCGAAACCGCCCTAACCGCCGGCACGGTCGCGGACGTAGGCTTCGTAGGATGGGTGTGAGGCGCGGGGACGGCGACGCGAGAAGAGGGCGAGGATGATGGCTCCGGTACCTAGTAGAGAGAGGGCGTAGAGGAGCAGGTTGCCGAGCACGGGAATGAGGGTGGTCGCGGCGAGGATTATGGCCCCCACCACGGCTGCCAGGGCATTGCCAACCCTGTAGCGTCCAGTGACCATAAGAACCCTGGTCCCGATGTAGAAAGCTGCGACCAGCGCCCCGAAGAACAGGAGCGCCAGGTAGGCCGGTACGAGGAGCAGCAGGAGCGGTATCCCCACTATGCTGACAGCGAGCACTACGCAGAGCACGAAGACTACCGGCAAAGAGACCAGCCCGTAGACGAAGGATCTCCCCGGAGACTCCTCAGCCCTGCTGGCCGCCGAGGTCAGAGGCCGTGGCGCAAGCACGGCGGCGAGTACGGCACAGGCAGCGAACGCAAGCGCCGCGCAAAGCCAGCCAAAGTAACCGATTATGACTGGCCCGTGGGACTCGTCCAAGTCGAGCGTCATGCCCCTCGCCATCATATTGCCCTTCACGGCGCCCCTGTTGCCGGTGATCTCACAGCCCTCGCACCCGAGGTTACCCGAGATCTCGGCGTCTGGTCCAAGGTCCACGGCTCCCCATCCTACGTTTACGTCCCCCTTGACGGGAGCGTTCACATAAACGTCCCCGAACTCGGCGCGAACGTCGCCTTCGACGGGGCCTTCGATCTTCACATCACCGAAACCCGCGTCGATGTCGCCCTTCACCCTGCCGCTTACGAGGATGTCCCCAAACCCGGAATGCACGTCGTCCACTACCAGTCCGTGTACTTCGAGGTCACCGGCCCCGGTCGAAACGTCGTGCTCGACTCCTCGATGACCAACCACGACATCTCCAACGAGCCGCTCCTCCGCCGCGTACGCGGGGAACGGCGGGAGTACGACGAGACCGAGGATCACGACCGAGACGGTAAGCAGGGGCAGGGCGTCGACCCGAATAGAGGGTACGGAGAGGTTCATACCTCTCTGGCGCGCCGGCGGGAGACCGCCAGATAAATCGCGGCTATAACGAGGTCCACGAAAGCGCCGATGGCCAGGGCGATCAAGAGCGCCTGACCGGTAACGGCGAAGACGACCTGAATCACGTCGGCGAGGCCGGCCACGAAACCCCAGAAGACGTTAATCGCGTCGATGAGAAGAACCGCGATGTTCGTACCGAAAAAGATCATGGCAACCGAGGTCAAAAGCAGCAGGAAAACGGCGAGCACGGCCCAGAGGAGTCTTGCCTTTGTAGACCGGGTCGGCAGCGCCATCGCCACGCTCCGGCACACCGAGTCGGTCTCCTCGAACTCCAGGGATCCCAGGGAAGCGTTGAGCCGCAACTCCCTCTCGTAGAGAGTCCGGCAACCGCTGCACTCTCTCAAGTGCGCCCTGATCTCACGCTCCCGCTCTGGGCCCAGCGAGCCGTCGGCCAGCTCGAAGACGGGCTCGGGGTCGCAGGGACGTGGACCGTTCACTCCCGCTCCTCTTCCAGTCTTCCGGCGAGCATGTTGCGGGCGCGGAAGAGCCTGCTCTTCACCGCAGGCACCGTGATGGAGAGCACCTCGGCTATCTCCGCGTAGCTCAGGTCCTCGGTGTAGCGGAGGATCAGCGGGACGCCGTAGGTCTCGGGCAGGGTCGCGATCGCCTCCCTTACACTCCTGGAACGGTCGGCATCGACGGCCTCTGCTTCAGGACTCCGTGAGACAGGGGCGTGGGCCTCCGGATTGAACTCGACGATCTCCCTGCGGCGCCGTAAGGTGTCCACGCCGAGGTTGTTGGCGATCGCGAGCAGCCACGTCTTGAAGCGATAGTCGGGGTTGAAAGTCTCGAGGCGGTCGTAGGCGCGCAAAAACGTCTCCTGCACGAGGTCTTCGACGGAGATCTCACGCCGCGCGTAGGGATATACGACGCGGCCGACCAGTCGCTCGTAGCGGCCTACCAGTTCCTCGTAAGAACGAAGGTCTCCCGAGAGCGTGCGTGTGACGAGCTCGTTGTCGTCCAGCTCCTCGCGCCGGACCGACAGGCTCCCCAGCTTCTCCCGCCAACCACCTATGGTCACCGTGGATGTGTACTCCATACTAAGACGAGTATACGCTTTCGGTCCAGGAAAGTTTCTCGCCAGTAGCGCGTCGCGCTCCAAGTAAGCCCGGTGGGTTTTGGAGAAGTAGAGAGCTGTCTGAAAAAAGCTGCGACTGTAAGTCTAGAGAGCAGCCTGTCCGTCGATGCTCAGGCCGGAGATCCTGGAGGCGTGCTCGGCAAGGGCCTCCCCGTTGACTATAATGATCCTGCGGTTGCGGCTCTCTATGACCCCGTCGCGCTGGAGCTCGCTCATCACCTTGGAGACGGCCTCCCTGGTAGAGGCGATCATGTTGGCCAGGTCCTGGTGGGTGAGTCGCACGTCTATCAGTGTGCCCACACCGTTGCTCTCCCCAAAGCGCTCGCCCAGGTTTATCAGCAGCGTCGCGAGCCTGGTCGAGACTTCCCTGTGCAACAGGCTCTCTATCACCTCATCGGATTGCCTGAGCCGCTCGGAGAACGAGGAGAAAAGTTTGAGGGCGAAGCCGGGATCGCTCTTTATCACACGCTCTATGGATGCCTTCTGGATGCTCGCGACCCGCGAGTCGGTAACGGCCTCTGCGAAGACGTCTTGCCAGCGTCCCTCGACCAGGTTGAGCTTGCCGAAGACGCCCCCTTCCTTCAGAAGCGCGGTCGTGGCCTCCTTG
>DASSCV010000016.1:0-6062 GCA_035697505.1 Rubrobacter sp.
TCCGGTTGTGCTCCTTGACCTCTATTCACCGGAGCGCGTGGAAGGGGAATTCTGCGAACTCCGTGCCTGCGGAGTTCTAGGAAGTTCTAGCTTCTCCGAAGTTTTAGCTATTGGGTGTTCAGCAATACTTGGCGACGAAGCGGTGTATCGTCGGATACAGCACAGGTTGTACTCGGCTCGTATGTTTGATGGTACCCGGTGGCGCACAACAACCAGCATCCCCTCTTTTCAGGGATCGCATCCGCCGGGATTGGGGCCGGAGGCGAGTGTAGGCGCCCCGGCCTTCCTCTTGCCCTATTCACCCAGTGCCTGGAAGGAGTATTGTGCGAACTACTTCGCCTTTATCGGATCTTCGTGCTCTCTGTTGGAGTAAGTGTGAAGTAGGTTTAGGGGGATGCTAGGGTGTACCTCCTAGACCTCAACGAGCTACGGCTTTGTCGGCCACACCCTAGCTTCCAGCCTCTTGCGAAATCCGGGTCGTCCAGCATCTTTTGAAAGTCATCTCTATAGTGCCACACGTCGAGGATTACAATGCCATCGTCGACCGGAAAATGGGCCAAATTGTGTATTGCCTCTGGCTTAGTGCATGCGACTATATGGCTCGGTTGGTGCACAACCCGGCGTAAGTGTTAGGAGGGGGCGTCGTCGGGTTGTGTATTTTGAGCTTGCCCTCGTGCGAGCAAGACCAGCTCATTGGCCCGGCCCAACTACCTAAGAAGAACGCTTCCGGCTCACCCACTGTTTCTGGTGCATAATAGCCCGAAACAAGCGTTCCCCTTTTGGCTCTAGCCGGCCTCGGCCAGATCTTTGAGTGCATCGATGTCCTTGACCACGATGCGCCGCTCCTTGAGCTGTAGCGCCCCACCTTCTTCTAGCCTGCTTCGGTTGCTGGATCATGTATGGATCCTACTCGGCGCCTCCTCTGATCCGCAGGCCGAAGCCCCCTAGGGCCTTGGCATTTTGGGTCCGTTCGAGACGGACCCAGCCGAACCCCACCGATTCGACCCTACTACTAACGAACGTTCCTGATATGACGGTGTGCAAAATATGCCGATCGGCCCATGCACTGTGTGCCCTGCAATCGGTAGGATGCACACCGTGTTTCAGGAAACCAGGATTCAGGGAGTACCATCAGCCCCTCGTGAAGGTTGACGCGCCTTTGCGGGCGAGTGTGCATTCTGCATCTGTAAAAAGTGGTGGCTGAGGAACAGATGAGACCCAGCCAAAGGAAGGAGAAATCACGATGAGGCGAACGGCACTACTAATGCTTGCGGTGATGGCTGCAGCGCTGGTCGTGGCCAGCGGGGTGGCCCTGGCGAAGAACATAACCGGCACCGACACCGGCCAGAAGATCGTAGGCACCAAGTACGCTGATCACATCAACGCCATGGGGGGCGACGACGTGGTGCTTGGCTGGGCTGGCCCAGACAAGATACGCGGTGGCAACGACAAAGATCAGCAATACGGCGGTCGGGGCAACGACGTTATCTATTCTGAGGGTGGCTTCAGGGACCTGGTAAATTGTGGCAAAGGTACCGACACGGCCTATATCGACACCAAGGACCGTGTGGTGAGCTAGGAGGTAGGGCAACCGTAGAGTTCCTATAAGCCCTCTTGAGGACCCCTCTGGTTCGCCTCTCAGCCGATGCTCTCCCGGGGCGGTACACCCCCGGCCCTTTCTCTGGCCCTTGGTAGATTCTCCGAAAATCGCATGCGACCTTGTGAATGGTCCGTGGCTCAGGGGCCGGCTACGCACCGACCATGATTACTCGCCGTGGAGGTTCGTCAACACATGCCGTGAAGTTGGACAAACGTGTACCGTCGTGCATGTCCGACCTCTGAGATATCCTCGGGCAGAACTGAAGTACCAAGGTCCATACTAGTTGATTCCGCTGCCTAGAGGCGCCGGTTGGACTCGATGACCGTCGTGTACCTATGTAGGAACTGGACTGGATAATCTGACATACCGAGAGGACCCAGGCCCTGAACATCCCGCAATTGGCCAGGATTGTGTAAACTTAGAAATACTATGAAGAAGCATTACACATCTTTGATGCGGAAGAGGTCAGTGGTTCGAATCCACTATCGCCTACCACGTTGCGCGGATTCCACCGGCGCGCTGCGTCGAACTACCTAGTTGCTATTCGTTTTCTATTACCCACCATTGCCAAGAAAGGTGCACAAATGGCCTCCGTCAAGTTACCCGACGGTAAACAACTGCAGATAGAGCCGGGCGAGAAGGCCCGGGACGTTGCCGAGAAGATAGGTAAACGCCTCGCCCGAGACGCGGTGGTCGCTAAGCTCGATGGTGAGCTCATCGACCTCGATGCCCCGCTGAACGGGGGGGGAGATTTCGAAGTCGTTACCGTTAACTCCTCCGAGGGCCTCGAGGTGCTCAGGCATTCGACTGCGCACGTGATGGCGCAGGCTATCCTCGAGCTCTATCCAGGGAGCAAGCTGACGATCGGCCCGCCGATAGAGAACGGCTTCTTCTACGACATCGAGGTAGCGGGACGCCTCACGGACGAGGACCTGCCGCTCATCGAGGAGCGGATGCATGAGATCGTCGCGCGGGACCTTCCGATTCAGCGCGAGGAGGTCTCCAAGGCCGAAGCCGAGGACCTCTACGTGGACAACCCCTACAAGACGGAGATAATCGAGGGCCTGGAAGATGGTGACATCTCGGTCTACAAACAGGGAGATTTCTTCGATCTTTGCAGCGGCCCGCATGTCCCGAGCACGGGCACGCTGGGCGCCTTCAAACTGCAGAACATAGCTGGAGCCTACTGGCGAGGCGACGAGAATAACCCTATGCTCACCCGCGTCTACGGTACGGCATGGCCGACGGAGAAGGAACTCAGAGCTTACCTCAGGCGCCTCGATGAGGCGAGGGCCAGGGATCACCGCAAGATCGGCAAGGACCTCGACCTGTTCACGTTCTCGCCCGAGACGGGAGCTGGCATCCCGCTCTTCTTGCCCAAAGGGGAGATGATACGGCACCTAATGGAAGATTACGTGCGCGAGGTCCAGACGAGCCACGGCTACGAGCACGTGTGGACCGGGCACCTGGTCAACGAGGTCCTGTTTGCGAAGTCGGGACATCTGGAGCACTACAGGGAGTCGATGTTCCCTCCAATGATCGACGGCGAGACGCGTTACAGGCTCAAGCCCATGAACTGCCCGAGCCACATGACGCTCTACAACTCCAGGTCACATTCGTACCGCGATCTCCCGCTAAGGTACGCTGAGTTTGCGACGTTGTACCGCTACGAGAAGAGTGGAGAGCTCACCGGGCTAACCCGGGTGCGTAGTCTGACACAGGACGACGCGCACGTGTTCTGCACGGAGGATCAGATCCAGGACGAGTTCGCCCGGGCGCTCGAGATCGTGCGTGAAGTCCTCGATACTTACGGGTTCGCCGACTTCCGGGTTCAGCTCTCTTTGCGCGACCAGGACGTGGCCAAGTACGTGGCGGACGATGCCAAGTGGTCGCGGGCCGAGAAGGAGCTGCGTGAGGCTCTCGACACGGCCGCCATCGCCTACGACGAAGAGGCAGGGGAGGCGGCCTTCTACGGTCCGAAGGCCGACTTTTTGGCCAAAGACGTGCTCGGGCGCGAGTGGCAGCTCTCCACGATCCAGGTCGACTTCATCCAGCCTGCCAGGCTGGGTTGCGAGTACATCGGCGAGGACGGTAAGGCGCATACGCCCGTGCTCTTGCACAGGGCCGTCACCGGCTCCACAGAGAGGTTCATGGCGGTCCTGATCGAGCACTTCGCTGGCGCCTTCCCCGTCTGGCTCTCCCCTGTGCAGGCCGTAGTCATCCCCGTAGCCGACAGGCACCTGGACTACGCCCGTGGGGTTCAGGAGCAGCTCGCCGCGCGGGATCTTCGGGTCGAGGTGGACGACTCGCAGAACAGCATGCAGAAGAAGATCAGGGACAACTCACGGCAGAAGGTCCCCTACCTCCTGATAGTGGGAGACAGGGAGGCCGAGGAGGGTAGTGTCAACGTGCGGAGGCGCGGGGAAAGGCAACAGCAGGAGATGGATCTCGGTGATTTCGCTGAGGCCGTCTCCGCCGAGGTCCGCTCTCGCGGGTAGTGCCGCATAGACACGAGACTCGGGACCGCGGTATAATCACGTTTGTAGTTGGGGTCCGCGTCCGTCCGGCGCAAGAGCAGATTTATCGTCCGTGGTGGACGAACGGCCCCGTAGTCTCGATTTCGAGAGGAGTGGTGCGCAGTAGCGACTGAAGAAGAGCCCCGAATAAACGGTCAGATCCGGGCGCGCGAGGTGCGTTTGATCTCGGCCGACGGCGAACAGCTCGGCATCAAGCACATCCGCGAGGCCATGGATTATGGTGAGAGGGCCGACCTCGACCTCGTTGAGGTTGCCCCGAACGCCAACCCCCCCGTGGTCCGCATGATGGACTACGGCAAGTTCAAGTACCAGAAGGAGCAGGCCCGCAAGGCGGCCCGCAAAAAGCAGGTCAACGTCAACGTGCGGGAGATAAAGCTCAGGCCCAAGATAGGCGACCACGACTTCAACACCAAACGCGGCCACGTCGAGCGCTTTCTTCGCGGCGGCGACAAGGTGAAGGTCACGATCATGTTCCGCGGACGCGAGGTGCAGCATCCCGAGCTCGGAGAGAGGCTTCTGAGGAGGCTCGCGAGCGACCTCGACGGTCTCGGGCGCATAGAGAGCCAGCCCAATCTGGACGGGCGCAATATGGTAATGGTCATGGCCCCGAAAAAGGAATCCTCCCAGGCGGAGACCCCCCAGTCGAACGGACGCAGGGAGAGGGCGACTCGAAGATAAGCAACAGTTTGATACACTAGCCTGGCGACCGACAGGGGCGAAACGGCTCTATCTCGCGTGCCGCGAGCCTCTTCGCAGGTAGACAGAGCAGACGAAACGCGGAGGACACATGCCGAAGATGAAGACCCACCAGGGGGCTGCCGGGCGCTTCGAGGTGCGCAAGAAGGGCAGGCTCAAGCGCTGGCGCGCCGGCCACAACCACATGCTGGAGAAGAAGAGCCGGAAGCAGAAGCGGCGGCTCAACACGGAGACCGACCTTACCCGCTCGGACGAGAAGAAGCTCAAGCGTCTTCTGGGAGAGAGGTAGCATGGCACGCACCGCGCGCAGCGTCCACGCCCGCAAGAAGCGCCGCAAGGTTCTCGAACAGGCGAAAGGCTACCGCGGGACCAAGCACAGCTCGTACAAGCGGGCCAAGGAGCAGGTCTGGAAGAGCGGCGTCTACGCCTACGAGGGACGCAAGCAACGCAAAAGGGACTTCAGGGCCCTCTGGATCCAACGGATCAACGCCGGCGCCCGCGAGCACGACCTCTCCTACTCCAGGCTCATCCACGGCCTCAGGCTCGCCGAGATTGACCTCGATCGTAAGATCCTCGCCGACCTCGCCGTCACCGAGCCCGAGATCTTCGGCGCTATCGTGGCCCAGGCGAAGAACGCCCTGGACGGGAAACCGGTCGACCGGCGGATCGAGGTGGAGCGAAGCATCGAGCCGGAACAGCCCATCTCATCCGCCGGCAACACGCCCGAGGCGCCTGCAGAGCAGGCGGAAGAGGTAGAAACATCGGAGGACGATTTCGAGGCCACCGATGCCGCCGGTCGCAAGGCCGAGGAGCTGAACGTGGACCTCTCCAGTGTGGAAGGGACTGGCCAGGGCGGGCGCATCACCGTCGGCGATGTCGAGAAGGCCACCAGGGGAGACTAGTAGCCGAGGGATGCCGGGTACCCCGGCGATCTCCCCGAAACGGGCTGCGAGGCTCAAGACCAAGAAACACCGTGAGGCCGAGCGCCTGTTCCTTGCTGAGGGCGCTGCTGTTCTCGAAGAAGCCCCTGGAGCAGCTTTACAGATCTTCGATGAAGTGGGCCAGTTGCGTCGCGTTTCGACGCTCAAGACCCCGTCCGGACCGGTCGGGGTCTTCCCTTACCTTGACGTAACCGCAACCGAACTGCTGGCCTCTGTACGGCGCGTTGTGTTGTTGCACGGGGTTCAGGACCCCGGGAACGTCGGTACGGCCATCCGATCGGCCCACGC
>DASSCV010000017.1:0-3491 GCA_035697505.1 Rubrobacter sp.
TCCGGTGGTGGCGAGAGCCCCGGCCCGGTCGACAAATCAATCGCAAGGCACCTTCTCGGCCTGTGTGAATTTGGGTCAGACCGACCGAGGCTCACCACTACCAGAATACTCGCAGGTGTGAATTGTGAGCTCACCATCCCATCAGATCTGCGAACTTCAGCCGAGGACGGCCGAGCTGGTCATTGAGCCAGATACAGAAGTTGTGCAAAGCAACCCTCGACGCCAATCGGGCACGCAGACCCTCGATCTCGTGGGGACGCTCCCGCCTGAGGCCGAAGGTGTTGAAGAGTTTGTCGTAGACCGTTTCGACGATCTGACGTATCCCGGCAACCCACCTCCTCAGACGCTTGGACCAGGGCTTTTTGGAGTTGCGCTTGGGCGGATGGATTACCTCCGCTCCGTAGTGATCGAGCCAGCGGCGATGGTTTTCAGCACCTTCGAAGCCTTTGTCGGCTACATAAGTTCCCGGGAAGGTCGAGCCCACGCTGATGAGCCTGGGGTTCGGATTGGCCCTGAGGTTGAAGAACGTCTCCGCCAGCGGCTGGTCGGCTGTAGAGGCGGCACCGAAGCAAAAGCCCGTGATCACTCCAGAGGGCTCAACGGCACTCAAAAGGGAGAAGCCCTCGTACCAGCCCAGGCTGTTGGACCAGCCGATGTCAGCATACCCGGCAAGCCAGCCATGACCACGACGCTTGGCATCCCGAACGGGCATCGCCGAGGCGTCCAGGGCCTGATAGGGGAATCGCTCCCCCTTCACGATTTGTCCCAGATGCAAGGCTATCTCCTCGATGGCCTCAGCGTGGAAGCGCACGAGCCGGTTGAACTGAGAACGGTCGGGCAGGGTGGGGAACGCGCCTCGCAGATGGCTCTGGGCGTAGCGGTAGAAGTCTCGCTCGCTGGCGAATCTAGACCAGCGGGCGAAGATAGAGAGGGCAATGACCTCGCCCTCCGAAAGGGAGGGATCTGGGCCGGGTCGTCGCCGTTGAGGGCGGTGGGACTGGCAGAAGTCATCGACGATGACGTAAAGTGCGGTGAGGAAGGTGTCCACGTCGAGCATGAGTCGGTTCCTTTCCCTATGGGATCGGGTGGCAAGCCGACTCTAAGGCGTGGGCACCTTCCGCTCAAATCTTCACCGCCTAACTCACACCAAGCGTTTAAGGACACCAGCACCTGCGCGCCCGCCCAGAGGGCTCCCGACCACTTCGGTAGTGTCCCGGAGCGCCAGACCGCTGCGCCTACGAGGATGTTACCCACGAAGGAGAGCAAGATGACCACCAGAGCGGTTAGCCCCTGCACAGTATTGGCGAAGATGGGGGGCAGTGCCTCGAACTCCTCAAGACCCGCTAGCACCGCCTGCCCCTCTTTTGGCCACGCGAAGGTTGCGACCCCCTGCAGTGACAGGTACAGGGTGCTGCCTAGCACCGTGAGGAACATAGCCACCAACCCCATGCCTCCGGCGCGGCTCGTTGCGAGGTAGGCGCCCAGGGCGAAGACGCCGAAGATCAGGAAGATCGAGCTGAGGATGTTGCTGAGCAGGTGGCTGATCACGTAGTAGTCGGTGGTGACGAATCGGGACCATGCCCTGAGTTGGGTATCGGGGTCGGGCGGGCCTTCGAAGCTCGAGAAGAAGAACAGTGCCCCATAGAGGGGTAGGCCTAGCAAGCCTATGCCTATCCACCTAGTGCTATTGGGTGTGGACATACCGGTAGCTCCTTTTCGATACCCCTCGGCCGAGGGTACTTTTCCCCTGAGATGCAACCATGATGGCACGCACGGAGGCTCCGCGCACCTAGCCGGCCCTCTTCACCCAACCTCATAGAAGGGATTCTAAGAAGTCCGTATCCAGCATTCTACATGGATTGCCCGGTAGACGCCTGAGGCTCCCTTTGCCCCGGTCCTATGCGTGGAAGTCAACACTACATGTGTCAGCTCTGCGTGGATATCCGCCGCAGTGAATGGGATGGGGATGCCTTCACAGAGGGAGAAGTCTTCCCTCCGAACTTCGCCTCATCGATTCGGCAAACCCTCTAGGGCCTGCCACGTCTCATTCACAAAGGAACCGGCGACGGATAAACCACGTACTTCCTGCATGACTTCGGAGATCACTTGACCCTAGTTTGACCCTAACCCGCACGCAACACGCTGCAATACCGGGCAACCGAGGGAACAATGAATCGCTTATTTATGCGGGATTTGCAAACCCCTGCAACGCTCAGCAACCACTGACCGCACACTCGTAAAGAGACTAGGTCAGCGGTTCGAGTCCGCTCGTCGGCTCTCCTTTTTACCTGCAAAACCTGTAAAAACGAAAAGTCCACGATGTTCGTGTCGAGGGCTTCGTCAGCAGTAGACTATTATCCCGAGGCTCCGTCCATACCTTCGGCGGTATGCCTTCCCATGCTGGGTAGCCAGTGCGTGTAGCGGATCCCTGCTTGGATGCCTCCGGGGAGCGTGGTGGGTGGTCCGCACTTCCCAACGGACTGTACGAACCGGCAACGACCTGATGAACCGCTTCTTGGCCACACCGGGAGAGGAGCTGGAGGTCAAGGTGGCGCTGGGCAGGCGGTTACGCGTTAATGTGCTGCTCACAGAACTGTATACAAGGTATATTCTTCAGAGTGCACGGAGAAATCTGCGACGAAGACCTACGCGGGACACGCACTACCATGAATGCCTCCAGATCCCGCACGATCTTTTCCAGCTGACCTTCGCGCCGAGCCACCTCCTACCCCAGTCCGGCTTCGCGGGCGCGGATAATAGCCTCCGTCCTGTCCGCTACCTGTAGCTTGTGAAGGATGTTGGAGACGTGGTTTCGCACCGTCTTCGGACTGAGGAAAAGACGTCTGGCGATCTCGGGGTTCTTGCGTCCTTGGGCGATGAGGTCGAGGATCTCACGTTCGCGGTCGCTGAGCTCGGGGAATACCTGGGGCGAGGCGGTCGGGCGCATGTCTGCGAAGTAGCTCATGAGCCGAACGGCTACCTGCGGGCTAAAGATGGCTTCGCCGCTGCCGATCGCGCCTATGGCCCGGAGCGTCTCTCTGTAGTTTGCTCCCTTGAGGACGTACCCTCGCGCTCCGGCGCGCATCGCCGCGAAGACTGTGGCGTCGTCCTCGAACATGGTAACGACTAAGACGCGCACGTGCGGGCTGCTCTGTACGATCCGTCGTGTAGCTTCGATGCCCCCTACGTCCGGCATCTGGATATCCATCACGATCACGTCGGGCTGCAGCTCGGCGGCTAGAGTGATGGCGTCCTCGCCTGTGCTGGCCTCCCCGACCAACTCCATGTCCGGTGTCGAGGCAAGCATAGCGCGTAACCCGTCGCGAAAGAGGGGATGGTCGTCAGCGACGAGAACGCGTAGTGGTTGGTCCACGCTAACACTCCTCTCCCGCAACCGGATGCTCAGGATTCGACGGCTGAGCACCGCTTGCCTCGCGTCGCTGGTCGGCGGCCCTCTCGATCGATCCACGATAGGGTAGGGGTAGCCGAGC
>DASSCV010000018.1:0-2863 GCA_035697505.1 Rubrobacter sp.
GAGGAAGCCCTCGCCCTGCTCTCCGAAGTCGGGCAAGGCTACCAGAAGGCCGAGAAGATCTACGATGAGGCCCAGAACGTGGCCAACGCAAATCCCAAGCTTATCGAGGCGGCGCCGGAATAGCATTTCAGCCTGTCGGCACTTAAGCAAGTCGTCCCGTGGCCTCGCCACGAGCGTCGAACCCTACGTCCCTGAGCGATGCTTCGTCGTGCGAGGCAGGGCAGAGCCGGAATGGGAGAAGCTGAAATGCTGACAAGCGAAGGCCGCAAGGCCGGAGCGTGCTGACTAGCTGACTTGGCAGGCTGGGCAGGTGTGGGTTCCTCGGCCGGCGACGCGCGACTTCATTATCTCCGTGCCGCACTGTGGGCACGGCTCGCCCGCCCGGGCGAAGACTTTGAGCTGGTTCTGAAACCTGCCGGTCTCCCCGAAGGCGTCGTGGTAGGAGTCGAAGGTGGTGCCTCGCAGCTCTATGGCGCGATGCAGGATGTCGCGGGTTGCGGCGTGGATGTTCATTATTTCATCTCTTGTAAGGGTGCTTGCTTTGCGCGCGGGATGGACGGCGGCGGAGAAGAGGATCTCGTCCACGTAGATGTTGCCGAGGCCGGCCACAACGGACTGGTCGAGAAGCAAGGCCTTCACGCCGGCCTTGCGGCCCAAGGCAGAGGCCAGGTATTCCACCGTGAAGTCCTCGGAGAGCGGCTCGGGGCCGAGGCGTGAGATCAGGGGATGTCTCATTTCCTCTCCAGGCTCGTAGAGGTCGAAGTACCCGAGCCAGAGCCGCGTGAAAGCCAGCACCAGGGGTCCGCCTCCGAACTCGAGAACCGCGGTGTTCATCCTGTCCGGTTCCCTCCATTCTGACAGACGCAATACCCTTCCGGAGATGACCAGATGCACGAGCCCGACGACTTCCCCGAAATCGAGGACGATGATCTTGCCCTTGCGACCCGTCGCACGCAGCGTCCTCCCTACGAGTCGCCTCCCGAACTCTTCTGGCTCTACGTTGGTCACGTCGGGCCTAAAGACGGCGGCCCGCAGAACCTCGCGACCCACCGCAAGCTCCGCCACATCCTCCGAGATGACGGTGACCTCGGGCAACTCGGGCATCTACGATCTTCCAAGAAGCGTCTCGACGTAGCCGGCGACACCGTCCTCGTCTACGCCGGGTACGACTCTGTCGGCGGCTTCGCGGACCTCGCCGGTCATACCCCCCACCGCAACCCCGTGCCCGGCGAAGCGGAGCATGTCTATGTCGTTGTCGGCGTCGCCGAAGGCGAGGACACGCTCCGGCTCTATCGCCCACCGCTCGCACAGGAAGCCGAGGGCCGACGCCTTCGTGCCTTCCAGACTGCCGATCTCGACATAGTGCGGCAGGCTGCGCGTAACGAAGAGCCGCCCGGCGAAGGCCGTCCGCGCCTCCCCGAGCCAACCCTTTATATCGTCGGGGCGGTCCACGATCACGAGCTTCGTCGGTTGTTCTGTGCCTTCCCTGAGCCAATCCGCCGGTGAGTCCACGACGGAGACGCCAGGTTCAGCGTAACGCCGGAGGTGATCCAGCGCCGCGGGTGTGTCTGGCGAGGTTATGATGCGCCCATCGAGGAAGACACGGGCGTGCAGATCTTGTGCTGCTGCCCACTCGAGCACCTCTATACTCAG
Source organism: Rubrobacter sp. (assembly GCA_035697505.1). Lineage (GTDB taxonomy): Bacteria > Actinomycetota > Rubrobacteria > Rubrobacterales > Rubrobacteraceae > Rubrobacter_D. Next base: position 1,654 of record DASSCV010000018.1, read on the forward strand.
ACTCCCTGGCAGCTTGCGGTGCAGCAGGGTCTCCCCGTTCATCCTCCTTACCATCGAACCACCGTAGCAGATCAGGGGGTCATGATCCGCGAAGCCAAGCCTCCCCGCGTACTCTCTGGCGTCCTCGAAGCGCCGCCCTGTCGCCACGACGAGCCTCATCCCCCGCTCTCTGAGACCCTGCAGGGCGGCAACAGTGCCTTGTGTGATCCTCAGGTTCCGCCGCAACACGGTCCCGTCGAGGTCGAAGGCGCCCAGATCGAAGGCCAATCCGTTCTTCGTGCCTCTGTGTTCCGCGCCCAAGTGCAACCTTCCAGATGCCGTAGATCCGAAGGGATCGGAGTCCCTGAACGCTGCCTTTGTAAGGCAGTGAGATAGTTTGTAGCATCTTTGGAAGCGGTTTGCTGGTAGGGACGGTTCGCGACCCGCTTCAGGATTTCTCCGTTGCGCTGGATGATATGCTCGCGTCCGCCTGCTTCTTGTGTTATACGCAAGGCGTAGGTGAGCGATGATCCAACCACGGGGCTGCTCCCACGGTGAACGAAGGAGATGGGCTGCAACGCTCGGGAGAGGCCGGCTTGAGACGTGTGACCTTCCTCGGTACCGGCGACGCCCTTAACGGCGAGAGGGCGCAGTCTAGCCTGGCTCTACCGCTCTCTGGTGACGAGACGATGCTGATCGATACCTCCAGCGGCACCGTGCTGCTCGGTCGCCTCGAGGCCGCCGGGATTCCGCTGGAGAGCGTGCGCCACCTGTTCTTGAGTCACCGCCACTTCGACCACGTCGGCGGGTTCGCTCCCCTGCTCGCCACCCTGGCGTCCCTCCCTGAGGCCTCGCTTCTCGTTCACGCCGCGCCCGACACGCTCCGTGCGCTGCGAAACCTCCTCGACTTGACGCTTCCTGGCGCAGACGGCTGGCTTGGCAAACGCCTCGGCTGGCATGAGCTGGTCCCAGGGAAGCCTACGGAGGTAGACGGGACTGAGGTTTCACCCTTCTCGCTCGACCATGGGCTTGAGTGCGTAGGCTTCCGCATCGCCCAGGCTGGTGCCGTCGCGGTCTTCACCTCAGATACCCGTCCGACTCAGGAGATCGTCGAGAACGCGAAGGGGGCGGATCTCCTCGTCCACGACGCGTACGGTCCACACAGCGCTGCGGAGCAGGCTCACGCCATGGGGCATTCGACCGCGACCGAGGCCGGCGAGGCGGCCCGCGC
>DASSCV010000019.1:0-8769 GCA_035697505.1 Rubrobacter sp.
TCTAGACCTAGCCCTGAACATACTGCCACGGGCCCGCGACAAGAAATTCGACCTCCATGGTCAGGTCTTGACCCACAACGACGTGGAGCTCGGATCCTTCAGCGTCCAGCTGCTGCAGAGCGAGACCGAACTCGCCATAACCGCCACCGACGACCTTGGCAGTTTCACTATGGAAGCCATACAGCCAGGCGTGCATGAGCTTATCCTTAGCTCCGACCGGATCGAAGTTTCGATCACGCCCGTCGAACTGAACGTGTAAGACGTGACTCCCGTCTCCGGCCAAAAGGTCGACGTCAGGTTCGTTGAGGAGCTGCTCGCCCTGTCGACGTTGGAGCAACGATCGACGTTCTTGCACACCGCGGGCCTACTGCACGCAGAAGGCTTGGAGAGGCTGCTCGACTTCGCCGAGCGATTGGTGCACAGCGATCCGCGCAAGGCACATCGGCTGGCTGCACTCTGCGCAGACCTGGCGGACCGGGCCGCCGCTCCCACCGCCGTGCCGCGCGCCTCTTACATCCGCGGTCAGACATACGCGGCGAACGGCGAACTCGACGCTGCGCTGCGCATGGCCGAAGCTGCACACGCAGGCTACATAGCCTGCGGCAAGAACCTGGAGGCGCTGCGCACCCACGTCGGTCGGATGTCAGTGCTGCTCGAATTAGGGCTCTATCGGGAGGCACTCGACGCTGGGCAAATCGTCCTTGACACCCTGAATGGCAGGGGCGAACTGGAGATTACACCCACCCGACAGCAGGCCGATCTGCTTACCGCGCTCGTGCATCAGAACCGCGGCGGTTGCTACGAATACATCGGCCTCTACGAAGAAGCGCTCGTGGCGTACGCCGCCGCAGAAGGGCGCTACCGGGTTCTCGGCATGACCGAGCGCCTCGGCGAGATCCTGGACAATCGAGGTGCTATCCTCCTACTCCTCGGTCGGGGTAAAGAAGCCCTTGCAGCCCACGAGGCGGCTGCAGCCATCTTTGCCGCTGCCGGGCTTACCCTGTCTCATGCCAAGGCTCTCAGCAATATCGGGGAAGCGAATCGGCAGCTGGCAGACTACAGGCGAAGTCTCGACGCCTTCGAACGAGCGCGTCGCCTGTACGAATCTCTCGGTGCGCTCGCGGACAAGGGCTTGCTCTTGATCGACACAGCCGGCGCATACCTGGAACTCAACCTCTACGCCGAGGCGCTGGCGGCCTACCAGAAAGCCCATGCCTTGCTACGCCACACCGGGATGGTCCACGATCGTGCGCGGACGCTGTGGGGCATCGGCTCGACGTTGATCGCTCGCTCGGAGTTCGAAGAAGCCGAGACCGCACTGGTCGAAGCCGCAGATCTCTTTGCGGCGGCCGACAATGCGCCGTTGCTCTCGGGGGTGATGCTCGAACAGGCTGCTCTTCAGGAGGCGCGTGAGGATCATGGAGCGGCAGTCGCAACCGTGAGGCGGGCACTAAGTCTCGTCTCCGAAAGAGACTGGTCAGTGCAACGCGTCTACGCGCATCTGCGTCTCGCCGACTTGCTGCTCCCTGACGATTCCGAAGCAGAGTCGCACCTTCAAGAGGCAAGCCGGCTGGCCGAACGCCTGGCTCTACCGCACCTGCGCTACCGGCTGAACGAGCGACTCGGCAGCTTGCGACGGCTGCAAGGTCGCGATGAGGAGGCGCGGGTGCTGCTCGAAGCGGCGGTTGACGAGATCGAACGCCTGCGGGGCACCGTCGCCCACGAGACGATGCGCGCTTCTTTCCTGCGGGATAAGACCACCGCCTACGAGGAGCTATTGAAGCTACATCTCGCAAGCGGGGGCGACGAGGATTCGCATAGCGCCTTTGCAATCGCCGAACGTGCCAAGTCGCGTGCCCTGGTGGACTTGCTCACCGGGGTCGTACAGGGATCGGCAACACTGACAGATGATGCCGTGGAAGAGCGGATCCGCGATTTGCAGTCGGACCTAAACGTGACTTATGGTCGAATGTTTGGCGGCACCGACGATATGCCTCTCCCCGACTTGCGGGGGCGCGCCGTCGAGCTGGAAAGGGAGATCAGCCAGCTGCGCTTGCGCGCTGCAGCAACGTCAGATCTATTCGCGCCTCCAGCGGCGTCGGATAGCTTGCAGCATCTCCCGTCCGACGTGACGTTGCTGGCCTACCACCTGGTAGGCGATGAGATCGTGACGTTCTTTCATGCGCAAGGCGGCATCCGGGTCGTGCGGAACCCTGGCTCAGCGGCGACGGTCGCGCGTCTCTTGCAGCAACTCGACGTGCAGTGGGATCGGTTGGGTACGGGTAGGGAGTTCGCAGAGCGGCACATGGCGTTGCTCGAGCGGTCGACGCAACGGGTGTTGACTTCGCTATACCAGGAGCTAATAGAGCCGCTAGAGCCGCTCCTCGAGGAAACCGTGGACCGGACCTCTGACAGAACCGAAGCGTCGCGCAAACTCGTCATCGTGCCCCACGGTCTGCTGCATCGGGTGCCGTTCCACGCTCTATTCGATGGCGGATCGTATCTTCTGGAGCGGTTCGAAGTCTCCTACGCCCCGAGTGCGAAGGTTTACTCGCTCTGCCAGGGGCGAATCCCGCGAGGATTCGATAAGGCCCTTGTGCTTGGCGTGGCCGACCCCTCGATACCGGCCGTGGCAGAGGAGACGCAAGCCGTCGTCAAGCACCTCCCTGCCGCCGAGCTGCTGAGTGACCAGCAGGCCACTGTGGAGGCGCTGCGTTTGAAGGTGCCTGGTTGCGGCGTCTTGCATCTGGCATGCCACGGCATGTTTCGGGTGGACAACCCAATGTTCTCATCGTTGAAAGTAGGCGATGGTTGGCTGGCGGCCAGCGACGTCATACGGCTTGATCTTGAAGGCGCCCTCGTCACCTTGAGTGCCTGCGAGTCGGGGCGCAACGAGATCTACGCTGGCGATGAACTCATGGGCCTGACACGGGCGTTTCTCGGGGCTGGTGCGACGACGCTCGTGGCCAGCTTGTGGCTCGTGCAGGACGAGACGACGGCGGAGCTAATGGAGAACTGGTACGAACACCTGAGCCAAGGGGTCGGAAGGGCGACAGCCTTGCGCAACGCCCAGCTCGCGCTCAAAGATAGATTCCCACACCCTTATTATTGGGCACCATTTGTACTGATAGGCCGGCGATAACGCTACCACCCACTAGATCATCGGCATGGTCTTTCTTAGCGTCCGGGTAGCGGCTCGCGCAGGACGTTACCTGGCAGCACACCGGTCGATGCGCCGTCTGCCCAAACCGTTCGACCGCCCACCAACACCCGCCTGATACCATCGGGGATGCGCTTGGGATCGTTGTAGGTGGCGGTGTCGATGAAGCGTGCGGGATCGAGCAGCACGACGTCGGCGCGCAGCCCCTCTCTGATCCGTCCGCGATCGGTCAGGCCGATGCGATCGGCTACTCGGGCAGTCAGCCGCGCCACGGCTTCTTCTACGGGGATCAACCGCTCCTTCAGGGCGTATCTCCCTAGCACACGAGCCACTGTGCCGTAAAGACGGGGATGCGGGCGATCCACGGGGAAGACCAGGGCTCCTTTGATCAGAAGGTCAAACGACACTGTCTCACCCCTATAATCAGGCCCAACCGCCTGTGGTCGAGGCGCATAACATTCAACACCCACCCGAAATCGCTGTCGACGCTCCAGAGGCGGCAGGGGTCCGTATACTTCGTCTGCCATGGAAAAAGTCTATCCCCTGATCGAGAACTACGGGTACCTGATCGTCTTCTTTGGCGTGATGCTCGGGACCACGGGCATCCCTTTCCCCAGCGCGGCCATCCTCCTGGCAGCCGGTGTACTGGTTCAGCAGGGTCACCTGAACCTAAGAGACGCCATACTGTTTGGCATCCTCGGGGCTATCATCGGGAACCAGATCGGTTACTGGATCGGCCACAAAGCGGGACGACCGTTCGTCTTGAAGTGGGGGCGGTATGTAAAGCTCACCCCAGAGCGCCTGGAGCGACTCGAAGGGCTCTTCGCGCGCCACGGCGGCAAGGCGGTCTTCGCTGCCCGTTTCTTCTCGGTTTCCCGCCTGCTGGAAGCGCTGGTAGCAGGCATGAGCCGCATGCACTGGGGGACGTTCTTCATCTACAGCGTCCTCGGTGGGGCGGTGTGGGCTACGGCGGTCGTCCTGGTAGGGTACTTCTTCGGTGAAAGTTGGGGCTCGGCGCAGGGTTGGTCAGGACGCGCTCCCCTCTTGCTAGTTCTTCTACTCGGGGTAGCGCTGGGCTTCTACGTCACCTACCGCTGGACAACCTCCCGCAGCAGTCGGTAGCGTCCTCTCAGATGTACTTCGGGCCAACTCCTTCAGAGCATGGTGATGGCTCTGGGTACGCAACGCGTACGCGACTCAGCACCCTCACCACGGGCTGTACAGGTATTGCCCAGGCGTCCACTACGGTCTGGTTTGCCGGGAGGATCGTTCAGTTCTCGCTTGTGACCTGCACGACACAGAAGCGGTTGCCGTCGGGATCTTCCAACACGACGAAATCTTCGTCCGGACTGTATCTGCGCGGGTACCGGGTCGCCCCGATCTCGATCAGCCTCTCCACTTCTCCCTCCTGGTCGTTGGTGTAGAGATCCAGGTGCACTCTGCTCGTTTTTCCGATGGGCTCGAAAGGCTCAGGAACCTTCTCCAGGGACATGTTGGGCCCTCCGCCCCCGGGATAACAAAGTACAACCCAGCCGTCATCAACAGGCTCTCTGGGAACGTAATGGAGTGCTTCCTGCCAGAACGCCAGCATCCTGTCGAACTCGTAACAACGTATAACGATCGAACCGATTTTCATTGTTCGTTCCTCGAGTATGGCCAACATACGAACCAGGTAGATAATGATGCCGCCTACGGAAGCTTGCTGCCAACCTCATGTATATTCTGCACTCTCTGAACCCGGACACGAGAGGCATCTACTTTGCAACTACCGGATTTCCCGCCGATGTCGGCCGATACCCTGGAGGCGATCGGCGAGCGTCACAACCTGCGCGCCGGGGAGATTTCGCCATTGGAAGACGTCGGCATCTTCAACGCCATCTATCTGGTCGGAAGCGAGTACATCCTTCGTATTCCCAGGGACGCCCCTCCGTTCGTCGCCGCCATCCGCAAGGAGTCAGTCGCTGTACCCGCCGCCCGCGCGGCAGGGGTAAGGACGCCGGCGCTCATAGCGTTCGACGACTCCCTGGATCTCCTTCCGGTGCCCTATGCGATCTACGAGCGGGTGCATGGAGAGACGCTTGGTATGCTTGACTTCGGTCCCGAGGATACCCCCAGGGTCTGGCACCAAGTGGGCCGCGACCTCGCCAGACTACACGAAGGAGTGGGCGAGTACGGACCGGTAGCGGGTCTCGAGTGCGAGCCGCTCCCTGACCCGATGCCGGAGGAGTTGGCATCAGCTGGACACTTCACCGCCGAGGAGGCCAGCTGGCTTTCGGGGTGGTTGGAGCTTCTGGCGCCTTTCGCGCTCGCCCCGCTACCAAGGCGTTTCCGTCATGGAGACTTGCAGACGACCAACGTGATGGTCCGTCCCGATTCGCCAACATATCTTGCCCTGATCGACTGGGGAGCGTGCGGTTGGGGGGATCCAGCCTACGACTTCGCAGGCATACCGCTCAGGGCGGTCCCTTTCATGCTGGAGGGATATCGGGAGGTGGCTCCACTTCCGCAAGACGAGACGGCGGAGGCCAGAATACTGTGGAGACACCTCCAGATCTCCTTTTATCTTCTCGGACGACCACCGCAGCCGGGTCTCTCGTGGGCGGAACGTCCGGCGGCGATGCTGCTCGAGATCATGCGCTTCTTCCTCGGTTCGCCTGGCAAGCCGTGGACGGATCTGTACCGAGCCCCGTGAACCCAGACTCAGCGGAGCAACGCGGATTAGCCAGCCGGTTACGAGATATCTTTGCGACTTCGGTCAGGCCCGTTAACACCGCAATCCACCACTGCGCTTACTCCACGGCCTTTGCAACCTACTTCTGCATGCCTGGCACGACCCGCTCCGTCTTGATCCGAGCGCGGGCTAGTGTTAAATGATCTCTGGTAAGAAAACGTCGGAAGCTCGGAAAGGGTTTGTGGCCGCCGTGAAGGAACCGGGACCGGAGGATCGGACCGTCTCACCTGGAAGGCGCCTGGAACTCCTTGCAGGCGTACCGGCTTTCTCCCACCTGCCCGATCCGGTGCTGGAAGACCTGGCTTCACGGCTAACGGAGGAGCGCTTCCGGTCTGCCGATAAGGTAGTGGTAGAGGGTGACACCGACGACCGGCTCTATTTGATCGTGGAAGGTCGGGCCGAGGCATCGACGATCGGGCCATCAGGCATCGTTCCTCTGGCAACGTTAGGGCCTGGGGAGCTGTTCGGCGAGCTATCTCTACTCGAGGCCGGAAGCAGTCGGCAGGCCACGATTACTGCCGTCGAACCCCTGCTCCTGCTAAGCCTGCGCACAACAGCCTGCCGCCTGGCACTCGACGCACATCCAGAAGGCCGCTCAGCCTTCGAGAAGCTGGCAGATGACCTGTTGGTAACGAAGTTGCTCAAGCAGGCAAGTCCCTTCTCCACGCTGGACGGCGAGCGGTTGCGGCGCCTCGCAACCCGGCTCGAGCGTCTGGAGATCCCCTCTGGGGAGACCATCATCCGCCAGGGCGAAGCCGGCGAAGAGTGCTACGTGCTCCGAAGCGGTCGTGTTGAGGTGCTCACGAGTGGAGCCGAGGGCGACGAACGCATTCTGGCAACTTTAGATCCCGGCTCCCTCTTCGGGGAGGCAGCCCTGCTTACCGACGGACCACGCAACGCCACGGTGAGAGCCATCGAGCCTTGCACACTGCTCGCGCTACGTCGGACCGATCTCCTGGAGGTCCTTGGCGAGGATCGGCAGACGCGCGAGCGTATGCTCGAGCTCGTGCGAATGCGCGATCGCCCGCGCCGGGTACGCGGGATAGAAGTGCACCATCGCACCACTATTACCGGAGAGACCATCACGACCCTCAAGGACGCCAGGCGCGATACCAACCATCGCCTCTCCCCCGCCGGCTGGTTCGTGTGGCAGCGCCTCGACGGGGAGCACACCTTGCGGGATCTCACATCGGAGTACGTGACTACGTACGAAGCATCCGGGTCGCATGCCGTAGTGGAGGCGGTGGTTGGACTAGTGGCGGCAGGCTTCGTGGAGGGGGTAAAGCCAAGCCCCGACGTGATTGCAGCGGAACCCACCTTGTGGCAACGGGTGCGAGTAGCGATACGGCGTATCCTGGAGTAGAGAGCCAGGATCGGCGGGGTGGACCTTTACTTGGCCGCGAAGTCTCCCCCGACTGTTTACGTGTTCTGACCCCATCGTTCTTGCGGCCGGTCACAGACGTAGTTTTCAGAAGGGTCGTAGTCCCGCCCGTCGATCTCCCCGAGCCGAGGACCATAAAGGTGCACAGAGATGGCTGGTTCTTCGGTCGGGTTACCGACCCTGTGGATGCCCTCGTCTCCTGGCAGCACGGTCGAGATCCCATCTTCCCTGCTCCACTCGAGCTTCCAGAGCTTGTTCAAGCGGGCATGATCGGGTAGAGAGCCGTCATCGAGGCGCTCGTAGCGTTCTTCGAGGACGGATCCCACAACGCAACAGAAGGCTCCCCATGAAGAATGGTCGTGGATCCTGGTCGCAGAACCCGGAGGCCAGACGAAGACCTGCACAGAGTAGGAGTGCTCGGGATCGTCGTGGCGGTAGGCTACATACCAATCTTCAGCCGATTCCTCCACGAGGGGCAGGACGTGCGAGGCCAGGAAGTGCGTATCGTTCACCAGATCGGACAGGATGGGGATGGCTTTCCCAAGAGCCACTTGCGCGGGAGGTATGCTCAGGTTGACCTTATCTATCGTGAACGTCATCCGTGCTTCCTTTCGTTCGATCCTTCGACTACGAGGTACCAGCACCTGACGGGTCGTCACGGAGCGCCTGGCACCTTATGCTCCGGCCGGCGCGAGGACCAGCGATCGGTCGTTCGGTCCGCGCGGGGTAGGGTTCCTCGCGATGTGCTTCGCGATGTACTCCGCGTCCCTTCCGACGCCGGGGAGGACATCGGATGTCGCGGCATACTGGAAAGGCATTCCCACGAAGTACAGGCCAGGCTCTCCAACTACGACGCCGCGTTCGTGCAAGGGACGTTCGTTTTCATCGAAGATCGGGAGGTCGATCCAGGGGAACTCCTCCCTGAATCCCGTGCACCAGATCACGCTCGACACATCAAGGACACGTCCGTCCTCGAGCGCCGGGCGGCCATCATCCATGCCGACGGTCCTCGGGACCTGTTCGACGCCGGCGGCGGTGAGATCCTTCAGCTTGACGCGGACGAGCGGCGCGCTATGGGAGATAAACTTGGGTCGAGCCTTCCGCCCGATAGGCGTTCTCAATGTCAGCACGTGATTGCCGACGAACCGCACCACGGGGAGGACGAACCGCGCCGCAGCGGGTCCGTGACGGACAGGGAGCTGTCCCGAGGGTTTGCCCGACTGGTATGTGGGATGCGTTCGGGACACCTCGAAAGCGATCTCCGCTCCAGAGTTGCCAGCGCCAACCACCAGAACGGCGCCCTCCTGGAGTTGAGATGGGTGGCGGTACTGGCTCGAATGGAGCTGCATGATGCTCGAAAGGAGCTCGTCGGCGAAGGCGGGGATCTTCGGTACCTGGTGGGCGCCTGTCGCGACAACCACGTGTTTCGCTTCGAAACGGCGGTTGCCGGATGTAATTATGAACCGATCCCCTTCCCTGGAGAGTCCGTCCACCTCG
>DASSCV010000020.1:0-6635 GCA_035697505.1 Rubrobacter sp.
AGGCTTGGAGGAGCCGTGATTGGGCTCGTCACCAGCAGGTTGCTAGCGCGAAGGCTTTCAACTCCTGAGTTCGGCGCATACCCTCTGGTTCTCAGCGTAATCTCACTGCGGCCGTTGGTCGGCTCTTTGAGACTGCCTAAGACCTTCCGCCAATAGGCTGACTACTTTGCGTACTTGGCAGCACTCGGAATGTTTCAACAGCCTTCCCACGGTTCCTTGATACATACGCTACCCACCTATTGGCGGAGCCTCTGAGATGGTGGTACGATTCATCGCCGAGACCTTGGTGCTCGACCAGCTCGGGCGCACGCGGAGGGTTATCTACACGATGCTATGGATAGGTGTCCTAAGTAATTCCTCAGGCAGAAGCTCCAAAAGCTCCCGGCGTGGAAGCGCATCCACGTACACAAGTAGCCGGTTGGAGGTTCTAAGATTGACAAAGGGCGACGCAAAGCAATGGGCGCGGCGCTACGTCGGGAGACACCCGTTCCTGTTCTACAACTTCTACAGGCTGAGGCCGGGCTACCGGGACCTGCTAGTGGATCGGAGGACCCAGATCGTCATAGTGGGGTTTCCACGCTCGGGCAACACGTTCGCCGTGGTCGCCTTCCAACAGGCACAGCGAGAGAGCGTCAGGGTCGCCCACCACCTCCACATGCCGGCGCAGGTGATACGCGCAGCCCAGTGGGGTATACCGACCCTCTTGCTGGCTAGGAAGCCTGCGGACGCCGTGCTGTCCTCGGTTATAAGGGACCCCGGGGTCTCGATCCGACAGGCTCTGAAGCACTACATCTCTTTCTACGAGAAGGCCGCCGAGTACCGCGACGCCCTCGTCGTGGGATTCTTCGAGGAGGTGACCCGAGATTACGGCACGGTCCTGGAGCGGGTCAATGCCAAATTCGGCACCGAGTTCTCGACCTTCGTTCACTCCGAAGAGAACGTCAAGAGCGTCTTCGACCATATAGATGAGGTGCACCGCGCCAGGCGCGGCGGCAGGCTGGACGAGAAGGTGATAACTCACCCCTCGGCTGTCAAAGCAGGGCTGAAAGACGCACTAAAAGAGGAGCTGGAAGCACCGGAGGTAAGGAAGCTCATCGCCAGGGCCGAAGCCGTCTACGAGAGCTTAAGGCATATGGAGGGCCGCGTACTCTAGGATGCCGGCCCCACGAAGTCTTCTACGCTGCTATCGACCAAAGAACGGCATGGAACGAGCTCAGTCTACGTCACCTCCGAAATAGTGAGTACGCTCAACCTGACGACAGATGTGCGTAACACCATACGCAACCTGGAGATCTGGCCCTTCTCGCCACCTGCGCTAGCGCGAGTGGCTAGGGCCCGCTGCTGACGCTTACCCCCGTGCGCCCTCCAACCAAGGTGAAAGATCCCTACCGATAAGGTCCTGGAGCTTCAGGATATCTTCTGTGTAGGAGGCGAGCAATTGCTCCCGAATCTCCGCCGGAAACGGCGGGGGTTGGACGAAGATCCGGCGCTTTACGTACCGGCGCGGCCCGGCAGGGAGACACCGCTCGAGGATCGCGAGCTTGAGGACCGAGTTCCGGGCGGCCAATTTTTTGGCCGCCCTATAGAAGGTCTTGTTCCTCGGCAAAGCCGAGGTGTTGTGCTCGATGGACATATCCGGGACGAACGTGTCGTCCACCTCCAGGAACTCCATTATATCCCGCAGCACATCTAGGGGTTGGGTTCTCAGATCCTCGTAGAGCCAGACCCTGAACAGGTCCCGACCGAACGTGTCGAGGTACCGTTTTACCTGAGCGTAGTAGAAGCCCTTCTGCTTATAGTGCCAAAGGGGGCCCCAGTTACCTTTGATGCGCTCTTCCTCCACCCGAAGTGCTTCGGCAAAGTCGACGAACGACTCGCGCCCGCCCCGGACGCAGTGCAGAAAGTTGGAGTACGCCCTGTCCGCCGGGTTGCGTAAGATGGCGATCAGCCTGGCGTCGGGGATGGAGCGTTTTATGAGGGTGGGGGCCTTCGGGCTGTAGAGGTACGAGGCTGAGGTCTCGCCGATGGCCTTTTCGTCCGTGACCCCTTCGAACAGCCCCTGGTAGTCCGCAAGGTCGGTGACCGGGAGCATCATGCGCCCTGGCCTGTAGAAGTCCCAGTGCATGCCCTCGAAGAAGTGCGGCTCCTTGCGGGGGCTCATGTAGATCTGCGGGTGCTGTTTCAGGTAGTAGTGAAGTGAGGTCGTTCCAGCCTTTTGCGCGCCTACTATGAGGAAGTTGGGCATCGTCATTGGACACCTCGCCGTACACCCGATACATAAAACAATTCTTCGTGGAGCTTGCTTTCGACCGATCGAACGTCGCCAGCCTAGGATGTCACCCTGCTTCTGTCATGTCAAGGAAGTCGTGGGCGAGCCCCACCGGCCCTGAACAGTAGCATCTCGTAGGCGATCATGTGCCGGCGATGATGGATCTTAGCTGTATGGGTGAGCGGTGTCTGTAGCGGCGATGGCCTCAACGTTGGCGGCTCTGGCGCTTGTGGGCGGCGTGGGCACGGTCTACGCGCCGGTTCCCACCTTCACCGTCGTGGCGGCTAGGTACCTGGGTAACTCCCACGAGGGGTTGGAAAACGCAACTAGATAGGTGCACAGAATGATTGAACAGGCTACCGTTCATCTGCCGCATGCTGATAGGGATGCCAATCCCACCAGTGTCCATTTATCTAGTGCACCTATCTAGTTGAATGACCAACCTGTCCCTGGTGGCGGCGCGTGCTACCGACGCGTGCACGGAGAGACGGGCGGGTAGGCGACGGGATCAGAGGGCTCCGGACGGCACAACGCCCCAGTTCTTATCCTCTCTACTCACCGAAGTGCCTCGAAAGTGAATTCTCAGAAGTTGGACTTCCGCTTTACGGAATTCTAAGAAGTTCGCACCTTGCATGGCCCCGGTCCTCTAAAGCGGTGACCAAAAATATCGCCCAAATATGATCCTAAACCAAGCTGCAAACGCTTCATCCCACCATCGCGGATAACGCGTGTCGGTTCAATCGTTGTGAAGTACGCTTGGATCGGGCGGCGACTGTTCGGAGAACACATTGTAGCCGAGCCTTTCCAGCAGGGGGGCGCGTCTTCTCACCGTCTCGGCTCGAGGATAGAGGGTTGCTGCCAAGCGCGCGTCGGGCTGAGATCTGTAGGTTTCCAGAACATGCGCTGCCCTTTCCCTGGACGCCTCTTGTGCCCTACCCACCTCGATCCCGTTCCGGTAGGAAATGCCGGCGCTCAGAAGTATTGTCCCGAATAAGGCGATGAGTAGCACGGTTCTAAGGATGCTGGCTCTTGTTGCGAATACCATCTTTGCCAGCATCGCGTAGACGCTCGCCACCGCAAGAATGGAGAAGGTCGTATACCTGGAGATGGCCGCCTGCCAAACCCCGAACATCCCCGAGCGCCCGAGCGTGATGGTGGCCAGGATGAACAAGGAGTAGAAAAGGAGGGATATCCAGAACGGGTGCTCGCGTAGCGCTCCTCTGCCGTACGTAGCGAGAAACATCGCCAAGGCGAGACAACCTATCACCAGACCGCCCGCATAGGCGTGCTCCGGCTGCCAAAACAGCGCGCTCCCCAGAAGGGTCAGGAAATACTCCGGCGCCGTCCCGATATGGCCCAGGGCGTCGAGTAGGGGCGGGTGGCCTCGCGGCGTGTGGTAATCAACGAAGTAGGCGACCCATTCCGCAACGCCGACGATCCCCCAGAGGCCGACGAGAACCTTCTTTCCCGGCCCTGCGACCGACCCGAGGAGCAGCCCTAGGAGCCCTGCAGGCCACACTAAAAGCCCCTGTGCGGTCGAGAACGAAGCTATGGTAGCGCTCCCTAGGGCGGCGAAGGCATACGCTCCGAAGTTGCTGCGGCTGGAGGAGGAGAGCAAGTAAAGCGCGAGCACACCGAACGTTTGGGTGAAGGCGAAGCTTATTTGGAATCCCCACAGCATGTTCTCGTATTGCCTGAAGCTGAAGATGAGGAGCGCCACAGGGACGAAGAAGATGAGCGGTAACCCAATCTCCCTGCGGAAAGCCACCAAGAGCACGGCCGCCGTGATAAGAAAGCAACTCACTACCACATACATCTCGGCCACGTTGTTGTACCTCGTCAGGAGTCCCAGCAACAGCTCGGCCCCTTTGGGGAAGAACATCCTGTGCTCGTTGTGTTGGGCGTAGAAGTCCGCGAAGGTGAGCCTACCGCTGGAGAACTTGCGGAAGACGAGGACCATGTCCCAGGCGTCGGCGAAGACGACGTTGACGCCGAACGCGCGGACGTAGAGGTAAGGCAGCGCAGCGGGGATCAGGACGAAAAGCCAGGAAACGACTGCAAGTATGAGTCTAAAAGTCCCGGTTCTTCTCAGCGCTTCCGATGCTACTCTGCTCACGGCACCCTGGCGAACCCCATCGGGCGGCAACGAGGAGGGCTTGTCCTCGTTGTTAGGAGCGTCTCTATTTTGTTGTCTAGGTTTCTCCGCCATAGGAACGGCTTCCGTCCACCTCCGATACCATCCAGACAGATGCATTATCTACGCTTATTCACCGAAGTGCTTAGAAGGTAAACAGACGGAGGCACCCTTTCGGGACTTTGCCATACCCGGCCTCATCGGCCACAATGCAGGACATGGACGAACTCAGAGCGGACCGGCTCGTGTGGATTTTCGGAACAGGGCGCAGCGGTAGCACGTGGCTTGCCTCCATGATGGGGGACATGGCGGGAGGAAGGTTGTGGAACGAGCCCCTCGTGGGCAAACTCTTCGGGGATTTCCACTCGGACGCGCGTCCGAAAAGTCTTCGGAGCAAGAATTTCGTGATGGCCGACGCGCACAGGCAAGCGTGGCTCGAAGGGATACGCCTCTTCGTCTCGCGGGTTGCCGACTCCAGATTTCCCGGCACCGAGGAAGGAGACTGGATAGTCGTCAAGGAGCCGAACGGCTCAGTCGGCGCGCCGTACCTGGCTGCGGCCTTCCCGCGAAGCACCCTCGTGTTGCTCATCAGGGACCCCAGGGACGTAGCAGCCTCCGCCTTGGACAGGCACAGCCCGGGCGGACAGGCTTACGAGTGGCGCAAATCCGAAGGAACCGTGAGCGACAGAGCCAGCCGAAACCCCGATTCCTTCATCGAAGGCCAAGCAAAGCGGTACATGAGGAACGTCGGGGCAGCCAAGAGAGCCTACGAAGCCCACGAAGGTCCTAAGGTAATGGTCCGCTATGAGGACCTGAGGGCGGACACCCTCAGGACCATGAGGGGCATCTACTCTGCACTGGGGATACCGGCGGGCGAGGACGAACTGGCGCAAGTGGTGAAGAAGCACGCCTGGGAGAACATCTCCGAGGAGAAGAAAGGGCGGGGCAAATTCCACCGCAAGGCCAAGCCAGGCGGATGGAGGGAGGACCTCACTGCCCATCAGGCAAGGAGCGTCGAGAAGATAACCGCACCTCTGCTCAGAGAGTTCTACGGGGGCGAATCCAACTGCTAGGCTAAAGCCCCGATCCAGTCATGGAGGTCGTTCCTCCGTAAAATGTCCGTTATGCACCCTAGTGCGTTGAAGGTAATTGTGCGAACTTCGCCGTGACGGAGTTCTTCGAAGTTCGTGCGTTAGACATTCTCGGAAGAGCGTATGGACTGCGCAGATGGCCCACCCCGTTCTTTTAGTTATACTCATATCGCGCTACGTAACGAGGAGGGGGAGATACATATGGCAAGACGGACGCTCCATCCACCGGCGCTGCTAGGCACCTTAGCGTCTGTGGTGTTGATGGCCTGTGCGGTGGCCTTATCGGCGGTCTCAGAGAAGGCGGAGGCTACCTTTCCGGGCAAGAATGGCAGGATAGCCTATTCGGCCTACGACGGGAACGACTACGAGATCTACACCATCAACTCCAGCGGCGGGGATAAGTTCCAGGTAACCAACAACAATAGGGACGACGTCACACCTTCCTACTCGCCCAGCGCCAAGAGGATCGTCTACGTGGAGTTCGATAGAAACGACGCCGAGATCTGCACGATCAAAGTCGGTGGAAGAGGTAAGACCCAACTCACCCACAACAACACGGACGAAGCCACTCCTTCCTACTCGCCCGACGGCAAAAAGATCGTCTACATGTTGTACAGCAACGCCACCGGGGACACGGAGATCTACACTATCTACGTAGGCGGGGGTGGTAAGACCAAAGTTACGAACGGCGGACAGCCTTCCTACTCGCCCGACGGCCAAAAGATCGTCTATTGGGACTACCATAAGACAGCAGCAAACCCCCACCCGGACACGGAGCTCTACACCATCAACATAGGCGGGGATGGTAAGACCCAACTCACCCACAACAACAACGACGAGTTTGCTCCTGACTATTCGCCCGACGGCCAAAAGATCGTCTACGCAGGCTTGGCAGGCTTGGAGCGCAATAATGCCGAGAGCGACATCTACAAGATCAGGGCCGGTGGAGGTGCTAAGACCCAACTCACCCACAACAACATGTACGATACATCTCCTTCCTACTCGCCCGACGGCAAGAAGATCGTCTACACGGTGTCCAAAGGCAATGCCGAGAGCGACATCTACACTATCAACGCCTTCGGAGGGGGTAAGACCCAAGCCACCAACAACAACGCGAACGAAAGCGGTCCTTCCTGGGGGA
>DASSCV010000021.1:0-7337 GCA_035697505.1 Rubrobacter sp.
TGCGGGATCCACTGGTCGTCGAGCGCGAACCAGTAGCCGTCGAGCAGCTTTATGGGGTGGGCCCACACCCCTCCCATCTCGCCGCGGATGTGCCAGCCCATGGGCGGGAAACGCCCGTCCTCAGAACCTATGACGTAAGCTCTATCCCCGGCGGCAACGTAGCGTTTCTGGTTGAGGAGATCCGTGGTAGGGCGGGTTGGCCCATCCGGACCAGGAGCGGCTCCTGCCACAGAGGTGAGCAGAATCAAGAAACAGGCAGCAACAACTATACTGACGACCCTGCGTAACCCATGCGAAAAGCTCATTGCTTCCCCTCTCGTCCCAAGGACCCTTTCCCTCTCTTCGGCACAAGATTAATATAATGATTGTTGCATTTTCGGTCAACCTTCCCTTCGTCAGATCTTGCCGCACGCGGAAAAATTCATGGATTCATCAGTGGCCCACTTCGTGCTCCTATGACGTTGTTCGGGCGGGTTGGTGTACTACTGTTGTAGATAAGGCCAGCAAGAGGTTCTAGCCCAAACCCCAGGTTGGCGTTTTCCCTGCAAAACGCTACTTTTCACAGTGAGCGATGCTGGGATCGAACCAGCGTCCTCTGCCGTGTGAAGGCAGTACGATAGTTTGCTGGACGTTTCCCAAGCTTGCAAAATACCTGCAAACGAGTTGATTTCTGCGTTGGTGCATTTCTCAGCATTTCAGGAGATTTACCCGGGTTGCTGCACGGTTGCTGCACAAGACCGGAAGAATGCTAGAGGCGAGTGGCCGCCGGTTTTAGAGTCACAACGGCGTGAATTGCACTGCGCTGCTCACAACTACGCAGGTACGACGATTCTTCCATATCGCGTATCATGGTCACGTAACGCAAGCTGATTACACAAGGCGGGTTAAAGGGGTGCAGACCACCACGGATCTTTATAAGCTGCTCGGACTACCAAGAGAAGCTAGCCAGGACGATATCCGCAAAGCGCACAGGAGGTTGGTCCGCAAGTACCACCCAGATACGAACTCCGGTGACCCCTCCAGTGAGAAACAGTTTAAAGAGATCCAACGAGCATACGAAGTTCTGTCAGACCCTAAGAAGAGACGTGAGTACGATAAGAGGCGCAGCACCTCTTCCAGAGAAAGTTCCGGCAGGCCACGCGCAAGGGCCGGTCGAAGAACCGAACGGGAGAGCGCGGCGCCACCTGTGGACCTCTCCGACCTCTTAAGCAAGCTAACCGACCTCTCTAGCAACCGCTCCGACGGGTCCAACGAAGGCAGCTTTCAGCTACGGGGCGAGGAGATAGCCCGTCTCGCCAAACTCCTGGGTGTGGACATGTCTCGCATCTCGGAACTCTTGGGGAAGGACATAAGCCGCCTCTCAAAACTTGTAGGCGAGAACTTAAAGATGAACGCAAGAGTGAATGTGGGGGACGCTCGATCAGGCGGGTTCTCGGATACGGACGAGACAGTGTCGGGTGGCACACGGCCCGTGTGGAACAACGATCTACGAGCAAAGAGAGTTAAGGGCCCAAAAGCACAGACGAAAGAGAAACGGGTAAGAGGCCCGAAAGCGCGGAGAAAGAAGAAGAACCGTTGACTCAAGAAGTCTCGACACCTGAACTCAGAAGCACCAAACCGGGGAAAAGTCGACGAGACTCGAACTCGTGGCTTCCAGGCGACCCGCGCCGACATCCCAAACTCCTGCGAGATGGATAAGATTTTGGTCATCGACGTCGAAGAGGTGAAGTGAGGGTCGTCTAGGCCAAGGCAGGCGGAGATGAAGACCCAGTGTACAATCCCGTCCGCCCGTGCGTTCTCCCGGGCTCGTGCCGCCATTCCCAGGCCTGTAGCCGGCTACTATGGGGACGAGCATCTCAAGAGAGGCGGCGCTCAAGGATCGGGCGCAGACGCGGCTCCCGGGTGTGCTCCGGGGTGGGCTTTTCCACTTTCAGCACAGCGTACCGACCGCGAAGTTCGATGGTAGAAATGTGGTTCTCGAACCACGGTTTTTCGTGCATCAGGTGCCAGCGGAGAGGTGACTCCTCGATGCCGGCGGAGCGGGCGAAGGTCTTCCCGACTCGCTCACCCAGCCAGGACCAGCAGAAGCGCATCGCGAGCCGTTCGGGGAGACCTAGAAGGTTCCGCAAGGGCGAACCCACTGCCTGGTAGACGGGACTCTTCACGTCGGCCCCGTCTCCGAAGTCGAGAGCTGCCAGGTAGCCGTGGTGGACGTCACCGGAGAGGACGACGACGGAGGCCGGAGGCTTCCCGTTCGAGCGTTCGCCGGAAGCCACAGCCCTCAGAAGAGCCGCGAGTCCCTCGAAGGAGTCGTGGAAGGCGGACCAGTGCTCTAGGTCCACGAGCTGGCGGATGAACTCGCCGAGCCTCGCCGCTGAGCGACCCCAGACGCCTCGGCAGATGGCCTCGCTTGCAGCTTCGAGGTGGTGCAGACCGGGTCCGAGTAATAACGGGAGGGAGGTGGCGAAGAGGAGGTGGTCGAAGTCTCCGGTCGCCTTCTCCTCAATCCAGGACCACTCGTCATCGTCGAGCATGGAACGGTGCTCTTCTTCTAGCACACGCCCGGCGCGCGAATCCATGACGATGAGGCGGGTGTTTCCGAAGTCACGGTAAAAGCTCCAGCGGCTCGAACCGGTCTCCCGATCGGCCCTGTAGGCGAACTCGCGCAGCAATCGGGTCGCGTCCTTTGCCTCCCGCATCCGTCTGAAGAGACCGTCCTGTTCTAGCTCCTTCGGGGAGAGGTTGCCGATGTGCTGGTAGACCCAGTACGACATGAACGCCCCGACAATCCGCTCCTCCCACCACGGCTTGGAGCGCATCTTGCGTACCCAGGCTTCCGAAGTGTTCCAGTCGTCGTTGACGTCGTGGTCGTCGAAGATCATCGCCGTCGGCACGGTCGAGAGGAGCCACCTGATGACGGGGTTCCTCCAGGAGTCCCAGTACAGGCGCGTGTACTCCTCGAAGTCAGCCACTTCTTCACCCGGAGGCTCGTTCGGGTCGCGTCGCGAGCGGATAAAGTCTTGGGTGCCCGAGGAGACCTCGTCAGCGTAGACTTGGTCCCCTAGGAGCAACAAGGCGTCGGGCCACTCCCCTTCCGGCTCGCGTTGCATCCTGAGGGCGAGGGCGTAGAGGGCATCCCGCCCGTGTACACGCCGGTTCTCGGTCTTCTTGAGCGTGTAGGGCTCTTCATGAGGGACAGAGACGCGGCAGGAACCGAAGGCGAGGGTCAGTTTGTCGTCTGAGGTGATGGTCCGGATCACGGGTGGCGGAAAAGGATCGCCCTCCTCTGGCCACGCCCTCTCGCCGTTTAGCGCAACCGAGTACTCGTGGGACGAGCTAGGCTTAAGGCCCGTGATCCTGACGAGGGCGTAGTAGTGACCCTCTACCGAGAAGGTGTAGGAGCGGTGGGACGAGCCACCGACCAACACCTCAACCTCGCAGGAGGCGTCAGTCTCCACCCAGACACTGGCGTCGCTGGCTCCGGAATAGCGCAGGAGCGGGCCGAGAACGAGGTTAGGCGACATGCGTAGGTTTTTACCCGACTGCGGTCAGTTCACACTCAGCCGCCGGCCGCTACTGTGGCGCTAAGCTCAGACGCTCCTTCTTAAGACCTCGAAGGCCGGGGTGTGCGTGAGGTCGCAGAAAACGAGGGTCAAGTTCGTAGAGGTTTCTCCGCGTTGCTGCACAAAGGTTTAGCCAGCGCTTAAGGCGCTCGTCGACGTTCAACGTTTCACCTGCAAAACGAAATATTTTGGGAGTGGGCGATGCTGGGATCGAACCAGCCTCTTCTGCCGTGTGAAGGCAGTATGATGGTGTGCTGTAGGTTCCTGGACCTTGCAAAATCCCTGCAAATTGTTGTATTTCTACGTTGACGCAGTTCCCAGCGTTTCAGGAGGTTTACTCGGGTTGCTTCACGGTTGCTGCACAGACGGTAAGGCTTGCATGCTCACAAGGTCCGGGATGATTGCTATAGGACTAGAGGGCGGGAATTCCACAAAAGAGCCACGATGCCTCCCATGTTTGCGCACTCCCGCCAAGGGTAGGACTCAAAGAGGTCAACATCACTAAGCAAGGAGTAGAGCAGCCATGAACAAAAAGCAGCTCATAGAGCGGATGGTCGAGCACACCGACTCGCCACAGGGCGAAGCCGGAAAACACCTGGAAGCTTTCACGACAACCATAACAGAGGCGCTCAAGGCGGGCGAGGAGGTCCAGCTGCCTGGCTTCGGGAAGTTCTACGTTAGGGAGCAGAAGGCGAGGGAGGGTAAGAACCCTCAGACCGGAGAGAGGATGCAGATAGATGCCAGAAAGGTTCCGGCATTCAAGGCGGGCAAGTCCCTCAAGGAGTCCGTCTAGTATCAGCGAAAGCATCCAGGTGGCATCGACCGGATGTTGGAGTTCCCGGCGCCTCCAACAAATGTCTATTCACCCGAGTGCGTGGAAGGTGAATTCTGCGACGTTGGACTTCCGCTTTACGGGGTTCCGAGAAGTTCACCAACAGCTCTTTGATAGTTGGTCCTTGTGCTACCCACTAAGATGGAGCGAAGCACTCCTCTCCCGATTAGCAAACTTAGCCGCCGGGTAAAGGACATCCAACACACTCTCGAGGAGGTAGACAACATGAATGGTGGCAAGGGAATCTACGTGGGCGGAACCCTGATCTCGATCCTCATCTCGCTAGGGCTGTACTTCTCAGGCAAGCGTGAGACGGCGATCTTCGTAGGGCTGTGGGCTCCAACCATCCTCAACCTGGGCCAGACCCTAATAGACGCAGACTAGAGCCTTTATACCCTTCGGGGCTTCCTGGACCCTCGGACCGGGGCTCAACCAACCTTCGCCTTGACGGAGTTCTGAGAAGTTTGGGGCTGCGAGGCTATCGGAAGTCCAGAGTGAGATAATCGGGATGGGGGCCTAGCTTCGTTGGGCTCGGGCCTTTAGGCTGGTTGTCCAAATGGCCGACTACGAGTGAGGTGGTGTGTAGTGAGCAGGAAAACGCTTACCACGGTGATAGTCGTAGCGGTGTTCCTCGTGCTGGTCATTGTGCTAGTGCAGTTCCTTCGTTAAGAGACCAGGCCGGGGCTTTAGGGCTCCGGCCTTTTTGCGATGTACTTTTGATGTACCTCGCTGGCGGTCCTGGCTCTATGGGGGGCTGTGTTGCATCTGAGAGTGGACGCTCGCGGCTCGTTTCCATAAACTCTCCGGCACTGAAGTAGCCGAGGAGCACCAGGTACTCATCCCCTAGATCAAGATCGAGTTGCGCAGAGGGTGCCTCCTCTGTGCCCGTCTTGCTATTAAAACCTATTATCCGCACCTTGCGTCCCTCGAAGTCCACGCTCCCGCCGTGGTTGGCCGCATTTTGTGCATCTTCGTAGTGGATCCCGGTGGGTCTTCCCTCTTCTCCCATAAGAGGAGTCTACCAACGGCCGGCGAGTTAGATCGTCCGAACTTCGCCATTACGGAGTTCTACGAAGTTCGCGTAGACTCGATCCTATGCGGCGCTGCACGAGGCCGACGCCCTCGGCGACGTATCTAACACCCTGCGATCCCGGAGCCCTATAATGGGCCTCGGATAGGGAAGATCGACCCCGATCCGTACAAGTCGTTTGGAGTTTCGCTCGAGCGGAGCTCCAGCTTTGGCAGGGCGCGAGGCCTGCCTGCCGACAAAAAGACGAGGAGCAGAGCTATGCCCGATACCGACAAGAAGGTCTGGTTTGTTACCGGCGCCGGCCGTGGCATGGGCGTGGACATCGCCAAGGCGGCGCTTGCCGCCGGCAACGCGCTCGTCGCCACCGGCCGTCGCCCCGAGGCCGTCGAGCGGGCCCTGGGCGGCGCCCAGGAGGACCTGCTGGTCGTCAAGCTGGACGTCACCAGCCCCGCGGACGCCGAGGCGGCGGTGCAGGCCGCCGTCGAGCGCTTCGGCCGGATCGAAGTCCTCGTCAACAACGCGGGCAACTTCTACGCCGGGTTCTTCGAGGAGATCAGCCCTGAGGACTTCCGGGCGCAGATCGAGACAACCCTGTTCGGCCCGCTGAACGTCACCCGCGCGGTACTTCCCGTCATGCGTGCCCAGCGCTCCGGCCTCGTCGTGGTGATCTCCTCGACCGCCGGCATCGTGGGCCAAGAGTTCTGCAGCGCGTATGCCGCCTCGAAGTTCGGGGTGGAGGGCTGGATCGAGTCACTGACTCCCGAGGTCGCGCCGTTCGGCATCCGCACGATGCTCGTCGAGCCCGGCTTCTTCCGCACCGAGCTGCTCACGCCGGAGTCGACGAACTACTCCGAGCCCTCGATCGAGGACTACGCCGAGCGCACAGAGCAGACCGTCGCTGTGTGGAACAGCATGAACGGCCAGCAGGGCGGTGACCCCGCCAAGCTGGCCGAGGCGCTTGTCCGGCTCGCGGGCCAGGAGGAGCCTCCGCTGCGGTTCGCGGCCGGCGCCGACGCGATCGCCACTGTCGAGCAGAAGGCCAACGACCTCCTGGCCCAGGCCGACGCCCACCGTGACCTGTCCGCTTCACTTGCAATTGAGGAGGCGTGAATTTCGCAGAATTCACCTTCCACGCACTCCGGTGAATAAGGACATGCGTCAACCTCAGGCGTCCCCACCGAGCAGGAAGCGCCACCAAGCCTCCTGCGAGGGTGAGATCTCCTCCAGGTCTCTCGGCCAGAACAGCCTATGCTGGCCGTCGGCCAGGCGCACGTCTACCGCTATGTACTGCTCTCCCCCGTAACGAGCCACGACTTTACCCATAAGGCCTCGGCGCTCGGCGACCCTGTGGTGGTCCATGACCCTCACCCGCATACCGGGGCTTGCTTGTTCGGGTGTCATCCTCTGGGTGCTCCCTTTCCTCTATCTACTCAAAGAGCGCTCCACGAGCGCGTAGTAGTGCGCTCGCTCCTCCTTGCCTTTCAACCGCTCCATGTAGCTCTCTAGCCACGAGTAATCGTTTTCGGCTGCAAAGCGCGAGAGAGCCTCCGAGGCAAAGTGGTGCATCAATCTCTCCTCAGCCCTATCCCAAAACACACCCGCCTGCCAGGCCTGAGCCTTCTCATGCCGATGCTCACCGCTTGCCAAACCCTTGAGCTGCCTACCGGCTTCGGAATCTGTGACGGCTTTTCTGGCATCTTCGAAGGAGTGCCCGCTCCTGTTGGCCAGAGCCTTCGTCTGGCGCATGAGGACTTCCTCTGTCATCTGTGAGACGCTCTGATCTTGTTGCACTATCTTCTCCTACGGAAGGGACCGCTCAGAGCGTTCTACTCTGGGCGTCGCTTCCGGCCTAGTAGGCTCCTTCGGCTATCTCCTCTAGCTCGTGGTGCCAGAACAGCTGCTGAGTGCCATC
>DASSCV010000022.1:0-12851 GCA_035697505.1 Rubrobacter sp.
CGCCCCTCAACCGGGTCCTTCTCCAAGAAAAGCAGCATCGCACGGGCTCCGGCGTCACGTACCGGGGTGCCCAACAAGTACTACCGGGGTGCCCAACAAGCGTCTTCGTGCGATTGTCGGCCACCCGCGACGGTAATCCGCATAAACAAGCCGAAGTTCACCCCTGCTCGACTTTACGAGAACCTACCGGGGTGCCCAACAAGTACTACCGGGGTGCCCAACAAGTACTACCGGGGTGCCCAACAAATATTACCGGGGTGCCCAACAAATATTACCGGGGTGCCCAACAAGTACTACCGGGGCGCCCGACAAATATTACCGGGGTGCCCAACAAGTCGCCTCTGCGGAATATGCTGCAAAACGGCACATTTTGTCTTTGCTCTGAGGGTCCCTTTGTTATTGTTTCTCTTGTAGTGTTATGTTGTTAAACAACAACTACAGGGAGAACGGGGAGGATTACCCGTGGGGACCGATCGCGTCGAGCTGACGCTCTTCCCGGAATACTCGACGATAGTGAGTGCCGAGAGGAACCTAGAGGAGTACCCGCTCTTCGAGCTGAAAGCTCGGCAGAGGGGCTCTAAGGCAAGGCTCTTCGAAAGGGTCGTCGAGGGAGAAGGTGGGGTTTCGCTAAGGCAGACCTGGAAGGTCATCCCTTCCGGAGAGTACGGCATGCCCGGCCCGGTCGATCAGGACGTCTACCTGGCGGTGCTGCAGCTTTTGGAGCAGCGGGGCGGTATGCCCGAGGATGGAGCGCTGGCCTTCTCGCTCTACGAGCTGAGGAAGGTCTTGGGGTGGTCGGACGACTCCGGGGGCGCCTACCGCGAGATCCGGGACGCGCTGGTGAGGATCCAGCTGACCGGCGTCCAGAGCACGAACGCCTTCTACTCGGCGGCCGACGAGCAGTTGATCGCCGATTCCTTCAACGTCTGGAGCGTGCACTTCGCCCAGCGCAAGAAGAAAGGCGGCACGGGAACGCGTGCCCGCACGACCCAGGAACGTCACGTCCTCAGGTTCCATCCGGTCTTCATTCGTAACTACGAGGCGCAGTACCTTAAGGGCCTAGACGCGGACTTCTTCTGGGCTCTCAGGATGCCACTGAGCAAGCGCCTCTACCGCCTCATAGATCTCCAAAGGGCCGGAGGCCTATCGTGGAGAACGGACCTCTTCGCCGTGAGGGATCAAATCCCGCTCGACTACCCCTACCCCTCGCAGATAAAACGGGCCCTGGGTAAGGCCCACGCCGAGCTTGAGGAGAAAGGGTTTCTCTCGGGGGTCGAGTACAAGGGCAACGCCAGCGTGATCTACCGCATCTCGCAGGCCTTCGCCCGCCGGCAGAAGGCGCTCGAACTCTCCGGCACCCCCCAGGAGATGTTCGCCATAGAGCGCCTGATGCGCGAGGGGGTGCGCGGCGACACGGCGAGGGACCTCGTCGTCTCCCACGGCGCCGAAAGGTGCCTGCACTACGCCGAGGCCCTCGACACCCAGGAGGGCATCCGCAACCGCGCTAGCTTTCTCGTCAGCGCCATCCGCAAGGGCTACGCCCTCCCCGAGCCCCCGGAGCCAGCCCAGGAGACCCAGGAGACCTCCCGGATCGCAGACGCCCCCCAGGAGCGAGAAACGAAGCCGCACACCATCGAGCCCACCCCTCCCCCACCGTCGGACCCGGCCGCCGAGGAGCTCTGGAGCCGCGTCCTCGAGCACGCCGAGGAAGAGATAGACGCCTCTTCCCTCCGGGTATGGTTCGGGGCTGTCACCGCAGTCGCCCTAGGCTCCAACTCTCTGACGATCTCGCTGCCCACACCCCTCGCCAAGGAGTACATCGAGACACGCTTCAAGGCGACGCTCGAAGATGCACTACGTCAGGAGCTCTCGCAGGACGCGGCCCTGCACGTCGTCGTCGGTGCCGGTGGATAGAACAGGAGAGGATGGGAATCCACATAATACTAGGAGGTGTACTCTTTGCGGTATTCCTCTATCTCTTGCCCTGGTTCTGATGTCTCATGTGATACCACTAGACCCTGTAGGTATTATAGGTAATACTGCGACGTAGATCCAAGGGTCATCTCCCGTGAAACCCTCTCCACCGGAACCCGCCCAATACGCAGATCCCTACCACATACTTTGTCACCGCTTTTGCTCCGAGGAAGCCTCCCGCTTTAGCGGAGAGGAGGATTCGGAGCAGCACAAACGATAGTTCATGGAAAACCTCCGTGGTTGTGTAGACTCCTCATCATGGTGACAATATGAAACTTACAGTGCTGGTAAAGCTGCTCCCTTCTAGATCCCAGCGCGGGGCTTTGCTTGCGACGCTGCGCCGCGTCAACGAGGCGTGCGATCACGCATCTGCGGTTGCCTGGGATAAGGGCACGTACGCCAACAAGTACCGGCTTCAGCAGGCAACGTACCACGACATTAAGGAGCGCTTCGGGCTTACCGCGCAGGTGGTGATACGCCTGCTCGCTAAGGTTGCCGATGCCTACAAGCTCGATAGGCGCACTAGGCGTACGTTTAGGCCGCTCGGGGCTATCGCCTACGATGATCGCATCTTGCGCTGGTACAGCGAAGCTAGCGAGGTTTCGATCTGGACTACCGAGGGCCGACAGCGCATCGGGTTTGTTTGCGATGAGCGCACTCGTGCGTTGCTCGCCTCCCGACGCGGTGAGTCCGATCTCGTCTACCGCGCCGGCAAGTGGTACCTGCTCGCAACCGTATAGGTTGAGGAGCCGCCGTCGGGTACGCCGGAGGATTGGCTCGGCGTAGATCTCGGTGTATCTAACATCGCCTCCGATTCGGACGGCGAGACACACACCTCCGAGCGCGTAGAAAAGTCGCGCAAGCGATACGAGCGGATACGCGGCAAGCTGCAAGCTGCGGGCACTAAATCTGCTAAGCGCCACCTCAAAAAGCTGTCCGGCAAGGAGCGCCGGTTCAAGCGCGATACGAACCATGTACTCAGCAAACGCATCGTAAGCAAGGCTAAACAGACCGACCGGGGGATAGCCCTCGAAGATCTCAAAGGCATCCGGCAGCGCACCGGTAAGCGGCTTAGGAGATCGCAACGCGGTCGGCACGGCAAATGGGCTTTCGGACAGCTTCGGGGCTTCCTAGAGTACAAGGCCCGACTGGCCGGGATATCCCTCGTCTGCGTCGATCCGGCCTACACCTCGCAAGCCTGCAACGAGTGCGGGTACTGCGATAAGGCGAACCGGCGTACGCAGAGCGAGTTTATCTGCAAAGGCTGTGGACACGTTGCCCACGCCGATACGAACGCTGCGCGCAACATCCGCAGCAGGGCATCCGTCATGGTGCCTATCGCGGCAGGCGCAAGTGCCTAGCCGCAAGCCCGCCGCTTTAGCATGGGTTCATGACTTCGTAAGTCTGTAACTCTGTTGGCAACCGAGGGTTCGAGGACCGACTTTGCACCTGGACCGCCCATGAGCCGTCCGCTACCGGCCGTAGCGCCCGCGCGGCACCCCGCCGAACATCGGAAGGTTTGAGCGCACAGCGGGTCGAGGAAGCGTCGTAAATCTGCCGCGAGAGGGCCCTGTACGCCCGTATGAGCGTCTCGAGGGCGGTCGGAGGATCATAGGGGATGCCCGGAGGCACCGAAAGCATCGTGGAGCGTCTCGAACCGGCCGACGACGCCGGCGGGGATCCTGGTCTGAGCGAATGGCCCGGGCGCGTCCTGACGCTACTTCCACGAGCCGACGAAAGTTGCAGACTTACAGAGTTTGTACCTGACAGACTCCGGTAGTCCTGTTAGGCTAGGGTCGTCGAAGGCGAACTCGGCGGGGAGGAGGGCACGTCATGAACCCATCCACTAAAGTGACGGGCTTGTCATTCCAACTCTCCCGGACGACTACACCGGGAGCGGATGACGATAGGCCGCATGACGACGACCCTGCTTCGCTTGCGAGATGTGCGGATTTCCGTCCGCACCCGGACTGCGAATGCTTTGCCCGGCAACAGCTTACTTGCCGGAGCCTCGCGAGCATTCGGTTCTCAAGGTACATAGCCGTTTGCTCGGGACTAGCCCAGAGTGCCTTTACCCGTGTGTTGATTATGCCCGACTACAAGGGGGTTCAAAATGCCTAAATCCAGTGCGAGCGAAGCTAGGCTCCCATTACTCCCCTCTGCTAAAGCAGGGGGCATCCTGGAGCAACCACGGTGAACATCATCGCGGTGGCGAACGGCAAGGGCGGCGTGGGGAAGAGCACGACCGCGGTGAACCTGGCCGGGATCTTTGGGGAAGAGATGCGGGTGCTGGTGGTGGACTCGGACCCGCAGGGGTCTGCGACGTGGTGGATGGAGCGCTCGGAGGGACCGAGTGCGGCCGACGTCGTGCAGGAGACGGACTCGCGGATGCTTGGGCGGGTGCGCGAGGTGGGGGGCTACGACGTGGTGCTGGTGGACACACAGCCGGCCCTGAGGGCGGAGGCCCTGGGGACGGTGATAGGTGCGGCAGACTACGTGGTGTTGCCGAGCCTGCCGGCGCCGATGGACATGGTGGCCCTGATAGAGACGGTCCGCCAGGAGGTGCGCCCGACGGGTGTGCGCCACCGGGTCCTGCTCACGCGGGTTGACTCCAGGAGCAGGGGAGAGGCCGAGGAGGCGCGCGGGGCGCTGGCGGGGGCGGGCATCCCCGTGTTCGAGGACATGGTCAGGGAGTACAAGGCGCACCGCACGGCCTCGCTGCTCGGCATCCCCGTAAGCCGGCTCGGGCTGCGCAGGGGCCGCAACGCCGAGGACGACTACAGGCGGGTGGCCAGCGAGCTGCTGGCGGACCTCGAACGGGGGCACGACTGATGGGCGGGAGGCCCCGCCGGCGGGGCCTGGCCGACCTCATAGGCGAGGTGGGGGCCGCGCCGCAGGAACTCGAGGACGAAGGCCGAGGCCGCGAGAGTACGGCGACAGAAGCCGCACCGGAAAGGCGTGAGGAGGCGCGCGAGAGCCAGCCGGGGAGCGGGGGAGAGGCCACCGTGCGGGAGCAGAGCCGCGATGAGGCCGCGACGCCAGGGGTGCCACCTCGGGTCCCGAAGTACCTTGCGCTCGAGCGCAAGGAGGCGCGCCTGAGGGGGGACCAGGTGGACTCTTTAGCGTCGCTGGCGCGCCGTGTCAACCGGCAAAAGCCCTCGCGCGGGGGCGAGCGGATCACCGAGAACACCCTCATCCGGGTCGCGGTGGACTGGCTCCTCAGCCAGGAAGATTACGTCGGGGGCTCGACCGAGGAGGAGATACGGCGGGGTCTCGGCGTGCGGCACGACGCGCCTTGAGGGTGCTACGGGGCATGAGGGCCGACCAGGCGGACGGGCTGCCCGCGATCGGCGAGACCGGCCGCTACCTGGGTGTCCGCCCCGGCGTGGACATCCTCGTCGCGCCGGACGGGTTCGTGGATTCCGGTACGGAGGGGATGAGCGTCGTCCCGCCGCCCGTGGAGAACC
This sequence comes from Rubrobacter sp., assembly GCA_035697505.1. Taxonomy (GTDB): domain Bacteria; phylum Actinomycetota; class Rubrobacteria; order Rubrobacterales; family Rubrobacteraceae; genus Rubrobacter_D. The sequence continues at coordinate 5,442 of DASSCV010000022.1, forward strand.
TGGTCGACCACCGTAGGCCACCGGACTTTGGCGGGACGGGTGACTACTCCTCCCGCTAAAGCAGGAGGCTTCTCGGCGCTCATGCGAGCACCTGACTCTGTAGCCCCAGAGTCAGTATGTTTAAGGCAGCGTTGTGGTCCCTATCAAGCGATAGGCCGCAGGCCGGGCACTCGTAGCGCCGTACCGAAAGGGGCATGACTTGACGATGGCCGCAACTACTACAGTCCTGGGACGTGTACGCGGGGTTGACCCTGACTACCGTCCTACCGGCCCATTCTGCCTTGTAGGTCAGCTTGTTTGTCAGGTCCGCCCACGCCGCGTCCGCGATGCTCTTAGCGAGGCAATGGTTCTTGCTCATCCGGTTGACCGCGAGGTCCTCGACCGCGATGAAGCCGTAGCGGTCAACCAGCCTACGGCTTTGTTGGTGCGCAAAGTTAGCGCGCTTGTTCTTGATGCGCTCGTGCACCTTAGCAACCGCCTTACGCCGCTTAGCGCGCTCCCTAGAGCCCTTCGGGGCCTCCGACAGCCTGCGCTGCGTCCGGGCAAGCTCCCGCTCCTCCTTGCGAAAGAACTTAGGGGCCGGGACGCCCTCGCCGTCGGAGGTGGCGATGATGTCCTTGAGGCCAACGTCCACGCCTACGGCCCTGCCGGACTCCAGCAGCGGCTCGGGCTCCACCTCACAGGTGAGGCAAACAAACCACTTGCCGGTAGCCGTCTTGCGTACCGTGCACGTCTTTACCGCGCCTTCGAGCGGGCGGTGTACTACCGCCTTGACGTACCCGATCTTAGACAGGAAAACCCTGTTGCTAGCTTCGCTGACCTTAAAGCCGCTCTGCGGGTACGTGAAGCTGTCGTAGCGGCTAGCGCCCCGGAAGCGCGGATAGCCCGGCTTCTCGCCCGCCTTCACCCTGCGGAAAAACGCCTTGAAGGCAAGGTCTATGCGAACAGCAACGTTCTGCAACACCTGGGAGTGGACCTCCCTGAGCAGCGGGTTTGCTTCCTTAAGCTCGGGAAAGCGCCCCTGCTGTGCATACAGCGAGGGGCTGTTGCCCGTCTGCTCGTAGGCATCGCGCCTCTCGGCCAGCAGCGTGTTGTACAGCGCGCGGCATTCCCGGAGCGTCTGTACCATCTTGCGCTGCTGAGCAGAGGTCGGGTACAAGCGATAGCGAAAGGTTTTACGCATGAATCCAAGATTAGCACAAAAGCGGGCATCGGCGTGCGGGAATTCATCCCATCCGCTAAAGCGGCGGGCTTTCTTCCCGCTTTCCGGGTAAAGATCCCGTCTTCGAGCTAGACACCGAAGATCTTCCGGGGGTACTGGTCTACCGGCCTGACCCTGCCAACCCGGAGGGGCACGGCTTCATCGAGCCGGCCCGCAGGGTGTCCTTCGAGGAGTACCGGCGGGCGATACACCAAACCCGCACCCTGTGGCGTCGGCTCCGCCGGGACGTGAGATAATGGACGGTACTATGGAGCAGCCGAAGATAGACGTTGCCAAGCGGATCGCGGACCTTGCCCTGGCCGAGCCCTACGAGCGCGCCCTGTCGACGATCCGGGGCTACGCCGCGGGGCTATTGGACACCGGCTACCCGCGCGACGAACTCTACCGTGACTTCGAGCGCGCCCGCGGCGTGCTCGAAAGGCGAGAAGCTAGCGGAGCCGAGGAGGCCGAGGACACCGTCATGGACGTGATGGACTTCCTCGCCGGCTTCAGCTCCTCCCACATGAAGCTCTAGGTGCCGGCGGAGCCGGCGTGCACCGGGTACGCTGGATCGCTCAGGGCGCGCGCTCGTATCCGCCAAAGACGAGACGATACGCCTCCTTTTCGAGCACGTAGTGCGGGCTACGTGTCCTTAAAAGAGGAAGCGATGAGCGAGCGAGGACGGCTTAGAAGGGATGCGATCACGAGGGCCCGGTTCTTTCTGGAGCACGCCCATAGCTGCCGCTATAGCGACGAGATGGCCTGGCAGGAACCGTTCGAGGCGTACATGGAAGCGGCGATCATTTTTGGGCGCATTGCTATCCAACGGCTAAAAAAGTCGGCAGATAGGAAAGCCCACGGCAATCCCGGTATGAAGGACGAGAAGAGCGTGGGTGTGGCCCGCCAGTACACGGGAACCGCCGGCGACACGATCAACTGCCAGGTCGGGACGTTCCTGGGAGCTATGCAGCGCTCCCGGGTCGTCTTATGTACGTCGCTCCCCGACACTAACTAGAAACGTACATAAGAAGAGGACCTCCGGGGAGGATGGGGAGAACGGCGGTCCTGCTATCGGCAGAAAGTACCGGGGTAAGGTGCGCTTCTTGCGGGACTCAGCACGATAGAGACCTCAACGCAAGTAGGAACATACTCGCCGAAGGGTTAAGACTCGTGGCCGCCGGACAGACGGAGACGCTAAACGCTCGCGGAGAGCCTGTAAGTCTTCCCACGGGAAGCACGGTTCGATGAAACGAGAATCCCGCCGCTTTAGCGGATGGGAGTGTCAACCTTGCTCGCGGGCAGACAGTCGAGTGCTGGATTCCTCGGTGCTGCTTGCCCCGAAGGCCTCCATCGCGCGGCGGAAGTGCCGATTCACGGTGTCCGGAGAGATGGACAAGCGGTCAGCGATCTCCCGTAGGGTCAGGCCCTCGGCGAGGCGCTGCAAGACCTCACGCTCACGCGGTGTGAGGGTGGCCATGATCTCTACTGGGTTGAGGTTCTCGCCAGCCCCACTTTCGTCGGGTGTCGTCTCCAACCGCTCGGGCACCTCAAGGACGCCGGCGTGGTCTATCGCTTCGACGTACTCCTCGAACGACAGGAACTCGAAGCCCAGGACGTTGCCCTCAGCGTCCACGTCAACTCCGGCGCCGAAGCCGGGTTCCCGAGAGGGATGGTCTCGTGGTAGTCGCCTTCCCTGACGCGGATGTAGAAGGCCCCGGACTCGGGGTCGTGCTCGAAGGTGTAAGTCATTGTTCGCCTCCTTCCGGCTCCGCCGGGCTGCGACTCCTGCGAAGCAGTGTGGGCCTGCCCAGCTCCACGGTGACGACGATACGCTCGTCCTCCGCGCCCAGATTGTAGACCACCTTCATCGCCAGTCTCCTACCCGGCAGAACCCGCTCAGCCACGGTAAGTTCCAGAAAGTGTCCTGGATACTCGATGCCAGGAGCCTCGAGCACCGCCGCGACCTCCCACTGGGCGATCCCGCGCTCATCCATCCTTCGCCTGGCGTGTGGAAGGTAGATGATCTTCATCCCGCGAAGTCAACCCAGGTCCCGATACAAGCGTCGAGCCGAACACCGCGCTGCATGAGCAAGGCATTCACAGCGCATCGAGGTTTGCCCCTCCGTGCCTGCGGTACGCGGTGTGATGTCGTGCATCAACGAACGCCTCAGAGGAGCGAAGAATTGATCCTCGCGTAAGTGGACTGCGCCCCTACGGAATGACAGTGAAGCCGACGTTCTCTGCGGCGGTGCGCAGCTGCCGGTCGAGGCACACAAACTCCCGGTTCCGTGTCTGCCCCGCGCACCACACGAAGGCGGCTGCCAGCTGCAGAGAACGTCGGCGGATTTCAGAGGTCTACTACTCGGCTGAACTTCACTCCAGCTCTGGCTCAGGTAGAACAGGACGACACGCGCCCACGCCTCGCCCAGAGGGTGAGGAGACACCTTCTCTATCCTTGCGCGACGGCGCTGAGATACACTCGGTCTGGGTGCCCGCACATTCAGTAGATTATCTTGTCGGGACACGCACTCCACAATCCCATGCCGCGCTCCTCGGCTTCTTCGCGCAATCGTTCGAAGTGGCGGCGGTAGGTGTGGGAGAAGGTGGTTGTACGAGCGAGGCCCAGGACGATCAGGTCCTCGTTGAAGGCGTGCTCGTAGGAGCCGTCTTTGTCTGCGTCGAGATAGACGTAGGCGAGGGTGCGGCCGTAAGCATCTTCTGAATCTCCGATGCGCGGGATCTCCAGGCGGATCAGCCGGTCGGTTAGCTCACGTTTGGTGTAGTTGGAAGCCTCCTTCCCGTAGCACCCTACGGGTTGGCCTATGGCTACGGTCTCTGGGGTGTCCACTCCGATTAGCCTCAAGGGCTGGATCTGGCCGTAGACCTCGACAGAGATGGTGTCGCCATCGGTGACTTTGGTAACCTTGCCATAGACCTGATCCGCTCCACCAAGACGGTAGAGCAGTCCGTCGAAGCCCATCCTTGAAACCGGGTAGAAAAGGCCCGCCAAGACGAACACTACGGCGATAAACACCGCTTCGGAGCCGGAGCCTGTGACGACACGGTATTCGTCACGGCCAGGGAAGACTGCTATCGCCTGGCGGGGCCAGAACAACTGGACTCCTCCGAGGGTCATCATGTCGGCGAAGAGGTGCGAGCCGAAGCCAACGAAGATGGCCACTGCAGATGCCAGGTTGCCTGTGATCCGCCACAAGGGAGCACCAAGAACCAAGGTGATGAGCAGCAAGGCCAACAGGGAGTGCAGGAAGCTGCGGTGACCGAAGAGGCGGTTGATCTCCTCGGAGACGCTACCGAGCTGATAACCGAGCCAGCTCTTGGGGTAGTCTGCATCAGGGAGCACGGAGGCTGCGGCCACGGCAAAGACCTCGGGGACCTCGTAGGGGACGTCGCAGACGGCAGAGGTAGCAAACCAGCAGCACTCCGCGAAGATGAGGTGGGTTACTACCTTCAGTTCCGCTAGTCTTTGGGACGTTGCAACTTGGAGAAGAAGGGACGCAGGCCATACATCAGGGCGAAGGATATGCCGGCCAGGATATAGAGGCTCTGGTCATCGAGACCCAGGGAGATGTACCGCACAGCCATAGCGATGGCGGCGAAGACGAAGACCACCGGCGTCATGTCTACGTAGTGCTTCTCGTCTTCTAGCCTAAGCTCCTGGACCTCGGCGCCGAGTCTTTCCAGGGTGGAGCGTCCCGTGCCTGCGAGACGTCCCTTGACCACCACTTTGCGTCCCTTTACGATCGGGCCGAGGATGTGCTCCATCTCGATCACGGAGGAGCGGTAGAGTGCCCTTTGCAAGCCATCTTCGCCCACGTCTCTGCCTCGCACCTGGCCCAGGGTCTTGGGATCGAGATGGCCTACGCGCCAAGCTTCGAGAGCCAGATGGACCAAGGCCTCCTTCCTGGAGCCTGCGGGGATCACCAGGCGCTCTTCTGAACTGACAAGTGAAGAATCAGGACGGCTCTTGTCACCCTTCGAGCCTGTGGAAAAGCGCGAGAGGCCGCGACGAGAATGCCGCTCTCCCCCGTCCCGGTACTTCGTAGTGTCAAAGTCCATGTCTCAACTCTCTTTTGATCGACGTTGTATGTGTGTTGAATTCTCTTAATAAGGTCCCTCACACACGCCGTGGTCCGTCTCTTATCAACAGTCGACCTCCTTCCGGATCGCGACAAGATCCGGATCCTTCGTGCCCAGGAGTAACCGCAACAGCTCCTCCTCGTTGTCCTGGACGCGCCGTTTCACGCTACTCGCGTACGCCACGGAACGTGAGTGCAGACCAACCACAACGATGCCATAGTCCAGTATGCCGCCAGCTCTGTTGAGACCGTCTTCGACCAGCACCTTGAGACGACTGGCTCTGAGTTCCAGGTACAGAGTGCGTCCAGGACCTGCCTCGGCGTACATCATCTCCGCCCGCGTCGTTTACGATGGGCTCTGGCGGACTCGACGACAGAGGGTGGGCATCCGGATGCTGGTACGTCGTGCCAATCTCCTGTGGTGGGGTCGTGGATGGCTATGTAGCCCGGCTCTTTGCTCCACTTTATGAGGAGGCCAATGCACTCGGCTTCTTCGAGTCTCTGGCGCTCGCGCTCCAGGAGACGGATCAGGGCGTGCTTGTGGCGGAAGACGGTTTCGTGGAGCTCTTCTGTGGCTACGTCCTCGGGGGCGGCAACCCGCAGGATGAGGCCGTCTGCCTCGAGTGTTATGCCTCTGGTGCGCAAGTCCTCGAGGAGGGCGTGGGCGTTCATACGTCGAACCTGACGATGCCGTTCTCATCCAGTGCATACAAGGCGTGCAGGCGTGCATTCGTTTCCGGGGGGAGGGGGTACCCCCCCTCTTTCGGGTCCTTATCATCGTTCTTAGGGGGGGAGGGGGGGTGTCTCCCCCCGATTTCGCTTGCACGCGTGCACGCTTTGTATGCTTGTACATTCTCCGGCTTGGGGAGTATTTCGAGGTCTTCGGGCAGGGGGTCTCCGGGGACGAGCCGGGAGGGCTTGCGAGGATTGTCCTCCAAATCCCGCAAAAATCCGCGATCTTTTGCGGAACGTAACCTGCGGGAGGCGGCGGAGCGATCGAGCCTGAGGTCTTTCGCTACCTGGATCACGGCCACGGGTTGTGCATCCTCCTGGGCGTGCAGGCGTGCAACGGCGTGCACTGCCTCGCGCACGCTCTTTGGCACGGTGGCCTCGATGCCTTCGGAGACGAGGTCGGATACGAGCTCCCTGACGACCGCGTAGTCCTCGGAGGTGGCGATGATTCTGCCGCGGTCGTTGCGCTCTCTGGTTGCCTGGTGGAGGATGGCGTGGGCGCGGATCAAACTCAAGAGGGCGCCGAAGTCCCGGCGGAGCCTTACGGCCAAGGGTGGAACCAGGTTGGCGAGGGCCTCGGCGTAAGGGATGGTCACGCTTCGCGCGGTGGAAGGACTCTCCAGCCACCGTTGCAGGGCGTGCCAAGGCTCGAGGTTTGCCTCTTCCTCTTCTTCTCTAGCGAGCATGGAGAGCACACCGCGGGTCTGCTCGCGGGTGTCCGTAACGGTGAGGGAAAGGAGTCGGGTCTCGTTCTCGGGGTGGAGCTTGACGGCGGTGGTGGTGACTATGAGGCCCGTTGGGCCTTCACGTTCTATGAGGCGGGGCTTGATGCCGTTCCTGGTGCTCTCGACCGTCTCGTAGCGCACCGCTCCTTCCGAGAGAAGTGAGCGCATCAGGTAGGTCGCGAAGTCGCTTGCCATCCCCTCGGCCTCGTAGATCACGAGGAAGCGGTGCTTTATGGGTTCCTCTGAGTAGGCTAGGGTGCGTTCGCTCATGGCGGTCAAAGCGTGGTAGGCGCTCTCGGGGAAATAGCGCAAGACGCGCGCGGTCAGGTAGGACTTTCCGCCTGAGGAGGGACCCTTGACGGCGACGCTTACCGGCTTCTCAAGGAGGCGGCTGGTCAGGGCGAGGTAAAGGAGCTTGAGGACCCTTGACTCGCCGGCGACTCCGGATTGTTTGAGCGTCCTTGCAAAGCGGTCCAGAATGCGATCTTCTCTTGCCAGCTGTTTGCACGCCTGCCACGCTCTGCGGTCTCTGGCTTCTTCTTCGAGACGGACTTCCTCGGCCCAGCACCTCGCCGCTTTGACGGCCTTCCGCAAGTTCTCCTTGAAGTGATCCGGGTCCTGGAGGTGGAGCTCGCTCGGGTCCTTGGCACCCTCG
>DASSCV010000023.1:0-5949 GCA_035697505.1 Rubrobacter sp.
GTGTGTAGGCTTCTTGGCGGGAGTACGGCACTGTAAGGGATGGCACCACCCAGTTCACCTCCCCTGCGGCGTTGAGCGTCTCCCGGCTGGTTGCGAGGATGCGCAAGCCCGGGCAGGAATCCAAGAGGGCATCAACCAGGCGGACCACCGCCTCCATGAGATGCTCGCAGTTGTCCATTACTAGAAGCATCTTCTTCGTGCGCAAGGTGTCCTCGAGCGTCTCGAGGAGCGGCCGGTAGGGCTGCTCGCGCGCCTTGAGAGCCCTGGCCACCGCCTGGGGCACTAGCTCTCCCTGCGAGAGCGAAGCCAGCTCTACCAGCCATGCCCCATCCGGGTATGCTCCGACAAGGTCCTTTGCCACCTCTATGGCCAGACGCGTCTTGCCCGAGCCGCCAACCCCCGTGAGCGTCAACAGCCGGGTCATGGTAAGCAGCCGCTTGACCTCGAGCGTCTCTCGCTCGCGTCCTATGAAGCTGGTGCGCGCCAGGGGCAGATTATGTCTGCCACCGGCCGCCGCTGCACGGAGATCTTCCAATGGGGAGCCAGCGGCCAGCGACGAATCGGGAGGTGGGAAGGTGCCGGCCCAGATCTCCTCGTGCAGGCGTACGGTCGCGCCCTCGGGCTCCGAGCCAAGCTCCCTATGGAGGGCATCCCTGAGCCGCTCGTACTGCCCCAAAGCTTCCCTCCGCCTCCCCAAGACGGCATACAGCCGCATGAGCCCCACGTGCGCTTCCTCGTGTGCCGGATCTTCGGCAAGCACCCTCCCCAACGCTTCGATGGCCTCCCCGTACTCTTTACGGTCCTCGTAGATTCCGGACGCCTCCAGGAGCAACGAGAGGTAAAGCCCTCGTAGGTGTGCCCGTTTCTCCTCCGCCCAGACCTCGTAGCGGTCCTGCGGCAGGAGTTCCCCCGAGTAAAGATCTATGGCTGCCCGAAAGGGCGCTGGCTCCACAGAAGCGTGGCTGGCAGTGGCCGCCTCTTCAAAGGCTTCGGCATCTACCCATAGCGGAGAATCGGGGCACAGGGTGAGCTGCTCGTCTCTAAGGAACAGGTAGCCAGACGAAGCGGCACTCCCGCTAGCCAAAGCCGAAGGCTCTAGGGCGCGGCGGACGGTGTGGAGGGCGTAGTGGAGGTTATTGGAGGCCTTTTGCATACCCAGATCGGGCCAAAGGGTCTCCATAACCTGCTCGCGGTGGAGGCGGTGGCCTGGGGCCAGAGCGAGCAGCTTCAGGAGACTCCTTGCCTTCCTCAAGCGCCACCGTCCCTCTTCGATGAGCCGAGGTCCAACACTCAGACGAAAGCCGCCGAGCAAACCGATGCGCACCACCTCAAGCTCGCTCCTACTGGCAGTCTCAGTAGTAGTGGCAGGGACGCCACCGTGCTGGAGCTGTTGGGCTGCTGGTTCGCGCTGGGGACGCTTTCCCATCCTCTCTCCGTATCCTCTTCTGTATCCGCTGGCCGGTTGGGCAACCGGCTCTCTCTGTGCGCCCGTCACATCCAAGGTGTTCATCCAAAGAGATGCGCAGGCTGAAGAGTCTCTACCCTAAAGCATTAGTTCTCATTGGCCTCAGGTTAGCGGTATAGGAGTGCCCGGCGCATCCCCCAAATGAGTGATCTTTGCATTAAACGTTATTTAGCCGATTCGCATCCGATTAGCCTGTAAGCGAACCTCCGAGAAGTTTGACCCTAATTTGATCCTAGCCGGGGCGCAATACGGTGCAACACGCAGCTGGCATTTGCCGACTTGTTGGGGTGGTGAGCTCACAACTCACACCAGGGGTTTCAAGCCTCCACTCGACATCCGGGCCTCGGGCGGTACTGACCAGGGTGTGCGTACGAGCCGTTTTGAGCCGTTGTCCTATGTGTTGGGTCCATCTTGGCCTTCGAGAACTCGTTCTCCGGCTACAACGACATGTAAGGCGGCTTTGAAGGACGTCGGAACACGTGGCTCGGGGTTGGTAGAGGAATCAGGGACCCTTCAGCAGACTGGTCAGGGATGTGTCGGGCACTCGTGAGGGCTCGAAGATCCTAACGTTCCCCTTTCGGCCCCGACTTCTGTGCAGCTCGCTCCTACATCTCCTAAGCTCCTGGAGGAGGAGTTCTCGGAAGTCGGCATAGCTTCTGTCCCCTGGTATTGGCTGACTCTTACCTAAACCGATTGGCTTTGAGGGCCGTATGAAGTCGTGTGGGTCGGTAAAGGGACATGAAAGGAGGTTCCTATGGTGAGCAAAGCCAAGATGTTATTGGCCACTACCGTTGTGCACGAATGCTCCGTCGTGGGGGCGTGAGCAGCACCAGCAGGAGGAGGAGGAGGAGGGGGAGGAGGTTAGACTTATGAGGCGCATCATCTTGTTGATGACGGTGGCGACGCTGGTTGTGGTGAGCACTCTGTTCGTTGTCTCCGTTGCCGGGGCGCACAAGCATCCCACGGCCAAGACACAAAAACATCCCACCAGGACGGTCCTTATCCAAGGCTTCAGCTTCAAGCCGGCCAACATCACCATCAAGCGGGGGACGAAGGTCAGATGGATCAACAAGGACAGCACTACGCACACCGCAACGGCGAACAACGGAAGATCGTTTGACTCCGGACGTTTGGGTAAAGGACAGAGCTATACACACACCTTCAAGAGTGCTGGGAAGAAGCCCTACCACTGTGAGATACACTCCCACATGAAGGGAAGGATCACCGTCAGGCGGTAGCACACACAGCGTAGTAGGTGAGGGGAAGCGGCTCCGCCTTCTGGCCGAGTGATACGGCTATAACATGCGGCTCCTATACGCCGAGGCGCCGCGGCAGGTATGCACAATACGTTCATAACCGAGTGCCCTTCGAGCTGGATAGGTTCTGCGAGACGCTTCCCAACAAGGTGATCACCCTCTGAGCCGAGGGCGGCGCACCCGTTAATGTTAGTTGGGACCGGGCCGGAGCTACATTAGCAGCCTCGGCCCTTCTCTCCTTTCCCTAGTCACGCAAGTACCTAGAAGAAGTCGAATTCTCAGAAGTCCCAGAACTCGAACCACTCTATATATCGCGCACCAGCATAAAGATGCGCTCGGACCAATACGCGGCGCCCCGTGAACACGCCGATAGGGGGGAAGGGTATCAGGAGTTAAGGCCCCTCGGTCTGTTAGAAGAACCCCGGCTCCATCCCCACAAGCCAGATCATCGGCAAGGTCGAGCATCCCGAGCGCGTGCTGAACACCCACTATCAGCAACCGCCAGAACTCAACGCTGTCGAACTGATGTCGTGCGGCAAGACCGAGGAGGGGGTCATCGAAGCGCTAATGCAGAAGCTTCCCCACTACGGACTGGTGCCCTTCTGGGTGCGACGCGAGAGCGAGGGGTTCATCTTCAACCGCATCTGGGCCGCGATCAAGCGCGAGTGCCTGATGGTCGTGGAGGAAGGTGTCGCGCCTCCCGAGGACGTCGACGCCATGTGGGAGATCTATCGCAGGAAGTACGACGCGGCCAAGACGCTTGAAGGGTTCTCGCTGAAATTGCGTGACGAGACGGACCTGGACGCATTAAGGGACGACGTGGTAGGTGTAGTAGGAGAGACGATGCAGCCTGCCCACGTCTCCTTGTGGTTGCGCTCCGAGACAGCTCCGAAGGGTCAACATACAGACTAGCCACCCTCGTGTTCTCCGAAGACAGCCACAGCGTATCTCCCAGAGACGATTCGCGAAGTGTGAGGCGGTGGGGTGGGGCGTGGAGATGAGGGGTCGTGTCGATGGGCGGGCACACCCTTTCTAAAGGGTCCGCTCCAGTTTCACGAGAGGAATCACAATAGGCAGTGAGCGTTTCTGAAGACGCTTAGCTGTCGTCTGATTCCAGTTCGCAAAGCTTCTGGATACCCTCGATGCTCCGCATCAATAGCTGCAGCTCGTCACGGGCCTCCCTGAGCTGGATAGAGGTACCTCTCGAGTCCAGCGACTTGCCCTGCTCGACCTTCGAGAGTAGCTGCTCCATCCTCCACGAAGCATCGTGGCAGTTTTGACGCATGAGTGCTGCCAGGTACCTTATCTCTTTGATGAAATCTGCTTCGCTATTCATAAGAATATCTAAGCACAGTACTACACTCAGCAACAGTTATCGCTGCGCTGTTCAACCCCCTGAGGCGGCGCATACAGGGCTTCATAGACAGGCGCTTCTACCGCAGCAAGTACGATGCGATAAAGACCCTAGAAGATTTCTCTGGCAAGCTGAGAAACGAGACTGACCTCGACGCCTTGAGCGACGACCCGGTGGGCGTGGTGACTGAAACCATGGCACCGGCCCACGTCTCCCTGTGGCTACGCACCGAGACGTTTGCGAAGGGCGAGCAGGCAGACTAGGCATCATCTTATTCCCCTAGGAAGGGTATTGCCGAAAGTGCGTATCCTCTTGCCTTTCGCAGGAGAGGCGGCAACGTCACGCTTGCCCAAGTCATTGCATTGTCTGCACCGATAGGCTATTGTCAACGGATAGGTGTTATAGATAATGAGCAGGGGGAAACCCATGCCGTACTTACGAACGATGTTAGCAGCCCTCACCTTTCTCTTGGTGTTCGCGCTTCCTGCATGGGGGCAGGCAACCACTGGCACGAGCACCACGGGGACGACGGGCACTACAACAGGCACGACAACGGGAACGACGGGCACTAGCACGACGGGCACTACCACAGGTACGACAACGGGTACTACGGGTACCACCACTGGTAGGACAATTGAGAGGACGACAGGAACGACCGGCACTAGCACCACGGGCACGAGCACTACGGGAACGACGGGCACTACAACAGGCACTACAACAGGTACGAGCACCACAGGGAGCGATACCACGACGGGCGACGGCGGAAGTCAAGAGAATGTTACCCTCTGCCACAATGGCACGGAGACGATCACGGTTGACGTGTCTGCACAGGACACCCACATCGCTCACGGCGACACCCTGGGGGCATGCGAGCAGACCACCGCAGGCGATAGGACCTCGACTAACGACGATGTGATTCGCGACACCATCCCAGAGGGCACAGAACTACCCAACACAGGTGGCTTCTCCGTCCTCCTCCCCGTGACCGCTTTGGTGGCGTTGCTCATAAGCGGAGCGGCCATAGGGCTGTTTTACGTGCGCCGGCGCTAGAGCACTCTCCACTGGAGGCAAAGAGAGCAGGCGGGTGTTAGGAGAAGGAAACTCGCTTCTTTTCAAGGTGGGGCTGATCATGATGTCGCTCGCCGTGCTTATGGCAGCGGTTGTGGTGAGTGTGGCTCTACGCAGCCAGCCAGGGCGGGTGCTCCCAGCAGAGGTTGCCACCAAGTCTGCTGGCGATGGGCAGCGCTACTCCTCCGGCCAGCATGGGAGTGCCACCAAGAACTCCTCTAGCCACAAGCAGTCTTGGCCTTACTCCTCTGGTGCACCCGACGGAGAGGGTAAGGATGAGCAAACCAAGGAGCCCCAGGCCGTTCTCGAGCACCAGGAAGCCGATCCCCAGAACTCTCGATCCCAAACGCCTCAACCGGCAGGCGAGCAAACACCTTCTGAGGCATCCTCTGGGTCGCAGCCCCAACCACAAAAGCACCACCAACCCCACCAACAGCGACTTCTTGGTGGCTCTGAAGGCAGGCAGTGGCCAAAGCCCTCCCAAGCAGAGCTACAGAGCGCCAAGGGAGAACGCCGCTACGAAGTGCTTCCAGGAGCCATAATGGGACTAACCATAGAAGCGATGGGCATCTATGACGTGCCCGTGTTCGACTCAGATGGCCAGTGGGCACTGGCAAACGGGGTGGCCCACAACCCACAGACCTCCCTGCCTTGGTCAGCCACTCCTCAGAGGAACGTCTACCTGGCAGGACATCGGATGGGCTTTAGGGGAACGTGGAGCCGCATGATCTTCTACAATCTCCATAAGCTGGACACAGGAGATGAGGTAGTGCTCGAGGACCGGTCAGGCACCTCCTACAGATACC
>DASSCV010000024.1:0-15303 GCA_035697505.1 Rubrobacter sp.
ACCGAGAGGTGGCGCCTGCGACGTAGCTTGCCGACCACCCCGAGGCTCTGTGGACGCTCGGTCGTCTTCTCCCCCACCGCATCGCTACCTTGCCACTCGCCCCACAACCAGGCGTCCATGTCATGCTGGCCGAAGCCTTCGACGGCCTCTACCATCTGGCTCTGGAACGACTCCCGGCGCATCTCACCGTCCGTGACAACAGGGAGGCCTGCCCGCTCCTGCAGCCCGATAGCCCAGTCCACAGCCCCGTCTTCGATACGCTTGAACTCGGCCGCGGAGAACCCGCCTGCGGCGTAGCTCTCGCGTGCCTCCAGCAGTTCCTGAGGTCTCAGGAGGCTGCCAACGATATCTGCGCGGAATCCAACGGCATGCTTCACAGGGGCCAGTCTAGCATCCGTCCCTCGAGAAGCCTGATCTGCACGAGCTTTACCGCTCCTCAATGGATGAGCAATACGATCTTGCCACGTACGTGCCCGGTCCTCCTTTCTTCAAGTGCCTCAGGCGCTTTCTCGAGCGGGAAGGTGCGATCTAGCCTCACGGAGAGCTCCCCGGCGTCGACCATCCGCGAGAGCTCCCCCAACCGCCGGGCGTCGGGCTGCATGCTAACGTTCGTCGCCCCGATGCCACGCCTCGCAAGCCCCTCCACGTCGGCGGCGTAAACCGACGACGCGAGCCGCCCACCCTCGTCTACGAGCGTGGATATACGGCCGAGCGCTTCGCTGTCGCTTACCACATCGATGACAGCATCTATCCCGTCCGGGTGAGCCATTCGGACGGCGTCGATGAGATCCTCCGTAGTGTGGTCGATCGTCTCCGCTACTCCCAGTTCCCGCACGAACGCCTCGTTCGTTCGGCGTGCGGTGGCGATGATGTGGGCGCCGCGTCTGGCCGCCAGCTGGGTCACGTACGCTCCGACGCCGCCGGTTGCCCCCACGATAAGCATGGTTTCGCCTTCCCTGATGTCCACCGTGTCCACAAAGTCCATGGCGGTGAGCCCCGGTGTGGGTAAGGCCGCCGCTTCGGCGAAACCGACCGTCACCGGTTTCTTGGCGACGATGGTTGCTGGAGCGCCTACGTACTCCGCATAGGTGCCCTCCCCGATCACCGGCTTGAACAAGTATCCGTATACCTCGTCTCCTTCAGCGAGTCCGGTGACATCCGCACCTACCCTCTCGATCACTCCGGCAGCGTCGAAGCCCAGGATTAGGGGGAAGCGGTGCTTCATCTGATCCTCGAGCGCTCCGTCTGCGACTTTCCAGTCGAAGGGGTTGACTCCGGCGGCCCGAACACGGATCAAGACCTCACCGGTCCCGATCTCTGGAGTCGGCAAATCTATCAGGGCTATCGGCCCACCAAACGTCTCTTCGGCTATCGCTCGCATCTCTCTCCTTTCAATGCCGGTATGGCACCAAGATCCACTTGTACCCGTTCACCGGTTCGGTCATCTCCTATCGCCTCACTCTTGCACCTACAGTGCGCATCTGGCCTGCATCGAACTCTCACCTCGGCTCCGGGGGTCCCGCTTCCACCCGCGCAATCATCTCGTCGAGCGGGCCACGCATGCCGTGTATGCTCTCCAACCACCAGGTCGCTCCTGCGACCTGATAGGCGTGCGGTAACGTGGGATCACCGGGCTCGGAGTACCCGTCAACAGCTACCGCGAAGGGCGTGTCCGTCGTTCTGTGCCGTCGGATCTCGGCTACCATCTCGGCGATGCGCCCGGGGTCCTTGTCCATGATCGGGGTTCCGTCAGGGCTTGTGGCGGGCGCGAGCCATCCATCCCAGCGGGCGGCCCGGCGCAGAGCGGGAGGGCTCTCACCGCCTATCCAGATCGGGATGCGCGGACGCTGGAACGGGAGCGGCGCCAGGGACACATTCTCAACGTCGTAGTGTTGCCCGTGGTGCGTCACCATCTCGCCCGACCAGAGCCTGTCCAGGACCACGAGCCCCTCATCGAGCATTCGAGCACGCTCCTTCGCAGCGCCTGGCTCACCGAAGACGGTAAATTCCTCCGTAACCCCCCCGAGCCCAGCTCCGAAAATCATCCGCCCACCGCTAAGGAGATCCAGGCTTCCCAAGGCGTTGGCCACTACCTGCGGGCGACGGCGTGCCAGCGGGGTGATGGCGGTTCCCAGCTTGAGATGGTTGGTAGAGACCGCGACGGCGGACAAGGTGATCCAAGGGTCGGACGAGGGCGAACCCCATACGAAGCCGAGATGATCCCACACGAAGAAGGCCCCCCACCCGGCCTCTTCGGCTGCTCGAGCCAGGCGGATCGCCAGGCGCGTGTCGGCATATTCATCCAGGTTGGACATTACGATGCCGTAACGCATCCTATGCGCTCCTTGCTTTCAACTGTCGTCTGCAGGCTCGCCCGGATACTCGATACGACCTTCGAGGATCAGGTCGACGCCGGAAGCTTGCATCCATCTTCGCAGGGTCCACGCTGTCTATCATTCTCGTAGCCCCAATCCTCCCCCCACGCCTTCGAGCGCCACAGGCTTGGGCAAAAAGTGGCCCATCTTCTCTCGCTTTGTCCGCAGATACTCGACATTCGAGGGGTTCGGCGACATGCTCGACGGAATGCGCTCTACGACCTCGACCCCGTACCATTCGAGGCCTTCAATCTTTGCCGGGTTGTTGGTGATCAGGCGTGCGCGCCACACGCCGAGGTCGAGCAGAATCTCGGCTGCGGCTCGGTAGTCGCGCATGTCCTCCGGCAATCCAAGCGCAAGGTTCGCTTCGACCGTATCGAGCCCCTGCTCCTGGAGCGCGTAGGCAGAGATCTTCTTGGTAAGGCCAATGCCGCGGCCTTCCTGCCTGAGGTACAGCAGGATGCCACGGCCCTGCTGCTGCAAAAACCGCAGACTGTCGGCCAGCTGTTCTCCGCAGTCGCAACGAGACGACCCGAGAACATCACCTGTAAGACATTCCGAATGTGCACGGACCAGAACCGGCCCACCATCGTCGATCGCCCCCAGGGTGAGCGCCACGTGTTCTTTGTGCTCTGGTGTGTCGTAGACAAACATCTCGAAGGTTCCGTAACGAGTCGGAAGGGTCGCCCGGGCAACCCGTCGGGCAACTGGCATGATCACACCCGCCCCTCTTCATGTCGGACCAACCCCCGTGCCGCACGCAACCCGAACTTCGAGTGAGTGTCGTCACAGAATGGCTTCGTCGTCGACCCACCGCAGCAGCATAGCCCTACCGTGTCGGGTGCCATGGATTCCATCTGTACCTCCTCGAGAGTCGGTGTCGTTGCCTGAAACGCAGTCTATATGATCTTTCTATAATATGTCAAGTATAAACTTTAGTTATTTGAACAACACTGTCATCCGCGAGCATCTCGCCGACCTCCAGCGCTATGACATTGCGCGGCAGCGAGGTTCGGTAGGCCGTCGCGGCGGCAAGCCGGCCTACGTTTACGGGCTGACATCGGAGGCCGAAGACCTGTTCCCGAAGACTTACGAACCGGTGCTCGGCCGGCTCCTGGATGTTCTGGCCCAGCGGCTTGGACCTGAGGAATTGGAGGCGCTACTGAGGTTGCTTGGCCGAAGCTTTGGTAGCGGCAAAGAACAGACCAATGAGTCCTTCAACAGATCTGGCAAGTCAAGCTGCTTTGTCGGCTTCGACCCCTTCCGAGGCATCCCCAACAAAAAAAGTATCAGGGTCGAGTGGGAACACTACGTTCAAGGAGCAACCAGGATTCTGTTCCCCCGCCACCTCGAGGGCCCGCAGGATGCTATCGGCCTTCACGAATAACGTTGTGGGGCTAACCCTCCCGTTATCTACCTCGATACATACTCTTATCATTCGGGTCCTCCATCTACCAAAGACACGCTCTATACCCCTTCTACACCACTTCTGTTACATATCGGTAACATCGGAGCAAAATGTAGGCAACAATAGGTACGTTCAGGGTGCTGGCCTGGATCAGGCGTCTCGCCGTATCCGAGGCCCTTCGTTCCATGTTGATGTACTGCGGTGTGGTGTAATGCGGGGGCTTGCCTGGACTCGATCGAGCGGAGGACGGTGTGAAACTGGCGCGGCGTATGAAGCGTCTGGGAACTGAGACGGCTTTTTCGGTCCTGGCGAGGGCCAAGGCTCTGGAGGCAGAGGGACGTGACATCATCCA
Organism: Rubrobacter sp.; assembly: GCA_035697505.1. GTDB lineage: Bacteria > Actinomycetota > Rubrobacteria > Rubrobacterales > Rubrobacteraceae > Rubrobacter_D. The sequence continues at coordinate 4,136 of DASSCV010000024.1, forward strand.
CCTCGAGATCGGCGAACCCGACTTCGATACGCCGGAGCATATCGTCGAGGCCGGCTGCAAAGCCCTGCGCGAAGGGCACACCCACTACACCCCCACCGCCGGTATACCAGAGCTGCGGAAGGCTATCGCCGTTGATGTCGCGCGTAGCAGGGGCACAGAAGTCGATCCCGAACAGGTTGTAGTCACGCCTGGCGGGAAGCCGATAATGTTCTTCAGTATCCTGGCGCTCGTCGAAGAGGGTGACGAGGTGCTGCTGCCCAACCCGGCGTTCCCGATCTACGAGTCCATGGTGAACTTCGTCGGCGGGAGGCCCGTCTTCGTACCTCTGCGCCAGGAGAACGGGTTCCGCTTCGACCTCGACGAGTTCAGAGCGGGCCTCAGCGAACGCACCAGGCTAGTGATCCTCAACTCCCCGGCTAACCCGACGGGCGGTGTGCTTACGGCAGATGACATCTACGGGCTCGCCGACATCCTGCGCGAGCGCCCCGACGTCTACGTCTTGAGCGATGAGATCTACTCTCGGCTGCTCTACACGGATGAGTTCGCCAGCATCGCCTCGGAGCCCGGACTCGGCCCTGACGGGCGAACGATCATACTAGACGGCTTCTCGAAGACCTATGCGATGACAGGCTGGCGGCTCGGCTACGGCGTAATGCCCGAACCCCTCGCAGAAGAAGTGGCCAAGCTACAGGTCAACTCCAACTCGTGCACCAACGCGGCCACACAGCAGGCCGGACTCGCGGCCCTCAAGGGGCCGCAGGACGCTGTGGGGAGTATGCTCGCCGAGTTCAGGGCGCGCCGGGACCTGATCGTAGACGGCCTCAACGAGCTCCCGGGTGTCGAATGCATAACGCCCCAGGGGGCATTCTATGCCTTCCCGCGCATCACAGAGACCGGGTACTCGGCAGACGAACTTGCCGATCTACTCCTCGACGAGGCGGGCGTGGCTTGCCTCTCCGGTACGGCGTTCGGCCACCACGGCGAGGGCCATCTGCGCCTCTCTTATGCCAACTCCCGCGAGAACATCAGCAGGGCGGTTCAAAGGATGGGCGAGGTCCTGTCGTCGCGGTGATCGCGGGATCTTCGCCGCTCAGAGAAGCCCGCTGATCCACCAGCTCGTGAGCAGAGTCGCCAAGCGAATCGGCTATCCTCCGGGGTACCCTTCTGCTACACTCCCGGCGACGGCCGAGCGACGAAGGAGAGGGAAATGCGCCAAGCGTTCATGTCTAGCAAGGAGGGAGTTACTACCTATCTAGAGGACATGACGCTTTATGAGCACTTTGAACCTGGGGATTGTGGCGCATGTAGACGCAGGTAAGACCACTTTGACCGAGCGGCTGCTCTTTGCCGCCGGTGTCATCGACGAGATCGGCAGGGTCGATGACGGAAGCACCCAAACCGATACCTTAACGCTAGAACGGCAACGTGGCATCACGATCAAGTCTGCCGTCGTGTCGTTCGTCATCGACGATGTCACGGTCAACTTGATCGACACCCCCGGGCACCCGGACTTCATCGCCGAGGTTGAACGGGTGTTGAACGTGCTCGACGGCGCCGTGCTTGTCGTCTCCGCGGTGGAGGGCGTGCAGTCGCAGACCCGACTGTTGATGCGGACGCTGCAGCGGCTGAACATCCCCACCCTCATCTTCGTGAACAAGATCGACCGCGTTGGCGCGCAATACGAACGGACTCTACGGAGCATCGCCGAGAGACTGACGCCAGCGATTATCCCGATGGGATCGGCTAGAGGGATGGGAACCCGCAGTCCCGGCTTCGCGTCTTACAGTGCCGCCGACGCCGACTTTACATCCCGACTTGTCGATCTGCTCGCTGACCACGACGAAGCGTTTCTTGCCGCCTATGTCGACGACGAGGCGACGGTCTCGTACCGCCGACTCCGCGGCGACCTTGCGGCGCAGACCGGAAAGGGGCTGGTGCATCCGGTGTTCTTCGGCTCGGCGATCACGGGGGCGGGCATGGATGAGCTGATCTCCGGCATCACGGAGTTGCTGCCAGCGGCCGAAGGCGATGTCGATGGCCCGGTCTCTGGCGTGGTCTTCAAGGTCGAACGAGCTCCGGCAGGGGAGAAGATCGCGTACGTCCGTATGTTCTCGGGGACGGTAAGGGTGCGGGATCTTCTGCGATTCGACAGGGACGAGGAGGGGAAGGTCACCGGAGTATGCGTATTCGAGCGTGGCTCGGCCGTCCAGCGCGCGTCGGTCGCCGCGGGACGAATCGGCAGGCTCTGGGGTCTCGGGGAAGTTCGGATCGGGGACGCGATCGGCGAACCGCGGACGACCCCGGAGCGCTACCATTTCGCCCCGCCAACCCTGGAAGCGGTCGTCGTTCCCCGCCGCCCCGCCGACAAGGGTGCGCTGCACGTCGCGCTCACCCAACTCGCCGAGCAGGACCCGCTGATCAACCTGCGACAGGACGACATACGCCAGGAACTGCACGTCTCGCTCTACGGTGAGGTGCAGAAAGAGGTCATCGGAGCGACGCTGGCGAACGATTACGACCTCGATGTCGAGTTCCGTGAAACGACGCCGATTTGCATCGAGCGGCCCATCGGCGTCGGTGCCACGGTCGAGCTGCTCCCCAAGGCACGTTCACCGACCACTCCGTTCCTCGCCGCCATCGGGCTGCGCATCGAGCCGGCCGGGCTCGGCTCGGGGGTGCAGTTCGGGCTGGATGTCAAGGTGGGGTCGATACCAACTCATGTCTACAAGACGGTCGAGGCCTTTCATGAGGCCATGGAGCGCACCGTGCTAGAGACCCTACGCCAGGGAATCTACGGATGGGAGGTCACTGACTGCAGCGTTACCATGATCGACTGCGACTACCACGCCCCACCACGACGGTGGCCGGGGACCACCGCCTCTGATTTCCGTCTTCTGACTCCGCTGGTGCTGATGGGCGCGTTGAAGCAGGCCGGCACCGTGGTGTGCGAGCCGATACACCGCTACCACCTCGAGATTCCGTCGGATACGTTCGGGGCGACGGTGTCCGCAATGACGCGGCTGCGCTCCTTTCCGCAAACCCAGGAGATACGGGGTTCGTCGTACATGCTGGAGGGTGAGGTTCCGGCGGCCCGGGTGCACGAGTTGCAGCAACAGCTACCGGCGCTGACCCGTGGTGAAGGCCTGGTGGAATGCGAGTTCGACTCCTACCAACCGGTCCGCGGCAAGGCCCTGACCCGGCCGCGGACGGACTACAACCCGCTCAACCGCAAAGAGTACCTGCTGCACCTCATGCGGCGGGTCTAGGGCAATTGGAGGTTTCCGTGAAGGACTACGAGCCAATCATGAGTTTTGGCGAGGACGTCGCCAGGATGTACGACGACGAGCAACGCGGCGACGAAAATGCGGCCGTCGCGTTCCTGGAGAAGCTGGCAGGTGGTGGTCCCGCGCTGGAACTCGCCGTCGGCACCGGTCGGATCGCGCTGCCGCTCGCCGATCGGGGGATCCGCGTGGACGGAGTCGACATCTCACCAGCGATGGTCGCCCGGCTGCGCGCCAAGCCAGGTGGCGACGGGATCTCGGTCACGATCGGCGACTTCGCCGAAGTGCCGGTCCCGGACACCTACCGCTTGATCTACGTCGTCTTCAACACACTGTTCAACCTGCTGACCCAGGAAGACCAGGTGCGCTGCTTCGAGAACGTCGCCGCCCACCTCACCGACGACGGCGCGTTCGTGATCGAGGCAGGCTCACCTGCCTTTCTCTACAGGTTGCGTAACGACCAACACGTCGATGCGGAGTCCATCGAAGTCGACACAGTAAGGCTCGATGTGCTTCGTCACGATCCGGCGAAGCAGATGCTCGACGAGAGCCACGTATCAATCTCTCGCACCGGCGTGCAGCTGAATCCGATCGTCCAGCGATACGCATGGCCGGCCGAGCTCGACCTCATGGCGCGGATCGCCGGGCTGCGCCTGAAGGAGCGTTGGGACGGTTGGAACCGCGAACCGTTCACCGGCAAGCACAACGTCGTATCGGTCTACGGTCGCTGAGAAGATCGGTGTGTTGACGCCACCCACGTACCTGGGTTCCTCGAGATCCACGCCTTGCGAAGGTCGGTGGGATCGCTTCCCAGGCCTTATGAGAACGATATAATCCACCATCAATCTGTCGGCCGCTCGGGAGTTTATGCGGAGGGGTATGCGAAAGATCACGCTCGCAGACCGGTTGCGGTACCAGTTCGACAATACGATCTCGAAGGGCACCATCGCACTGATCGGCTGGCTCTTCCTGATGCTCGCGGCGCTGGTCCTGACGAGTACTCTGTTCGTCTACTTGAGTGGCCTGGCGCCGGCTAGCGGGGGCCAAAGGCCGGGCTTCTTCGAGACGCTCTGGCTCGACCTAATGCGGACCATAGACCCTGGCAACGTGGGCGGAGACCGGGGAAGCTGGCCTTACCTGATCTCGATGCTGGTCGTCACGGCCGGCGGCATCCTGGTTTTCAGCACCCTCATCGGGGTTATATTCGCCGGCATCGACGAGAAACTGGCGGACCTACGCAAGGGCCGTTCGTTCGTCGTAGAGCGGGGCCACACTGTTATCTATGGCTGGTCGCCCGAGGTTTTCTCCGTCGTGGCCGAACTGGTCAAGGCCAACGAAAGCCGCAGGAGCGCGTGCATCGCCATCCTCGCCGAAACGGATAAGGTCGAGATGGAAGATGAGATCCGTGCCAGGGTGGGCAAGACCGGACGAACACGCGTGGTTTGCAGGACAGGAGATCCCATCAACATCGACGACGTCGAGATCGTCAACCCCAACGAATCGCGCTCGATCATCGTGCTTCCTCCCGAGGAGCCTGAAGCCGACTCCAAAGTGATCAAAACCATCCTCGCCCTCACCAACAACCCGAACCGGCGCGAGGAGTCGTACCACATCGTATCGAGGATCAGTGATCCGGAGAACCTCGGGGTGGCCCGCATGGTCGGACGCGCCGAGTTGCGGCTGGTCGCCGTGGACGATCTCATCGCGCGCATCACGGCCCAGACCTGCCGCCAGTCAGGCCTCTCCGTCGTCTACACGGACCTCCTGGACTTCGGGAAGGATGAGATCTACTTTATCCGCGAGCCCCGTCTCGCCGGCATGACCTTCGGCGAAGCCCTCACGGCTTACGAGAGTTGCTCGGTGATCGGGCTCCGCAAAGAGGATGGCCACATCGGGCTGAACCCGCAAGCTGGCAGCCATATCTCCGCGGACGACGAGATCGTACTCATCGCCGAAGACGACAGCGCGATACATCTCTCCGAACTTCAGGCACCCGAGATCGATGCCAGGGCCATACGAAAACCTCAATCCCGGGAGCCCAGGCCCGAACGGACCCTGATCCTCGGCTGGAACGATCGCGCGCCCACGATAGTGGCCGAGCTGGATAACTACGTCCGTTCAGGCTCGGAGGTGGCGGTGGTGACGCCCGACGGGGCCGTCTCCTCGTCCAGCTTCGATGAACTAAGAAACCAGAAGGTCACGTCCAGAGTGGGCGACATCACGGACCGCCGCACCCTGGATGGGCTCGAGGTCTTCACTTACGATCATGTGATCGTACTCGGCCACCCAGACGAGCCGGATCCCAACGCGGCCGACTCGAAGACCCTTGTCACGCTCTTGCACCTGCGCGAGATCGCGGACAGCAGCGGGCACCGGTTCTCCATAGTCAGCGAGATGCTCGACGTCCGCAACCGCGAGCTCGCCGAGGTAACGGGCGCCGACGACTTTATCGTCAGCGATCATCTGGCCAGCCTTATGATGTGCCAGGTTTCGGAGAACAGAGAGCTCTCGACGGTGTTCGAGGAACTGGTCTCCTCCAATGGTTCGGAACTGTATCTCAAACCCGTAGCCGAGTACGTGGAACCCGGCGTGCCAATGAACTTCTACACCGTCCTGGAAGCCGCCCGCCGGCGCGGCGAGGTGGCCGTGGGCTACCGCCTGCAGGCCGAGAGCGGGAACCCTGCCGCCTCTTACGGCGTGCACCTGAACCCGGAGAAGTCTCGGCACGTCACTTTCACCGAGCACGACAACCTGATCGTACTGGCCGAGTCCTGATCTCGCGCAAGACCATCAACAACGTTCTTCACAGCTTCGCCGCTGTTAGGTATCTTGGTGAGAAGTATCGGAGATCATGTTTCGGCGGGCGTAGAAGGGGAGGCACTCAGAGTATGTGGAGAGGACGCAGGGTCCAGGCTCAAGCCGAGCCCGCAGCGGAAACACAAGCCGCTTCGCGCGCGGAGCGCGTGGCTAAATGGCTGCAGGTGCCGCTGATCGTCGCCGCGCTGCTGGCCATTCCCACCATCATCGTACAGGAGTCCGATCTGGGGGGATTCTGGGAGATCATCGCCACTGTCGTGGACTGGTGCATCTGGGCGATGTTCGCGGCCAACCTGGCCATCATGCTCTCTATCGTGCCGGACCGGCGGCGCTGGTTGATAAGCAATCCCATAGATGTGCTCATCGTGGTACTCACTCCGCCGTTCCTCCCTGCCACCATGAAGCTGGCACGCGTGCTGCCGGTCGTGAGGCTGATCTGGCTTATGGCAATTGCCCACCGTCTCCGCAACGTCTTTTCGTTACAGGGGTTGCGCTACGCGGCCCTCATAGTCTTCACTGTCGTTGTAGGCGGCGGCGTGATCTTCGTCGCCGTCGAGCGTGGACAGGACCTGAGCACCTGGGACGGGCTATGGTGGGCCGCAGAGACCGTCACGACCGTTGCCTACGGGGATATCTACCCCACAACGGCTATGGGTCGCCTGGTCGCAACCGTCGTAATGACCGCCGGCATCGGCTTCGTCGCGCTGCTGACCGGCGCGCTGGCCCAACGCTTCCTGTACGGCGGGAGCGCAAGTGCAACCCCTGAACCCGATGCGGACAAAGCCGAGATAATGCGGAAGCTCGACGAGCTGTCCTCCCAGATCGCAGAGCTCCAGAAGGATCTGAGGGAAAGACACGGGTAGCCGAGTCATCGGCTTCTACTCGCTAACCTTCGGCCCGAAGACGCTAGCTAGTCTGGCCATCACGCAGCGCGGCCAGGTCTGTCTCGTCCCTGAGCTTCGACGAGACGTTCTCAAGGGTCTTCCTCGCGTCGTACTTCCTGCGATAGAAGCGGCGGTCGAAAAGGCCTGGATGCGCCACTCAAAGGAGTAAACAAGGCTGCGATCAGGAGGGTGGAGGCGACGACCGCGAGCGTGGCCCTCTGACCCGTGCGCAAAACGAACTCTCTCTACAACACGACGATGCCGCCGAAGTAGGGGTTGCGACTGAGGTCGTGACTAGCGCCTGACATTCTCGTGCGCTAGTATGTGCCGAGGTCTGTCGAATCGGGGAGAGGATGGAGTCCTTACCGACCAGCACCCAAGCGGAACGCGAGCGGGTCTACTCGCCCGAGAACGACGAGCAAGGGCGCTACGACATCCGCCGTGTGGGGTCCAGGGAATGCCGGCGCTGTAGGGGATATGTTTAGGTTGCGTCGGGGCGCGTTGTTGGTGGTCGGCGTGGGGATTCTTTTCGTCGCACTGTCCTTCACGGGGGCCGTGGCAGTATACGCGATGCATCATGATGGACAAGGGCAAACAGCACGCCTCCATGCTCCTGTGGGCGTTCGCCTCGCGGAGCCGATCGTAGATTTGAAGAGCGAGGCGCCCGATGCGACAACCCGGAAGGAGCCAGTAATCAAACCGCTCAGCTCAGCCCAGCCGCCAAGTGTGCAGGCCCCAACCCCACGCGCCACAAAACCGGCTGCACAACTCAGCGGGTCCTGGATACACGGAGACGAACCACCCGCCGATACCTCTACGTTGGTGAACGTGCGGACTTGTGATGGCGGCATCTTCGCCCTGAACGTCGCGGAGAAAGAGATGTTCGAGCTGCACAATGAGACTAGGACTGCCCACGGACTTGGCTCCTTGTGTCTGTCACCCGTTCTTACGAAAGCGGCCCGTGCTCGCTCTCAAGACATGTTGAACAGAGACTACTTCTCGCACTACACACCAGATGGCGTGACGGTTATAGATCAGCTAAGGCATTATGGCTACTATAGTTATGATCCGAGTGACTACCACTCGGTAGGTGAGAACATAGGCCTGGGAGGCGATTTCACAGACCAGGATACCCCGGAGCGCCGGTTTACAGGCTGGATGCATAGTCCGGGCCACCGGGCGAACATATTGAGAGGGGAGTTTGAGGAGGTGGGCGTAGGGGCGCGATCGGGCACCTACCAGGAGTACGATGACACCTCAACGATCTACACCACGGTGTTCGGGGGGCGTTAGTCGTTGCGAGGATCGAGGGGCACGCGCAAAGTCTACGATCAGGGTGGATAACAGCGACAGAAATGCAATGAGGACCGCAACGATGCTCAGCCACCCGAGCAGAACAGGCCCTTGCTGGATGAAGTTGTTTATCTGGAAACGCCGAGCCTCGCCTCCCTGATTCTGAGAACTCGTAGCAGGAACCCTAGCTCGGACGCAGAATGGGACGGCCTTATTCACTAATGTCGTGGAAGGTGGCATCTCAGAAGTTCATATCGAGGATGCTGCATAGATCAGCTCTCTGGCTGACATCTGCCCGCTGTAAGCCCAATCGTCTCCATTAGGTCACCCACAATACGTAGCGGTGCCCCATGAACATGCCTCAGAGTGCATGGGTGCAGGTGCCTTATCGCTAAGTTCTTGCCAACTCTAAACGCTGGGCGCCATCCTTTGTGAGCATGGCACGAAACATTAACTCGGGTGTGGTGAGTGTTTGTATATTTGAATCAAGACGCTCATCAACGTTCCGAAACTACACACTCTGAGCCAAGGTTCTGCGCCCTGCTCACGGAGGGAGCCTGTGAGGTCGAGCTGGAGCTGACCTAATGGTTATGCTCTCCTGCTCGGCTCTCGGAACAGCGGGGACAAGGATTCTTCGAAGGTAACTTCTGGGGTGCCGGAGATGGGGCACCTCAAGTACCAGGCGGCTTAATAACATTTAACACAAATATCACTCATTTGAGTGATACGCTGCCCCGCCCTAGGGGAGTAGCCTGAACCTCGTAGCTACAACGGTGCGGAAGGAGTCCTCTCTCCTCCCGCCCACGTGAGAAGGGCTAGAAGATGAGAAGGCGAGCGGTTCTTCTACTGACGATGAGCGTAGCACCGGCGCTGCGAAAGGAGAAGAAACCGGCAACGATGCACACCCACTTTCCTGAGGTAACGCACGTCGATGACCGGATCTCGCATCGGTGGCCAGCGATCGGTGCGGAAAGGAGATAGTGATGCAGACCGTCCTCTCCAGAACGGCATCACTGGCGGTCGTGGCCGCTGGTATCCTGGTGGCTTCGCTCCTCCTTCTGATGACAGCATCCGCCCGGGCGGTCGTCCCGCAGGAGCATGCCGCATCGGCGCCAAATGATGGCCCCCTCATGAATGACCCGCGTGCCGTTCCCGGAAAGGGGTTGGAAGACCCGGGGGCCATTCCCGGACAGGAGTTGAGAGATCCTGCTGCCGTTCGAGGGCGGGAGTTCGCCTCCGGCGAAGTTATCGTGAAGTTCAAAGAGAACGTCGGTCCAGGAGCGCGGGCTAACGTTAGGAGTCAGGCTGGGCTCAAAAAGGAAAAAGATCTCGCCCTCATAAAGGCCGAGGTAGACAAGGTTGAGGGGCGCCCGGTGGAGGATGCCACCCGAACTCTGGAGCGGCGCCCGGAGGTTGAGTATGCCCAGCCAAACTTCACCTATTATCCGGCAGGTTACGCCGACGAGCCGCGCTTCGGTGAACTGTGGGGTCTCAATAACACTGGCCAGAACGGCGGCACTTCGAACGTTGACATAAACGCCCTTGAGGCCTCTGTCATAACGAATGGCGACCCTAACCTCGTGGTGGCGGTCATAGACGACGGGGTGGACTTCTCCCATCCGGACCTGGCGGGCAGGGCGTGGACGAACCCCGGAGAGGTGCCCAACAACAACCTCGACGACGACGCCAATGGTTACGTAGACGACGTAAACGGCTGGGACTTCTTCCACGGTGACAAGACCGTCCACGACCCCACCGAAGATCGGCACGGAACGCACGTCTCAGGCACCATCGCCGCCTCGATCGACGGCCAGGGCGTCGTGGGGGTAGCACCGAACGTCAAGATCATGGCTCTGAAGTTCCTGGGCCCCGAGGGTGGGTACACCTCGGATGCCATCCTCGCCATCCAGTACGCCAAGGCTGAGGGCGCCAAGATCTCCAACAACTCCTGGGGCGGTGGCCCCTACGACCAAGCGCTCTATGACGCCATAAACAACTCGGGTTCGCTGTTCGTGGCCGCCGCGGGCAATAATGGAAACAACAACGACGCCTACCCGTTCTACCCCGCTTCGTACGACCTCCCGAACATCCTCTCGGTTGCGGCGGTTGATAACCAGGGCAAGCTGGCGTCCTTCAGCAACTACGGGGCGACCTCCGTTGACATCTCGGCGCCGGGCGTAAGCATCCTCAGCTCCGTGCCGGGGACGCCGGAGAAGTACGCGGCCACCCTCTCTTCGGTCGGTTCGTCGGGCAAGGCGCTGACGGCGGGCTTCGGCGCCGACGAGATCGGCGAGAGCGCCAAGCGGACTTCGTTTTTCACAAAGGCGTTCACGGCTCTTGATCGCGGCAGCCAGCAGGTAGTGCTCGTCGACGACGATGCCGATGATGTCGGCTTTCCAGACGTCGGGCCGAGTGTCTCCTCAGCTATTGAGGGCGCAACCGGGTCTGCGCCACAGGTGATCGACGTTCCTTACCAGTCTAACGGCCCTGCTCTCTCACAACTCTCGGGCAAGACCGTGGTATGGGCGACCGGGCAAGCTTACCTCTCCGACGGCATCTACTACTCAGAGTACGGATATGTGCAAATCACGAGCACGACCCTGACCTCCACAGACCAGGCGACCCTGACCCAGTTCCTGAACGGCGGGGGCAAGCTCATCATAACCGGCATGAATGCACTCTACTTTATCGAGGGGTCCCCGTTTGTGAGGAGCACGCTCAATCTCGACGTGGCTAGCCTTGTCGGAGGTGGAACCTTCAGCGGGGCTTCTGGTACGGCGTTCGCAGGAGAGTCCTACACCTTCAACAGTCCAACCGCCTACGCCCCCTACCACGCCAAGGTGGCGCCTGCAGCCTCCGCTGCGGTGCTCCAGGGTAGTTACCCTGAGATTCC
>DASSCV010000025.1:0-17259 GCA_035697505.1 Rubrobacter sp.
CATCGTCCTGGACCTCGACGAGCGCAAGATGAAGGCTACGCTGGTGCGCGAGTACACCCACCCCGACAAGCAGTACGCCGATGCGGCCGGAAACATGCAGGTGCTGCCGAACGGCAACGTGTTCGTAGGGTGGGGCAGGGGACTGGCCGTCTCGGAGTTCAGCAACGATGGGGAGCTGCTCTTCGACTTCAAGGTGGCGCCCGAATACAGGTCCTACCGGGCCTTCCGCTATCCGTGGAGCGGCAGCCCGTCAGATCAGCCCGCTGCAGTGGCGGAGCGCACCTCGGAAAACGAACTCGAAGTCTATGCCAGTTGGAACGGGGCCACGCAGGTCGCCGCCTGGGAGGTACTCGCCGGCCCGGACCCAAGCCACCTGGTGTCCTTGGGATCCATCTCGCGGGACGGATTCGAAACAGCCATGCTGGTGCAGACCTCCCAACCATATATCGCCGTGCAAGCAAAACACCGTTCGGGACGAGTACTCGGCGCCTCCACGCCTGTCAAAGCATGAAGTAACTCAGCATGTCTGCCCGCCGCCTGCGGAGGCTCTCAGCATCTCGGCAAGCTCTGGCGGCGCTCCCGAACCGGGGCGCCGACGCTTTGTGCAGAGAGGCATTCCTCGATGCGTCGGTGGCGTTACCCTCACTCACTCGTTAGAGGTGACATGCTGAAGTGCTGCACGCTCAAAGACTTCGAAGATCTCCTATCAGGACTTTCTCACCACTGGAGCCGGGGGCACCATCATCGGGTTCGCGGGTCACCTCTATCTCCTGGTACGACACAGCGCTGGCAGGAGCCGTGAGGTTCACGGTCGTCTGGCCTCCCTGCTGCGCCCGGAAGGTGCCGCAGCTGATCCGTCCCCCATCTTCTTTGGCGTACCACAGCTCATAGTATTCATCCTTCCGGAGTTCGGGCAGATCCCACACCACGAGCTCGATGTGAAGGTTTCCCCCTTCCACCTCCCCGCTGATCTCGCCGCCACCCTCCGAGGCGGGAACCGTCGCGGTCAGGGGAATACCGTCTGGGGAGTCTGCTGTGATCGTCCACAGTAGACCGGCGCCAAGGACAGCGACGACCAGCAGCACGGCCGCCGGAACCCAGAGCCTCCATCTACCTCTGGAGCGGGCCGCGCCCTCGCCCCCCGCCCGCGCCAGCACGTGGTCCCTGAGCTCCGGCGGCGGCGGCCCGCCGGCAGCCAACTCTCGGAGGAGGTCGTGGGTCTGGCGGGCGCGAGCCAGCTCACCCCGACATCCGGAACACCCCTCTAGGTGACGCTCCAGCTCACGCTCTTCCTCGACGGACAGCTCTCCGAGCAGGTAGGGACCGAGGAACTCCTCGAAGCGGTCTTCAGACATGCCGAGACTCCTCCGCTGCGGGGTTGACCAGGCTCCGGTGGAGCCTCTCCAGGGCCGCCGTGGTCCGGCTCTTGATCGTCCCCAAAGGGACGCCGGTCCGGCGGGAGATCTCGCGCTGTGAGAGTCCTTCGAAGTAGGCAAGGATCAATACCTCCCGATGCTCTTCGGGGATGCGCGCGAGCGCACTGGCGACGTCCCAACCGTCCACCCCTCCCTCGGGCTCAGGGCCGCCGGACACGTTTCGAAGGGGCTCCTCGCCGGCAGAGAAGGGCCGTACCTGCCGCCTGCGATTGAGATCCACTGCCCGGTTGCGGGTGATCCTGTAGAGCCAGGTCGTGAAACTCGCCCGACCAGGGTCGAAAGATCCAGCGGCCCGCCAGACACTCATGAACGCGTCCTGGACCAGTTCCTCGGCCAGGGAGGCATCCCCGAGCACCCTGATGCCCGTGGCGTAGACCGGCCGCGAGTAACGGTCGTAGAGCTCCGAGAGCGCCCGTTCGTCCCCTTCCGCTACCCGGCGTATCAACTCTTCGTCCTCCACAGCTCTCACTACCGGGCCAAACATCTCCCTCCCACCCGCGAGTCCCTGGCTAGCAGTTCAAACCGCACTCGGGCATTTCCTGGGGCCGCCTCGGCGACCATAGAACACCCTGTAGGGTTCGACCGCGCCACTCATGGGCCCGCGTCCAGGACAGGGTAGTACCCTCTACAGCGTCCTCGCCGAACTCTATAACGGTTTGTACGCAACGATGCGGCCTGACGGTTTGTTTCAGTCGCGATCGTGTTCGCGGCGCAGCAGGACGACACCTGGTCCCATCTCAAGTCTGCGCCGAATGCCACCGGGCGCTCTACTACCACACCGAGAACTACTCAGCAGCCTGGTGCGGCTCCCAGTGCGGAACGCGGGTGCAGACCAGGCGACACCGCCGCCGCGGCTCGCCCGCGTTAGGGAGCCCGCATCGTGAACTCTCCTACCGGTCGTAAGCTTCGGGGCGGCGGTTCTGCAGGGCCGGGAATTCCTCGCGGAAGCGGTCGAGGTAGTCGAGGTCCAGGGTGGCGAGCGCGAATCCGTCGCGGTCGGGGCATTGGGAGAGCACCGTACCCCACGGGTCGACGATGATTGACCTTCCGTAGGTCCATCGTCCGTCGGCCTTCCTCCCCCACTGGGCCGGAGCGACGACATAAGCCTGGTTCTCCACGGCCCGCGCCCGCAGCAGAAGCTCCCAGTGGTCCTTGCCCGTCTGGAGCGTGAAGGCGGCAGGGACGGCGAGTACCTCGGCGCCGCGCAGAGCCAGCAATCGGTAGAGCTCTGGGAAGCGAACGTCGTAGCAGACAGAGAGCCCGACGGTCGCGGCGCCAGCCTTCGCGGTTACAATCTCCGTGCCCGCCGCGATGGTCCGGCTCTCCAGGTATTGGCGATCCGGGGCCTTCACGTCGAAGAGGTGTATCTTGCGGTAAACGGCCGACATCCTGCCGTCAGGTCCGAAGAAAGTGGATGTATTATGCAACTTCGTGGATGAGGGTTCTCCTTCGAGGATCGAACCCCCGATCAGATAGACTCCGAGCTCCTGCGCGAGGTCGCCGAGGAACTCGGTCGTCGGCCCTGGTACTGGCTCGGCGTTCTCCCTGTAGACGTCTTCCAGGCCGTGGCAGTTCCACAGCTCAGGCAGGGCTATCAGGCCTGCCCCCGAGGATGCGGCCGAACGTATGAGCCGTTCCGCCGTGCCCAGGTTCTCCCCTTTGTTCGGGGTCGAGGACATCTGTATCGCCGCCGCCGTGATCTCGCGCCCGTTCATCACACCGCTCCTCTCTACGCCTGTAGCCCGTGGGCTCCTTCCTGGGTCATTCAGCCACCTCTCCGGACCCTTGTCCGGAGAGCACGCGCAGTAGCGTCTCCTCATCGCCGACTACGTAGTCTAGCGGGAGACGCACCATCGGGTTCAGTCTCCCGCCGACAAAGGCTGCGCGGATGTCAGTGTGGAGTCCCACGAGGAGCTTCTCGCCGTTCTGGAGGTACTTCTGGCAGTAGGCGATGCCGAGCTCAACGCACGCTCCCTCGTCCGGGACGCGCCCGTCGAGCACGAACAGGAATACCTCTGCGTCAAGGATCCTGGTCCTGTCGAGGTGGAACATAGCGTGGCGCCGTTCCTCGGTGGTCATCGTATCGTAAGGCGGCCTGTCGCGCTCGACACCGTCGCGTTGCGGGAGGAAAACTTCGAAGCCAAAGGCTTCGAGCCTGTGAGTAAGCCCGAGGTTGAAGCGCCTCTCGGCCTCCGAGAACAGTGGTCCTGCGAGGTAGATCAGCAGGCCCTACACCTCCGGCGCATGCCTCTACAAGCTCCGAGCATCAGAGGGGCCATCGAGCCTCAACTCCAGGATATGCTGGGCATCAAGTTCCCGCAAGCCAAGGTAGTAGCGGGCCGTCTGCAATACTGCCTCCAGCGGCGCCAGGCCGACGAGCTCCGTCGACTCTACGGAGGCGCCGAAGTCGGCCGCAGCCGAGCGAACGGCTTCGAGGGCCACGGAGATGGGGGTCTGTTCGAGGTCGGTCAGGTTCATCGAGACCTGAGCCTTGCCGCCGACATCGAAGCCGAGCGCCCTCACAGCCGGAAGGCCGCCGCCGCTCTCCCTTACTCGTCTGGCCACTGCCCGCGCTACCTCGACGTCGCTGGTATCCAGGTATGCGTTGAAGGCGACGAGGACAGGCCGGGCGCCGACGGCGACGGCCCCTCTGTGGGGGTCGAGTGTTGTCGGACCGTAATCCGGCTTCCACAAGGGGTCCTCGAGTCGGGTTGCGACGCCCTCGTAACCACCACGTCTGATGTTGGGGAGGGATCCGCGGTGCGGGATGGTCGCAGCAGAACCGTAGAGGAACACAGGAAATCCCAGGGTACCCAGGCTCTCGCCGGCCCGGTGGGCCAGTCGGACGGCATCATCCATCGTGGCGCCTCCCAGTGGCACGAAGGGGAGCACGTCGAGCACGCCCATCCTGGGGTGCTCGCCCGACTGGGAGGCGAGGTCGAGTTCGGCGGCGCACGCCTTCGCCAGGGCGATTGCGCCCTCGAGCACCGGGTCCTCTCCGCCGGCGAACGTGAGGACGCTCCTGTTGTGGTCGGGGTCTGAGTGTAGGCCGAGAATGCGGACGCCTGAGATGTCGCGGACGGCCCCTGTGATGCGTGAGATCTTCATGGCGTCCTTCCCCTCGCTGAAGTTGGGGACGGCCTCGAAAAGCGGAGGGCGCACGGCGGTTCAGCGTGCTCCGAGCGCGCGATCCAGGTGGACCGCGGCGCTGATGAGCGCCAGGTGGGTGAACGCCTGGGGGAAGTTGCCGAGGGCCTCGCCTGATTGCCCTAGTTCCTCGGCGTAGAGGCCAAGATGGTTGGCGTAGGAGAACATCTTCTCCAGGGCGAGGCGAGCTTCATCGAGGCGTCCTGCCTGCGTGAGGCACTCGACGAGCCAAAAGGAGCACAGGCTGAAGCTGCCCTCGTCCCCTTCGAGGCCGTCTGGGGCTGCGTACTCCGGCCTGTAGCGCTTCACGAGCGTGTCATGGGCCAGTTCCTGCTGGATACGGTCGAGGGTGGAGAGCCAACGCGGGTCCGTGGGCCCGACGAACTTGACCAGCGGCATTATGAGCAGGGAGGCATCGAGGGCGTCCGAGCCGTAATACTGGACGAAGCTGTTCGTCTCGGGGTTCCAGCCCTTCTTCATGATCTCCTCGTAGATAGCGTCGCGCTCGGTCATCCAGCGCCCATCACCCGAAGGCAGTCCACGCTGGCGGGCGATCCTGCCAGCCCGCTCCAGGGCCACCCAGCTGAGGAGCTTGGAGGAGACAAAGTGGCGCCTGCCCCCTCGCACCTCCCAGATGCCCTCGTCGGGCTCACGCCAGTTCTCGCTCAGCCAGTCCAGTATCTTCCTGAGGTTCTTCCAGAGATCGTAGTCGAGGGGGGCGCCGTGTTTGTTGTAGAGGTAGGCGGCGTCGAGCACGGCCCCGTATAGGTCGTGCTGGCGCTGTTTGCTGGCGCCGTTACCGAGCCTTACAGGGAAGGAGTTCATGTATCCAGAGAGATGTGTGAGCTCCGTCTCGGTTATGTCCTTGCGCCCGTCTATTCCGTAGAGCGGCTGCAGGAGGCCGTCCTCGTCCTCGTGGCACCGGTCCCTGAGCCAGCCCATGAAATGTCGCGCCTCGTCCTCGAAACCGACGTAGATCAGGGCGTAGAGCGCCAGAGCCGCGTCCCTGAGCCAGGTGTAACGGTAGTCCCAGTTCCTCTCGCCCCCGATCCTCTCTGGCAGGCTCATCGTGGGCGAGGCGACGAGCGCGCCCGTCGGGTCGTAGACCATGAGCTTCAGGACGAGCGTGGAACGGTGGACCATCTCACGCCACCGCCCTTGATAGGTACTGTTCGAGAGCCAGCGTCGCCAGTACTCAAGGGTGCCGCGCAGCAAATCTTCGAACCCGACGTCGGAGAGAATCTCTCCTGGCCCCTCGCCCCTCCGGAGATGCGCCAGGACGAACGTCGCCCGCCCACCCTCGCCGAGTGTGAAGTGCGCACCCGCGGCGCCTTCCGCCCCTTTCTCCAGCAGCACGTCGGTCGCCAGCCCGAGGCAAAGATCCCCTGACGCGAACACAGCCCCTGACTTCCCGACGGAGACCGAATGGTCGCGGCGGGCGTAGTCGAAGGCTGGCAGACACTCGACGCGGAAGTCCATCTTCCCCCTGATAACCCGCACGTTACGGACGAGCCTGTGACGCTCGCCCGGGCGCGTCACAATCGGCATGAAGTCAAGGGTTTCGGCCAGGCCCGCAGGCGAGAAGTAGCGGGTCAGGAGCACGTTGGTGTCAGGCAGATAGAGTTGGTTGCTGTGGGTGTACGCCACAGGCTGCAGCGCGAAATGCCCACCCTTCTCCTCGTCGAGGATAGAGCAGAAGACGCTCGGGGAGTCGAAGGCAGGCAGGCACAGCCAGTCTATGGTGCCGTCGGTACCGACCAGCGCCGCCGTGTACAGGTTCCCGATGACACCGTGGTCTTCGATGGGCAGATACCCCACTCCAGCCTCCCTTCTCATCGTCGACGTCCCTACCCGTATCTTACAGCGCCTCACGCATGATGAGCATTTCAGCACGCACCCTGTCGGGCGCTTCTCAGCATGTCACGTAATCACAACTTCAGCTTGCGCACGCGAAAGATAGTCCTCGCTGACATACTGAGAGGGCGGCGCAGCCGCCGGGCTGACAAGCGAAGGCCGAAGTGTGCTGAAATGCTCTAAAAGCTAACGACCAGTACGCCGCCAGCGATGATCAAGCTGACTCCAAGCGCCTTCAGGATGCTGAAATCCGCGCCGGCGCCGAAGACGCCTAATGCGTCGAGTACGAGGCCAGCTATCAGCTGGGCGGCTATAACAAGCGAGAGAGCGCGCGCCACACCGGCCTGTCCGGCCGCGACAGCGATAGAGCCTACTATCACGGCCCCGAGAATGCCGGAGGCCACCGCGTAACCTACAGCGCGGCCCGTAAACTCAGGTTTCGCCACCACTAACGAGATCAAGAGCGCGAACACACCGGTCGTAAGCCCCGAGATCGCGACCAGAACCAGGGGCCCGAGCGTTCGCTGGGCCGCCCCTGTTAGGCTGGTCTGGACGGCCACGCACACGCCCGCAAGTACCGCGAGGATGAGGGTAGATCTCATAGTGTCCCCCTGAAGTTCGTGGTCTCAACGCAGGGTCCCGGTCGGGACGCCCGCAGAATTATACGCGGGTGGCTACCGTTTCTCCGGTATGTGAGGTGGGTATACATCTGGTTGTTCTTTTCTTGATCGTGTTTGGTAAACGTACGGAGGATAATAGTGGAACAGATGCTAGGCGGAACAAGGATCACCTTCCTGGGGCACGCGACGTTCAGGTTCGTCACGGCGGACGGCGAGCAGATCATCATAGATCCCTTCCTCACGGAGAACCCCCAGACCCCGGACGACATGAAGCAGGTCGGCGAACTGGACACCATCCTGATTACCCACGGCCACTTCGACCACTTCTCGGACGTAGAGCCTCTCGCGGCGCAGACTGGGGCGGCGACGGTCTCCAACTTCGAGATCTTCTCCTACCTGCAAAGGGAGGGGCTCGAGAACGCCATGCCGATCCAGAAGGGCGGCACGATGGAGGTCGGCGGCCTCAAGGTAACCGCGACAAACGCTTTCCACTCTTCGAGCATACAGCTCGACGACGGCAGCTACATCTACGCTGGCGAACCGATGGGCTACGTCATCGAGTTCGAGAGCGGCTTCAAACTGTACCACGCGGGGGATACGGCAGTCTTCGGCGACATGCGCCTGATCGGCGAGATCTACAACCCCGACCTCGCCCTGCTGCCGATCGGCAATCAGGTGGTCATGAGCCCCCTGGAGGCTGCCCACGCAGCCAGGCTCCTCGGCGTAGAGCATGCCGTCCCGATACATTACGGGACCTTTCCGTTCTTGCCAGGCACCCCAGAGGAGTTCCAGGAGCACGCCTCCGTCCTCGTTCCAGACCTCAAGGTCCACGTGATGAAACCTGGTGACGACTTGTCGTCTTAGCCCTCAGCGGTTGGCGATCAGCTTTCAGCCCCGGCTAACCCGAGCCGGGGCTACATCGTTGCCGATAGAAAGACCAGCAACGAGGTGCGACAAACCTCCCCTGTAGCTCCGACTACATCACCGCCGATCCCACCAAACTTCACTGCTGAGACCCGTAGGGCACCAAGCACGACCAGGGGTGCAGCGAGGATGCCGAGCGGGGCGAGGGCCCCGCTCGCCAGAAGGAATGGCAGCGGCGCGAGCAACGCAACGACGACGGCGGGGGTACGGTGTGGCCCAGAAAGTGCTCGTACAAACGGCACGGAGGAGGAGCGTGGATCTGCGGGCTCGCCGAATGCCAGCATGAGGAGCATCGCCGACCGGGCTGCGACCTCACCGGCCAACAGGGCGAGCGCGGCAAGGCCTGGAGAAGTGGCGCACAGCCAAGCGAGCGCGCTTACGGTAGGAGCGTAGACCAGGAAGAGCGCGACTAGACCGCCGATGCCGACGCGGGTGTCTTCGAGCACCTCGCGTCGCCGGTTCGGGCTCCCGTGGGCCATAATCGCGTCACCAACGTCTAGGACACCGTCGGCGTGGTGCAGACCAGCAGCGAGAAGCACGGCCCCGAGCGCGAGCGTGGCGGCTACACCAGGAGGCACTAGGTGGGCCACCAGTAGCAGACCGGCTCCAGGCAATCCCGTAACCAGGCCTACGAGGGGCAACAGGCGGACCTCACGCGCGGCCTCTTCCAGCGAGGCCCCGCGAACCGGAAAGACCGTGAAAAAGGAGAGGAGATCTTTCAACTACTTGATCCTGATGCCTACCCCGGCGACGCAGAGGTGGACCTCCTCAGCCGCCTCGGCCGCCCGCTGGTTGACCAGCCCGAGTACGTCACGGAACCTCCTCCCCGCCTTGCTCTCAGGCACGACCCCGAGTCCGACCTCGTCGCTCACCATAAAGAACTGCACACTGAGATCCCCTGCCCGAGCCAGGAAACCGTCGAATTCGGCGAGTGCCGGCTCTTCCCTGGCCGAAACCCACAGGGTGAGGGAGTCGAGCAGAACCGCTTCCCACCGCTCCGCCGCCGTGAGGACTTCGTCGAGGCCCCCGATCTCCAGCGTACCCCACCCACAAGGCCTGCGCTCCCTGTGAAGCCTTATGCGCCGCTGCAGATCCTCGTCCCCAGTCTGAATGGCCGTAGCCACATAGAGGACACGCTCGACTCCCAGTGAGGATACCAGTCGCTCGGCGAAAGCGCTCTTCCCGCTGCGGGCGCCGCCCAGGATGAGGGCGCGAACGGCTACAGCTCCTCCTTGATCGCCGCGACGAGCCGCCCGTTCTCCTCGGCGCTCCTGACCGCGACGCGGAAGTACTCAGGTCCGAGCCCATAGAAAGGCCCGCACCCCCGTACGAGCACACGCCTCCTGGCGAGCCTCTCCGGGAGTCCATCGGGCCCCCGTACGAGCAGGAAGTTCGCGGCCCCGGGGAAAGGTCGCAAGCCGGGGATGGCATCGAGCGCCCCGAAGAGGTCTTCGCGCAGGCGGGCCAACTCGGCTATCGAGGCTTCGGCGAAGCCCCTGTCTCTGACGGCGGCGATCCCCGCGGCGGCGGCGACGGCGTTCACCGGCCAAGAAGGTTGCAGCGCCTGGACACGCCCGGCGTCGTCGCAGAGGAGACAGCCGAGCCGCAGGCCGGGTATCGCGAAGAACTTGGTGAAGGACCGCGCAACCCAGAGTCCTCGGTCGATCATATCTGTGACGCTGATCTCTGGAACGAAGTCGGCGAAGGCCTCATCGACCACGAGAACTGCGCCGGCCTCCTCTACACAGGCTGCTACCTCGAGGACTTCGTCGCGGCCGAGCATGTCGCCAGTAGGGTTGTTCGGGTTGCAGAGGAACACCACAGAGACACCTTCGAGGTCTCTGTACGAGGTGGGATCCCAGCCGAAACCCTCCTCCTCGCGCCTCCTGGCTACCCTGCGGACAGGCTCCATGCCTGAGGCCCTGGCCGCCGCCGCGTATTCCGAGAAGGTGGGCTCGAGCACGAGCGCCCTTCCGCCCGTTGCTGCCGCCCTGGCTGCGAGGAACAGGGCTTCCGCGCCACCGTTGGTCGGCACTACCATCTCGGCACCAACGCCGAGGTAGGCGGCCAGGGCCTCGCGCAACCCGATATATTCCAGGTCGGGGTAGCGGCCTGAATCCTCGTAGACGGCCCGCCGGGCGGCTTCCAGAGCGTTACTCGGCGCGCCGAGGGGGTTTATGTTCTGGCTGAAGTCCAGTAGCTCCCCGGCATGGACGTCGAGGGAACGCGAGACGAGGTCGCCGTGGGCACCGTGGTGACGGTCGCCGGGGTGCTGCGCCCAGCCTCTAACCACGAAACACCCTCTCCGCCAGAAGCAGCAAGATTCCGGCCAACCCACAGCAGCGGCGCACCAGGCGCACCGCGCGCCCGATATCGTCAGGAGCGGGAAGGCGTCTATCGCCGAGTATCGGTCCTTCCCGCAGCACCCCGCCGTATGTGTTGGCGCCGCCGAGCTTGACACCAAGGGCGCCGGCGAATGCGGCCTCAGCCATCCCGGCGTTGGGGCTGGCGGTGAGTGGGCCGTAGCGAAGGGCGGTCAGGAGCGTGCGAAGTGGCCGTCCCGAGATAACCGCGGTGGAGAGCATCGTAAGCCTCGACGGCGCCAGGTTGGCGAGATCGTCCAGACGGGCAGCGGCCCATCCGAGGTCTGCGTAGGGAGGTTGCCTGTAGCCAACCATCGAGTCCAGCGTGTTCACAGCCTTATATGCCAGCGCGCCCGGCGCACCGAAGAGCACGCCATAGAGCATGGGGGCAACAACACCGTCGCTCGTGTTCTCTGCGACCGATTCCACGGCGGCCCTGCAGATCTCGGACTCCGATAGGTCGCCCGTATCTCGTCCGACGAGATGACCCACCTGAGTCCGCGCTCTTTCGAGCCTTCCTTCGCGCAGCCTCATCTCGACGTCCCCTGCAGCCTCACCAAGGCCGCGCATAGAGAGCGTGGTAAAGATCAAGGCCGTCCCCAACATCCACCTTGGCTTACAGGGCACGACGCCCAGGAGCTTCCACATAGAGACGAACACCAGCGAAGGCAATGAGAGGGCGAGCACGATGCCGGCGAGGCGCCTGGATCCCGGGCTGTCCATTCTCAGCGCCCTCTTCTCGAACGCCGAGATCACAAACCCCATCAAGACTGTCGGGTGTATGGTCTCTGGGGGCTCGCCGAGCACAGCGTCGAGGAGCAACGCCGCAGCGACCTGTCCCCCTCTCTGCGGGCTCATTCCCTGCGTGGCGCCCCTCGGGGCTTCTCATCGTCGGAGAGAGCGGGACGGCCGCGCAGCGCCCCGACTATCCCGCCAGCCGTTCCGAGGAGGACGGCGCGCAGAACTAAGTTGGCCATAGAACGACCGAGATCCCGCAGACCGGGTGGTTGCAGGGTTGCCTCGACCTCTGCAACCTGCGCAGGTGGCGGGAGATCCCTGACCTTCTCGGGGGAGGCCCCGCGGTCTTTGCGTTCCTGCCGGATCTCCATACGGACCTCGTTTACGTAGGAGACGACCTTAGGCGCGGCCTCACGGGCGTAGTCGCGGGCTGCCCCTGCGAGCAACGTCGCCTGCAAGGCGGTCGTCAGAAACAGCGTGACCCCCACCATGACGGCGACCACCGTCGCTGCCAGGGCGCCGTCGCGCAGCAGCAGTGATCTGTAGGGCACCCCTGGGTCGAGGCGCGTGGGGCGTACCCTGAGGGCCGCAAGTATGGCCAGGAACAGGAACAGAGCAAGGGCCAGCCGCGTCCTGTACTGCGCAATGGCGGCAAGGACCCAACCAGGCGTATCGGCAGGGTCGATGAAGAGGAAATACAGGTCCGAGGCGAGCGCGACGAGCACCCCCGCGAGCCCGTAGACGTAACCCGTCCTGATCGGTCCCGAAACTCTCTCTGGGTAACCGTACATACAGGGGAGGATACAGCATCCCCCAGGGACGCTCTGTGATCTGGAATCCCACGCCTGTCAGGGGTCGTGCTCGCCCGCGGCCGAACGCCCCTTGAGGAGAAAATACAGACCGGCGAGCACGACCGCGCCTCCTACAATCGTCAGCAAGCCTGGTCTCTCGGAGAGGACGAGCCAGGCCAGAAGCGCGGCGACGACGGGCTCGGCCAGGATGGTGCCCGAGATGATGGAGGCTTGCACGTAGCGCAAGGCCCAGTTGAAGACCGTATGACCCATAAGCTGCGGCCCTGCGGTGATCGCCGCCAGCCAGAACCAGGTCTCTCCGGAGTAACCCCAGAGTCGGACCTCGAAGCCGAGGGCGACGGGCAGCAACGTCGCCGCTGCTGCCGAGTACACGACTATGGAATACGGAAGCACACCGACTCCCCCTGTGGTGCGGGAGGAGCGGCCGATCAGGACGTACACAGCCACCGTCACGGCCCCGACGAGGGCGAGCACGTTCCCCAACACGGCGGCCGATCCTGAGGTCCTGTCGAAGGCGATGACGGCCGTGCCTGCTGTGGCGACCACGATGCCAAGGAACGATAGCGGGGTGGTGCGCTCTCCGAAGAGCAAATATGCGAGGACAGCCACGAAGACGGGCTGGGTGGACACGAGGACGACGCTAGCGGCCACGCTCGTATAGTCGAGCGAGGAAATCCAGAATCCGAAATGGGCCCCGAGCGCCACTCCTGAGGCTATCCCCACGTAGAGCGCACGGCCCCTCGGGAAGCTATCCTTCCTGACGAGCGCCGGCGGCAGGAGCACAGCTGCCCCAAGGGCACACCTCCAGAACGCTATGGCAATGGCAGGGGCCTCGGCCAACCGGATAAAGATGGCGGACGCCGATACTGCGAGCACCCCTACGGCTACGGCCGGGAGAGCAACCCTACCCCATGCCTTATCCTGTACCAGACCAGAGCCCCACTTTCCCTGACGAACTGCCCTCTACGGGACCACTTCTTGCGCCACATCGGGCTACTATACACGGGCTCCGCCACAGCGAGCAGGCCAACCCTGCCGAAGGAGGCGACCGTCCTGACGCAGTGCAATGGGTCCGTCACCACAAGGACCTCGCCGATGCCTCTGTGGTGTGCGATCTCAGCCACCCTCACGGCGGATTCCCAGGTGCTCCTGGCGGTATCCTCGCGCAGGATCGCCTCCTCAGGTACACCCATCTTCCGCAGGATGCCCGACATCACCACAGCCTCACCGGGCGGATGTTCGCCCTCACCGCCGGTCGGGAGGAGGAGATCAGCCAGTCCCCGAACGTACAACTCGCCCGCGTGACGCGTCCTGAAATCCAACGTAGGGCTCGGCCTCCCACCTGGCAGTACCTGCGCCCCGAGAACCACGGCGACCCGTGGCCTGGCCCTTATGCCGTCAGGGACCGAAGTCGATGGCCGATCCATGTACACCCTCAGGAGTTCACCCAGCTGCCCCAGGATGCCTCCCCGCAACGGACCCTTCAACGCCGGGCCTCGCGCCTTGCCAGCTCCAGATCCCCTGGCGAGTTGACGTTCATCAACAGGAGGCCGGGGTCCCCGAACCGGCGTAACTCTTCCCCGACGTACTCGACCTCATAAACCCCTTCCAGAAACTTGTGCACGGCCCGCGCCCCGCCGTCGAGCGCCGTCCCGAGACGTGGTAACAGCGTCCTGGAGTAGGCGGCGCAGAGCGGGTGGATTCTGCCCCGGTATCGCGGAACCACGGCAAGAACGCCGCCCCTCGCGAGACGCCCCAGCAGGTAACTTATCATGCTCTGCGTCAAGAAGGGCATGTCACCGGCTGCGACGAAGGTTAGCGGGTAACGTGCGGCGGCGAAGCCGGCCTCCATGCCGGCCAGCGGTCCAAGCCCGCCAGGGCGCTCGCCGGTGATGTATCTCACTCCTTCGAGCCTGACACCGCCACCTCCGACTACGAGCACCTCCTGGCAGCCTGTGAGCGCGTCTCTGACACGTTCGATCAGGGGCGTCCCCTCGACCTCGAGGGATAGCTTCTCGTGTCCCATCCTGCGGCTGGCGCCGCCGGCCAGGATTATGCCCGAGGCCGGGGGGCTCAGGAGGCCGCCTGGACGGTCGCTCCCTCTCTCAAGCCGAGGATCATTTGGCGAACCATCCTGACGCGGTCTATGCTGCCCGGGCTACCCGTGCGGCGGGCCAGGCGTTTTGCGATGGCCAGGTCGACGGCGGTAGAATGCAGCTTGCGGATCCTGAACCATGTGCCAAGCCTTCCCGTAAAGAGTAGCCCAAGGTAGTAGCCTGTCCTTCGGAAGTAGGTGGGGATTATGGCGTATTCTTGCGAGGTTATCGTCCCGGCCTGGACCTCATCCCTGAGTTCGTCACGGATAGCGCGCCGCTCGATGGCGAGCCACACGATAATGATCACTATGTAAACGAGGATGACGCACAACAACACCAGGTAGCCCACAGGCCCGAACAC
Organism: Rubrobacter sp.; assembly: GCA_035697505.1. Classification (GTDB taxonomy): domain Bacteria; phylum Actinomycetota; class Rubrobacteria; order Rubrobacterales; family Rubrobacteraceae; genus Rubrobacter_D. The sequence goes on from DASSCV010000025.1 coordinate 14,352, forward strand.
TATGGCCGTAAAGTTGAAGGCAGCATGCAACAGTATCGCCCCACAGAGGCCGAGGACGGGCAGGATGACCTTGAGAGCCCTGTTGTCCACCCAGGGGATGAGGCCGATACCAATCCCCGTAAGCGAGGTGAAAGACGCGTGGGCGAAACCGCCGAAGATCCTGCGGACGATATACGTCTCCGGACCGAACTGTAGACCGTACAGCAGGTCCTCAGCGATGGAGAACCCGAATCCAACGGCCGAGCCGTAGACGATACCGTCCATCACGCCGGCGAACTCGACCAACCCGCTCCTGCGGCGCGCGAGGTAGGAGATAAAGAAGATCAAGAGCAGAGCGGCCCCCTTGGTGCACTCCTCCACCACGGGCGCCTCCACAACCGCGGTGAGAAAGCTGGCGGTCTTCACGCTCGTCACGGAGCTGAGCGTGAGCTGGAAGAGGGTGTTGAAGACCAGTGAGACCGTCGTAGCCACGGCGAACCCCCAGATGAAGACGGGTATCACGTAGCGCAGCGGCTCCCGCTCGTAGAGGTCTATCGCCCGGATAAAGAGGAGGTAGATCACGGCTTGCAGGATGCCGAGCCAGATCAGTGGTCCGCTAAGGCTCACGAGGCTGGCCTTCCGGAGTATGACATAGACCGCAGTATACCCGCTCCTGATAAAATACCTCTGTCCTTACCGGAAGGAGAGGCTTGGACAGGGACCTACGAGACCGCGACTCTATACTGGCGGGCCTACGTCACCTGACCCACGGGGTCTACGTGATGGGAACCCGGCGTGGTCGCCAGTCCAACGCCATGACGGCATCGTGGGTGATGCAGACCTCCGAACGTCCCCCATGCCTGGCTGTCGCCGTCAGAAGCGACCGTTACACACACGACATCACCCTGGAGAGCCAAACCTTCGCCCTCAGCGTCCTGCGCGAAGATCAGGTAGACGTCGCGACCCACTTCGCGGATACGAGCGGCGAGTACCACGACAAGCTCCAGGGCATCCCCTACGGCCTTACGCCGGGAGGCTCGCCCTTCCTCCTCGACTGCCTGGCCTACCTTGACTGCAAAGTTATAGACAGGGCCCGCGCTGGCGACCACACCGTGGTCGTCGGCGAGGTCACGGCCAGCGACATCCTGGACGAGAGCTACCCCCTGATCTACGACCCCGCCGAGTACGAAGAGGCTCTCAGGTAGTAGGCCTCGAAGCGGCGTAAGATCCAACAGCTCAGGGTACAATGTATTCGAGAGAACGAATCTATAAGCAGGAGGCGTGCTATGGATGCGACCCTACAAAAGACAGGCATAAGGCTATATACGGGCGACTACTGCCCGTTCTGCAGCAGGGTGAGAAACGAGCTGGAGCGGCTCGGGCTCGACTACGAGGTCGTTGACGCCGACGCGGACATGCGAGAGGAGGTCATCAGGCTATCGGGACAGCGGGCTATCCCGATCCTCACTATCGGCGACGAGGTCTTCGTCGACTCCTCGCACATAATCCGCGAGCTCCGCAACCGCTACGCCTGAGTGTCACGGGGGATCTCACCCCTGTCCCACTGTTCGAGTACGTACTCAGCGTAGAAAGCCAGGGACTCCTCGTGCCCGTATTCGAGGAAAGCCCTGGCTTTACCCACGGGGTCGAGGGCGAAGTCCCCGATCTCGACAACGGGCCCTTCTCCCCATTCCTCGTGCGGGCGCCACATACCGGGTGGACTTACATTACGGCGGATGATTTCGCCCAGAAAACATCCAAGGCCGGCCACGAGCCCGCCGGAGAGCGGCGGGCTGTTGTGGGCTTCGTCGCCTTCGAGGGCAGCCATGAGTAACTCTTCGACGAGCGGTAGGTACCCAGGCTCATAGTCGAGGTCGACGCCCCAGTGATTGCTCCCCACCTCCCGGAAGAGGCCTGCGCACACCTCGGGCCGCTCCGGTGTGAGCCGCGCGAGGTCTAGCTGCAGCAGCGCAGCCGGCGACGTGCCGAAGTAGAACTCGACCTCGGGGGGCACAGGGTAGCCGCTAAGTATCTCCAGTCCCGCCCCGGCATGCTCCGAACTCCGCACAATAGCGGCCTTATCGAGTGCTTCACCTGACTTCCTGTCGTCCCACGGCCCGGTAGCGACCTCGACAAAGAAATCCCTGTCGTCCTGGCGTAGGTATATGGGAAGGACCACCCGTCCGAGGGGAGACTCGATCTCTTTGAAGAGCTCGAGTATCTTGCCTCCCCGCTCCTCCAACTCTCCGGCCACCCTGAGGATCGTGGCAGGACGAGGGGCGTCGCGCTCGATCTGTATAGGATCCGTATCCTCTTCCGGACCTGCTACTTCGCCCTCTTCGGGCGTCTCTTCTCTGTCTTTCCAGATCATCCCGGCAAGCCTCCCCATCAAACCACGAACCCGCAGATTCTAGCATCGGCGAAGATTTGCCGGAAGCGCCTCTATACACTACCCTTACCCGATGCCGGAACTACAAGAGTTGCTCCTGGTGCGTCACGGACAGTCCACTGCGAATGCGAAAGGCATCTGGCAGGGCCAGATGGAGTTCCCCCTCTCGGAGAGAGGAAGGGCGCAGGCGAGCCTCGCAGGACACGGCCTCTCCGGCGAGCCGTTCGAAGGCCTGTACTCCAGCCCGCTCTCTCGCGCCCTCGAGACCGCAGAGATCATCCGTGACCGTGCGGGATTCGAAGGCCAGGCCGTCCCCGTCGACGGCCTGAGCGAGAGGAATGGAGGCATCCTCGAAGGCCACACCTGGGCCGAGCAGGAGCAGCGCAACCCCGAGCTGGCAAAGAAGTTCCTCGCGATCCCCGAGGAGGAACGCTGGGCGCTCGTCGGCGCCGAGACGGACGAGGAGGTCATCGCGAGGTTCGAAGAGGCCCTCTCGTCCATCCGCGCCCTCCACCCCGGCGGTTCGCGCATCGTCGTCGT
>DASSCV010000026.1:0-11332 GCA_035697505.1 Rubrobacter sp.
TTAGTAGTATGCCTCGAGGGAAGCGACCTACTCAAGGGCGCGATCCTCAGCTGGCCCTCGCGCTGCTCGTTCGGGTTCGCAAGGGTGTGTGGGCGGGGATGTGCCGCCAAAGATTCGTCGCTGATTCTCTTATTCCTCTTGGCGCACTACCAAAACAGGGCAGTGGGCGTGACGGACTACCGAATCCGAGATACTTCCTAGCAGGGCTCGCCTTACACCGCCCAAGCCCCGGCTTCCCATGACGATCAGCCCGGCCCCTAGCTCCTCGGCCAACTCAACTATACTCCTTGCAGGCATCCCAAAGTTCAGGTGCGCTTGTATGTCTTGCGCTCCACTCTCACGTATCATACCCACCTCCGTGTCGAGCTCCTTTTGGGCCTCATCCCTTAACTGGTCGAACCCGACGTGGACGACGTGCAGCTCAGAATTTGTGCTCTTGGCTAGATCGGCGGCGGTCGTTGCCCCCAGCTGGGCTTCCCTGGAACGATCTGTTGCCACTAAGAGTTTCGTCGGGAAGACAACCCTTTCTGCACGCACCACCATAACCGGGCAGTGGGCATGCCTAACTACAGACTCAGAGACGCTGCCCATCAAGGCTCTCCTCATCCCCCTGCGCCCCCTGCTGCCCATCACTATCAGACCGGCCCCTAGATCCTCCGCTAGGTGCACAATCTCTCGTTCTACCTCTCCCATCATCAGATGCGAGTGTGCGACTGTCCCACCAGCCGAACGTACCCGTTGCTCTTCCTCGTCGAGCGCCTCCCTGCCCGCCTGCTTTGCGCTCCGTTCCAGTTCCTGCTCCAGGACAGGATCCGGTATCTTTACTCCCTCAGGGTCGGAGGCTTCTGAGTAAAGCACAGCCATCGACAGACCGACCTTGGCGACGTCCAAGACATGGATGAGGTGCAGTTCGGAGTCGGTTTTCTGGCAAAGGTCCACCGCAGATCGGGCGGCCAACTCGGCCTCAGTGGACCCGTCCGTGGCTAGCAGGATTTTGGTCGGAAAGATGCTCATCTCGCCGCCCTCGCTCGGCGCCGTCTGTGTGCGAAACGTATGATGTCATTGGGCCGAGCCCCGCGCATCATTCAAGAGGGTCGTTTCGGGATCAAGCCTGGCGCGAACTTCGGAGAAGATCCCTTCCACGCACTCCGGTGAATGAGGATGAGAGGATGCGCCGTTGGGGTAATACTGGCCGCGATGAGGGCTCTGTGCCCATAATGGGGACTACTCAGCGTAGGCAAACGGGAGGTGGAAGGTGAGTAGTTATGCTGGCGGAAGAGGAGACGCCCTGCCTTGGGGGCTGGTCCTGGTGGAAGGGATCGTCGTCGCCCTCTTGGGGTTGATCCTGTTGGTGGCCCCGGGAGCCTCACTGTTCTTCCTAGTGCTGCTGCTGGGCATCTACCTGTTGATAGCGGGCATCTTCCGCATCATAGGCATCTTTTTGGATTCCTCTTCTTGGGGCTGGAAGCTAACCGCCGGGATCCTGTGCCTCATAGCTGGCTTGGCAATACTCAGCAACCCTCTGTGGAGCGCCACCCTGGCCTCTACAGGGTTGGTTATCTTGGTGGGGTTCCTGGCCATGCTTCAGGGCGCTGCGGGCCTGATAGTTGCTTTCCAAGGAGGTGGTTGGGGGATGGGGATCTTGTCCGTGCTAGGTATCTTCTTGGGCCTTATCTTGGTGATCAACCCCCTGATCGGGGTGGCGGCGCTGACGCTAATCTTGGCGATCTTCATGCTCATTGGGGGCGTGGGGGCGGTGGTGCAGGCGTTCAGGATGCGTAGGGAAGCGGCGGCAGCGCAGCAGCCCCGGCGGGTGCGCTAGGGCAAGCGACTTCCGAGAACTCCGTAAAGCGGAAGTTCGCAAAATTCACATTCCAGGCACTCGAGCCAATAGCATACGATATGCGAAACCCACTCGAAAGGAGGGACAGTGTCGTCGCTCATCAAGCGACTCCTCAGGGAGGTCTTCAAGCACCACTCCAACCCCTGGAGCGCCTGGACCCGCCTACTCAGCGTGCCGCTGGTCTTCGTGCCCATCTGGACCCGCAGCTGGAGAGAAGGTGCCATGGTGGTCGTGTGGCTAATAGTCTACCCCATCATGTTCCGTGAGCCCAAGAACGATAAAGCGTGGGCAACGCGGGCGATGCTCGGAGAGGAGATGTGGATCGCCAAGCGCCCCCTAGATCGGGCGATGGCCCTCAGCATGGGGGCGACGGCCTTTGGCCTGGGCGGTGTGTGGGGAGCTTACAAGCGACGTCTATTGCCGACGGCAGTATGCACGTTCGGGCAGGTGGCGCTGCTCTTGGCGTATTGGCACGAGATGGTTCTCTACTACGAACGCCACCGCGGCGACCGAGGGTGACCTGAGCAGGCGCGAAGTTCCGAGCACTCTTGCAAGGCGAAGTTCGCAGAATTCACCATCCAGGCAACTCGGTGAATTACCCTTGTCGAGTGCTCCAGGCATCACCGGATGCCATATCATGGGCCTCGGTAGCCTAACCCGCTAATTCTAGGTAAGGAGGTCGGTGATGCGGACTATCACGCTAGAGGAGCACTACGCCACCGAGGCGTTCATGGAAGGCCCGGGGCGGGAGCTCAAGGCCCAGGCGGAAGCGGCCCGCAGTCATCCCCAGGTTGCGGCGGGCTACGAAAAGCTCATCGAACAGCTGTGCGATCTCGGCGACGGCAGGATCTCGGCCATGGACGCCGCAGGCATCGATGTGCAGGTGTTGTCGCTGACCTTTCCTGGCGTTGAGCAGCTGGAGGCGGCAGAGGCGGTAGCGTTCGCCCGTGAGACAAACGACCTCCTCGCCGAGGCGGTGCGGCGTCATCCGGATCGCTTCGCCGGGTTCGCCGCGTTGCCGACGGCCTCCCCGCAAGCCGCCGCAGACGAGCTGGACCGCACCATCGGTGAGTATGGCTTCAAGGGGGCGCTGATCAACGGGCACACTCGGGGACGCTACCTGGACGACTCCTTTTTCTGGCCAATCTTGGAGCGGGCAGAAGCGCTCGGGGTCCCGATCTACCTCCACCCGACACCGCCCCCCCGTCCGGTAATCGAGGCATCCTACACGGGCAACTTCGTGGCAGGACTGTTGGCGACGGCGGCCTGGGGCTGGCACGTGGAGACCGCAACCCACGTCCTACGGCTCATAGTTGGCGGGGCGTTCGACAGGTACCCGAACCTCCAATTCGTGGTCGGGCACATGGGTGAGGGACTTCCGTTCTTCATGCCCAGGCTCGAGGTGGCTCTGCCCGTAGAGCTGACGAAGCTGGAGCGCCCGGTCGGCACCTACCTGCGCGAGAACCTCCACTACACTTTCGGCGGCTTCAACTGGGTCCAAGCATTCCTGGACCTGGTGCTTCAGGTCGGCGTGGAACGGATCATGTTCTCGGCCGACCACCCGTACGCGTCGATGGCGCAGGCGCGCGCCTTCCTGGATAAACTCCCGGCCAGCCCCGCAGACAAAGAGCGCATCGCCCACAGCAACGCGGAGCGTCTCCTGGGGCTGTAATCGCCCCGGATGACGCCGCCGGCGGCTGCCGTTTCGGGCCCTCGTCGGAACCTGTTCCCGGGGCTAGGATACCCGTCGGCCGTAGCGTTCGAGCGTGTCGCGGTCTACCTCTACGCCGATGCCGGGGTTTTGCGGAACCCTCACCTTGCCGTCAGACATGCGCACTCCGCCGCCTATAAGGTGCTGGCGGAAGGGGTGCGAGGAGGTGTCGTACTCGAGCATCGGCTCCTCCGGGTTCATCGACAGCGGCGTAGGGGGCAAGGTTGCCATGAACTGCAGGGAGGCGGCGAGCCCTATGCCCGTGCCCCACACGTGCGGGACGACGGCGGTGTTCCACGCCTGGGCGATGGCCGCTATCTTCTTGCATTCGGTGAACCCCCCGGAGGAGCAGAGGTCGGGCTGGAGGATGTCGAGGGCACCCTCGGAGATCCAGCGCCGAAAGCCCGTCTTCCCGAACAGGTTCTCCCCAGCAGCGAGGTGGGTGTCGGTGAGGTGCCTCAGCGCCTTGTACCCCTCTAGGTCCTCAGGCGCTAGGGGTTCCTCGAAGAAGTGGACCTCGGCGTCGCGACATCCCAGGAGGATCCTGCGCGTCGCCGGGGCGTCGTAGGCGCAGTTGGCGTCCATCATGATGCGCACCCCCGGCCCGACGGCCTCGCGTATGGCGCCGACGTACTCGATGTCCATGTCTACCCCGAAGCCCACCTTGAGCTTTACGGCCCGGAAACCCTCGGAGACGTGCCGCTTCGCCTCGCGAATGCCGGCCTCGGTGGGGTCCTCCTCCTGCCGGCGATAGAACCCTGTCGCGTACGGGGTGACCTCGGAGCGGAACCCTCCTCCGAGCAGCTTGTGGACGGGCAGGGAGAGGGACCGCCCTACGGCGTCCCAGAGGGCTATGTCTACGCCGCTTAGGGCGTTGACCGCCGCGCCGCCCCCGAAGGGCCGCGTGCGGTTGTACAGTTCTTCCCAAAGCACCTCGGCGTCGAAGGGGTCCCTGCCGACGAGCATCGGTTTGTAGCAGAACTCGACGAAGGAGGCCGCCACCTCAGGCGGTTGCAGCCCGTGGCAGAGGGACTCGCCCCATCCGGTGACGCCCTCATCGGTCACCACCTCCACTACCACGGCGCTCCGCCGGTGCACCAGGCCCTGGGAGAAGGCGAAGGGCTCCTCCAGCGGCGTGGACAACACATGGGCGACCACATCGACGATCTTCATCCGTCCGACTCCCTCCCCCCATCTGACTCTGCACTCGAGTCTTGCCTTGCCCGCAGCATATTACAGGCGACATACCCTCGTCATCTTCACCGAGGTCGTCCTCTGAGGTGTCAAAATGCCCTAGATCATCCCCAGAGGCATTAACAGTACGGAGTATTCGGCTTATCTAAGCCGGTATGGGAGAGCCGACGAGCGGACTCGAACCGCTTTCCTGCGATCGCCCCGCACCGGCGCAACAGGAGGAGGGTAAAGACTCAGGACGGTCGCAAGCTCAGGCGCTACAGGAGGCGCTTGAAGCTCGAGCGGCTGTTTGCCTGGCTTTCGAACTTCCGACGTCTAGTAGTCCGTTACGAACGACGACCGGAAAACTACCTCGGTTCTGTGCATTTAGGCTGTGTTGTCATTCTGCTGAGGCATTTGTGAGATGCCTTCTAACCCGAATTGTTCACGAACTCCTCCGAGAGCGCCCCAAGGCTCAGATATGGTAGGTAGAATAGCTGGAGGCGCGGGCAGTGCGTAGGGAGGCCGCCGCAGAGAGACTTCTTCGGACCTGCCAAAAGACGACCCGGGAAGGCGAGGGGCACACAGTCCATGGTATGAGCTCGAACTGGTTAGGTCTATCGAGCTTCGGTTTAGGGGCGGCGGGGATGTTCGCTACCGTCTACTGCACGCAGGCGATCCTGCCGACCCTGGGACGAGAGTTCGGGGTGGGCGCCGCGCGAACGGGGCTAACTATCTCAGTGGTCGTAGTGGCCATGGCAGCGGGGGCTTGGATCTGGGGACCACTTTCGGACAGGATCGGGCGCAAGCGGTGCCTCGTACTCTCCAGCGGGCTATTGGTTGCTCCGACCGTGGCCCTGGGCCTCGCCCCAAGCTTTGCTGTCTTGCTGGTGTGCAGACTCTTGCAAGGTCTTTGCATGCCTGGCCTTCTGACAGTAGGCCTAAACTACGTGCAGGAGGTCTTCGGGGATTGGCTCGGGGGCAAAGCTATGGGTTGCTATCTGTCCTCCCTGGTCGCCGGAGGCCTCATCGGCCGGGTTGGGGTGGCGTTGGCATCCGAGGTGGTGGGATGGCGCCTCTCCCTCGCCGCTCTCGCCCTGCTGCCCGGCGTAGCGGCGCTTCTCATGCACTACGCGATACCACAGTCCGCTTCACCGGCTAAGGAAAAGCAAGAGCTCACGGCCGTCATGCGCCTGCTAGGAAACCGCGCGTTGCTATTGGCAACGCTGGGAGGGTGCGCGTTGTTTTTCTCCTTCGTCGGCGTCTTTTCCTTCGTCACGTATTACCTTGAGGCTCCTCCCTTCTCGCTCTCTCCGGCGCTAGGAAGCCTCATCTTCTTGCTTTGGAGTTTGGGGGCGGTGGGGCCGGTCGCCGGAGCTGTAGCTGACCGCATCGGCTGGTGGGCGACGCTCGTCGGTGCTCTAACCGGAAGCCTGCTTGCGCTGCCACTCTCTTTGGTTGGGACGTTGCCGGCTGTAGTCGCAGCGCTTGCCGTGCTCACGGTGGCCATGTTCAGCGGAGCGACGGCAGCGCAGATCGGGGTGGCGACCGCAAGCGAATCCGACCAAGGGTCGGCGAGCGCCATCTATTACAGCTGCTACTACACTTGCGGAGCTTTCGCAGCCTACTTACCCGGTGTTGCCTGGCAGTGGTGGGGGTGGCCTGGAGTCACCGGCGTCGCTCTTGGGGTATTGGCGCCGGCTGCGGCCATCTTGCTGTTTGCACAAGTCGTTCGCGAGCATCGCCCGAAGCTTTAGCCCGGATCATTCAGGAAGGTCGTTGAAGAGAGAGTCCTCTTCACTATAGTCGGGATGTTCGAAGACTCGACGCAGCCGAAGGAGTGGGCTTCACGAGGGTCCACCTGTATCTGGCGTCGGCACACCCAAGGCAAATTCTATGGCACGCTCCTTCGAAAGCCTTCGGCGCCGTTCATGAATAATCCGGGCTAAGGATGCTCCGGCCACACCTGACGACGAGTTAGAGGCGGAATTTACGACGCGCTCCCGTTGGTGTACGGGATGGTGTACGAGGGCCTCGGCACGCCTGCTGGGAATCCGCACCCGCTAACGTTCTAGGCAGTAGTCTGAATATAGAGTTCCGAGAATTTCTTTTCCACGCACTCGGGTGACTATAGGTAAGAAGGAAGAACGGTAGGTTGTCCCTGCCCTCTTAGAAGAACAACAACCATCCGCCCATCTGGTGTAATGGAGGCTTGAAAGCCATCCGCGGGGGCTCGTCGCGTGACGCCAGTGGTCGAGTTGAAAGGGGTCACCAAGCTCTTCGGAGAGAAGCGCGCTCTCTCCGGTATCGACTTTCGCGTCGAGGCGGGCGAGGTCGTCGCCCTGCTGGGGCCGAACGGCGCGGGCAAGACGACCGCGATCGCCATCATGCTCGGACTGAGGAAGGCTTCGAGCGGGGAGGTGCGCCTCTTCGGCCGCCGACCCCAGCATCTCGGCGCCCGCTCCCGGGTCGGCGTCATGCTTCAGGAGTCGGGGGTCCCCGACGAGCTCAGGGTGCGCGAGGTGATCGACCTCTTCCGCAGCTATTACCCTCGTCCCCTGCCGACAGGCGAAATCGTCGCCCGGGCCGGCCTGGAAGACGAGGGCCACTCGCTGGTGGGCTCCCTGTCGGGCGGCCAACGCCAGCGCCTGTACTACGCTCTGGCGATCTGCGGCGATCCGGAGGTCCTGTTCCTGGACGAGCCGACGGTAGGACTCGATGTCGAGGCACGGCGGTCGTTCTGGGAGCAGGTACGCGGTTCGGTTGTGGCCGGGAGGACGGTAGTGCTCACCACCCACTACCTGGAGGAGGCCGATGCCTTGGCCGACCGCGTCGTGGTCATCGACCGTGGCCGGGTCCTCGCGGAGGGCACCGCGGCAGCCATCAAGGCTCGCGTGGGGCGCAAGCGGGTCCGTTTCACCACGCCCCACCGCGTGGAGCCTGCGCTCTTCGACGGGCTCCACGTGGAAGGTCTGAGCACGCAAGATGGGGTCACGACCCTGCTGACGCCCCGGCCCGAGGAGATCCTCAGGCGCCTCTTCGAGGCCGGCACCGACGTGTCGGACCTGGAGGTGGTCGGCGCGGACCTGGAAGAGGCCTTTCTGGAGATCACCAGGGAAGGCAGGGACGAGGAAGAAGGTCCCGTGTGAGGCCTTCCGCGCAGACCCCTCAGGGGAGGGAAGGCGAGCGGGAAGTGGCCCCAGTCTTGCCGATGCTGATCGCCCAGACAAAGGGCGAGCTGCTGCAGCTCGTGCGAGACCCGGCGTTCATCATCTCCAGCGTGGCGCTGCCCACGATCTTTTTTGCCTTCTTCGGCCTGCCTGTGGTGGACGAGAGGACCGCGGGCACGGGGGCGGGAGACTACCTGCTCGCCTCCTTCGGGGCCTACGGGGTCATCAGCGTGATGCTCTTCTCGTTCGGCGCGGGGGTCGCGGCCGAGCGCGGCAGGAAGACGGACGTGCTGATGCGGGCCACGCCTCTAAGGCCAGCAGTTCTGTTTTGCGCCAAGACCCTCTCCGCCCTCCTCTTCGCCTTCGCCACGCTCGTGGTCCTCTTCTTCTTCGGGAGGGTCGCGGGCGGCGTCGAGCCAGGGATGGCCGCCTGGTCGACCCTGACCTACCGCTTGCTCCTGGGCTCCACGCCCTTCATCTTCCTCGGATTCGCCGTGGGCTACCTCACGAGGCCCACCTCGGCGGCGCCGGTCATCCAGCTAATCTACCTGCCGATCGCCTTCGCCTCAGGTCTTTTCGTGCCGCTCGGGGGACTCCCTGAGATCGTCCAAGAGATCGCCCCGTACCTGCCCACCTACCACTACGCGGAGCTCGCCTGGAGCGCCGTCGGAGCCAACACCAAGCCGCTCCTGGCCTCCGCGCTCTGGCTCGCCGGCTACGGAGTGGCGTTCCTCGCTGCAGCCATCTGGGCGTATCGCCGAGAGGACATCAGAAGGTTCGGATAGCCTTTACCGCTATCCTAGCGAGCGGCACGGGTCAATTTCTACGCTAATGCTGCCGGCTGTGGCCTGCCGCGCCGCCGGATCGGCGACCACCAGTTGCAGCTTGCCGCCAGCCGAGCGCGCAAGCTCTTCGCGTCGCTCCACCGAGACCTCCGGCTCAATAACCCCTAGCTCCGCGAGCCGCCGCGACACCGCATCGCGCAGGCGAGCCTCCAGCTCACTGCCCGCAGATCGGCGCGGCACGACCAGGATGCGCACGCTTGCTCCTTCCTGAACCACCTGGAACTCGCGCACCTCCCTATCGCGTGTCAGGATCCCGAACTCGATGGGATGCACCGCCACCTCGCCGCCGTTCTTCTGGGCCGGGAGCTCTATCACGTCGTCGCTGCGACCCTCGATCGCCCGCGCCCGGACGAGCGTGCGGCCGCACGGGCACGGCTCCGGGTCTATGGTAACGACGTCCGAGACCTCCAGCCGGATGATCGGCTGCACGAGGTTGTAGAGGAAGGTGACGAGCACCTTCGCTCCCGGCTCACCTTCTGGCACGGGCCGCCCTTGGGCGTCGACGTTCTCGAGGAGCGCCATATCCTCGAAGAGGTGGATGCCTTCGTGGCGCTCGCATTCGACGCCCCAGAGACCCTCGGTCGTCGCGTAGAAGTTGAAGGGATGCACGCCGAAGGCCTCCACAAGCCGCTCGGTCATCTCTGGCGTACGCAGCTCGCTGCTGGTGGACATCATCGTGAGCGAGAGGCGCAGACGGCCGGCGAGTTGCTCCTCGGCCAGTCGCATAGCAATCGAGGGGTAGACGTTCAGGAACTCGGGTTGGAAACGGTTGAGCTCCGCGACCATCCGCTCGATAGGCAACGTGAGGGGCAGCCCCAGGAAGCGGTGAATGCCGATACCGAGGGTGGCAGACCCCTGCCGGGTCATGTGTGAGGGGGCCGCGCCCCCTATGAGGCACATCCGGAAGCGTCTCGGGAGTCTCGGCTTGACCCCCATCCACGCGCTCTGGCGGAAGAACATGGCGGCGATGGTCCGCCAGCCCTGCTCATTGTAGACGAAGAGGCCTTTGCGTCCCGAAGAACCGCTAGTAGTCATCGCCCGGTACTCTCCCAAGTAGAGCTCGTCCTGCTCCAACCCCTCGACCCAGGCCAGAAGCTCATCACGCTTGAGGCGGGGGTCCGTGACCAGCTTATCGTAGTCCTCCATCATCCTGGTCTTGTCCAGCACCGGCAGGCGCGAGAGCTCGACGGGGCCGTTCCCGACCACGCCCGATAGCAGCTCCCGGTAGAATGGTGAGTGCCGCATTGCGTGCCTCACGAGCGCGTCGAGGCGCTCCTGCTGGTGGCGCCGTAGCCTCCCTTTGGGCCAGCGTTCGTGTTTGATCAGCTCGCGCGAGAGGCGCATGCCCCCCAAGAAGTCCGCCAGGCGGCGGCGGTGGTAGCCGAACCTCATCGCTCCTCCTTTTTCCCGTCGCGCGCAGCGTCGCCGGGGTCTTCCAGTACCTCAAACGCGAAGCGCACCATCTGCGGTCCGAGCGTCAGGTCCACCACCTCCGGTTGCGTCAGCCGCTCTAAAGAGAGCCCGAGCATCATCACGTACACCGCCACGGCGTAGCGCCTCGCGTCTACCGGCAGCTCGATCCCACGCTCTTCCACCCACCGTTCGACCCCAGAGGCTATCGGCTCCAGAACGCGCGCGTGGATCTTCGCGAAGCGCTCGCGCAGCTCGGGGCGGCGCACCACGTGCGCCCAGAACTCGAAGAAGACCGCCAACCACCCGTCGTCGCGCCCGCGCCGCTGCACCGCCTCGGAGACTATACGCTCGCTCCCGGCGATGGGTCCGGCCTCCCGGAAGGCCCGCTCGTAGCCGGCCGCCACCTGATCGGCCCGCTGTTCATAAACCGCGAAGAAGAGGTCCTCCTTGGACTCGAAGTTGGAGTAGACCGCGCCCTTGGTGTAGCCAGCCTCAAAAGCGATCTCATCCACCGACGTCGCGTGGAAACCCTGCCCAGTGAAGAGGCTCTCAGCGGCCGAGATCAACTCCTTACGGGTCCGCTCGCGTTTCTCAGCTCGTGTAAGGCGCTTTTTCATACCAACGGTATTCTAATACCATAGGTATATAAATGTCAACAGTTCCTTCTCCTGGTCGTATACCAAAGCGGGATCTCCCCACCCTGCCTTCCGGGATTCCATCTCCAGGTCGTAGCGCAGCGCGGCGTCCCTCTTTCTCTGCTCGGAGCGTCGTTTCGCCCAAGGTGCCCGTTCGTTGCCCACTCTCGCATTATCCTCCGGGCGTGCCGACGCACAACATCGCTTTGGTGCCACGAGGAGCGAGAGTCTTATAGAGAAGACCGAGACGCTGGTTGGCTAAGGCCCTCAAGCGCATGCTAGATCATGGCCACGCCTCTACCGCCACCCAGGATCGCGGCCCTTAGAAGTAGGTATTCCTGCACGTGCAGAGACGACTTCCCGAGCGTTCTCCTTACTCGGTGCCAGTCCTTCTCATTCTCAAGCGCGTTTGCGTACTTGCTCGCGACTCCGGCTCGGCACTCGCTCCTTGGGCTGGGGGCCTACGCAAAATGGCAAACGTTATCCACCCACCGCCGACTAGCAGCAGCAACGCTCCCAGCACCGAGAAGAGGTTAGGTAGG
>DASSCV010000027.1:0-6278 GCA_035697505.1 Rubrobacter sp.
TGTGTCCCGTCGGGTGGTCCTTCGCGCGGCGGCAGCAGGCCGGGATCGCAGAGGATCACCCTGAACGTAACGGCGCGCTCCTCCTCGCGCAGTAAACCGGCCTGGTAGCAGGCCGAGATCAGGGTCTCCAGCGTCCCCTGGTCGGGCAGCGTACCAGCACTATCCTCGTCCCACCGCTCGCGGACAAAGCGGGCGAGGTCTGCCGGATAGGAATCCTGTGTACTTCTCAGCGTGTCTTCCACTGGGCTCATTCTATTCGCCTGCCGGCGCGAGGCGTAGTATGCGGTCATCCTGCTTGCTGGCCGGGCTACCGTAGGAGTCGTGGTTGGAGGTGGAGACCCACAGGGACCCGTCGGGGGCCTGTATGACATCCCGCACGCGGCCGACCTCTCCGTCGAGGAGCTTCTCCCTTTCCACGACCTCGCCGCTGGCGTTCAACTCCAGGCGCCAGAGCCGCTCTCCCCTGAGAGCAGCCACGAAAAGGTCGCCTTCCCACTGCGGGATGGCCCCTTCCACCATGATCTCCGCCCCGCTCGGGGAGGCTTCTGAGGTGGGCCAGACGGTGATGGGATCAACGTAGCCTTGATCCTCTCCACCCCTGCCCTCGACCGCGGGCCAGCCGTAGTTCTCCCCGGCTTCGATCCTGTTGACCTCATCCCAGGTGCTAGCGCCGAACTCGCTAGCGTAGAGTCGTCCCTCCGAGTCCCAAGCGAGCCCCTCCACGTTGCGGTGGCCGTAGGAGTAGACGGGGTTGCCGGGGAACGGGTTGTCCGGTGGAATGGAACCGTCGGGGGCTATCCTCAGGATCTTGCCTCCCAGAGAGCTCCGGTCCTGGGAGTTTTCAGAATCTCCGGCATCGCCCGTACTCACGTAGAGCATGCCGTCGGGGCCGAACTTGATCCTACCCCCGTCGTGATACGTGTTGGAGGGGATACCCGTCAGTATTGGTTCCGGCGTCTCACCCATGCGGAACCTTACGACCCTGTTGTCTACGCCGGTCGTGTAGTAGGCATAGATGTAGCGGTCATCCTCGTAGTCTGGGGAGACGGCGAGGCCGAGAAGCCCGCCCTCGCCCGAGCCACCCTCCGGCAGCGTCTGGATCCCCCGAACGTCACCTGAGGGACTCACCCGCAGAAGCCTCCCCGAGTCGCGCTCGGTAACGAGGGCGTCGCCGCCGGGTAGAAAGGCCAAAGACCAGGGCACCTCCAGGTCCGTGGCGAGGGTAATCACCTCGACCCGCTCCCCGCCTCGCCCTTGGGTATCCTCCCTATTCGCTCCTTGGCCTGTGGTGATGGGGTCTATGTTACCGCTCTTTCTACTCTCTTCCGCGGGCCCGTCGCATGCCGCACACAGGAGAACGATCAGGACGGCCAGCAGCACAGTCTTGACAAACGAGCCGCCCATCCTGGCAGATCCCTGCAAGTTTACGTCCTCTCTGGTGCTACTTCGACGGAGATTATATTGCGCACACCCTCTATCCAGAGAGCGCACACTCGAATCTTCTGGCGAACTAGAGGTTACCGCAACGCTCCGTACAGCCTTCGCCCATGCTCTAGAATCGTGGGTGCTGGCTACATTTTTGACGACTCGGAAGCGGTTTAGTGGTAAGAGAGAACACCGAAACACAACAGGGGCGGGGAGCATGAGGTCGCATGTGGATGCGTTACGTCCCGTGCTCGGCATCGTCTTCCTGGCCGGGTACGTGTGGCAGACTTTCGCGCCAGAGTCATGGGGGACAGACCTCTTCCTGGGGGTAGGCGCTGTGTTGTTCGTAATCTCGGTGCCGTGGTCGAGCGTCTTCCACAGGGCGTTCGCCCTGGCCGCCTTCGTGGCTTTAGGCGCGGTGATCTTCACCGGACGGTTCCACTTCGCGGATTTCCTCGGGGGGATGCCTACGTACTTCGGGATCGTGGCGGTGTTACTCGTCCTAAGCATGGCGGGCTATCCGATCCAGGCAGCCCGCTATGAAGTCCAGATCCGGGCCCTGATGGCGGCGCTTACCCGCCTGGGCGTGAGTATAAAGGCGACGGCTGGAGTCCTTGGTCACGTCCTCGGGGCTGTTCTGGATGTGGGAGCGTTCGTGCTCATAGATGTGATCTCGGGCCGCTCAGCGCCCAAAGAGCGCCTGGAGGCCCTTAAATGGGCCGGGAGGGCCTTCTCGTTCGCACCGCTCTGGACCAACCTGAACGTCCTGACCGCGACGACCATCGTGCTGACCGGGGTCTCCTACCCGAAGCTCCTCGCGGTTACGCTGCCCTTCGTGCTCCTCGGCCTCGGCGGGACGTTACTCTTCGCCCAGAGGGCGGGGGGCGAGGTAGAAGAGATCCCTCAGGCGCCCCTGGACCGGGGGGCTGCCGCCGTTCTCCTCTACCCCGTCGTGCTGGTCACTGCCGTCGCCCTGGTAAACCTGACCTTTCCCGCGCTGCCGCTTACGGCGGCCATCGCTGTGACGGTCGCGACGATCGTACTCTCGATCGCCGCGCTCGCGGCGGTACTCACCCGCCGGGCGTCGCCCCTGGCACGTCTCGGGCAAGAGGCGCGCGGGTCGCTTACGGCCTCGCACTCCGAGTTCGCCCTTTTCGGGGCTGCCGGCATCCTCGTACTCTCTCTGAAAGCCCTTGGCGCCCTCGCACCGCTAGGCGCATTGCTCTCTGCCCTTCCGACGGTCCTGGTCGCCCCTGCGCTAGCGCTCATCATGGGCGTGGGTTTCGTCGCCGGCATCCACGTCATACCTATGGTGCTGTTGCTCAACACAGCCTTCCCGCTTGACGGCGGACCGGCTCCGGCGCTTTGGGCGGCGGCCCTCCTGCTCGGCGCCCAGTCCACGCTCTTGCTCACCCCGTTTTCCAGCGCCGTCACCATGCTCTCGCGGCTGACCGGGTTGCACCCGCTGGAGATAGGACCCAGACGCAACCTGGGATTCTGTCTCATCATGGCCGTCGCGGCGCTGCTCTATCTTGGTCTTCTAACTTTGCTGCTCTTGTAGGGAAGGGTGAGCCATAGCTGATGGTTCTACCCGGGTCCGTTCATCGTGCCTACTCTTTGCCGAAAGGCCGTCCAGCTCAATTCTGCAGGTTCTCGAAGATACCTGCGGCGCCCATACCGCCGCCGATGCACATGGTGACAAGGCCATACCTCGAGCCGCGGCGCTTCATCTCGTGGATGAGCTGGACCGTGAGCTTCGTGCCCGTCGCGCCCATCGGATGGCCTAGCGCTATGGCCCCGCCGTTGACATTGGTCTTCTCCAGGTCCATTCCGACCTCGCGGATCACGGCCAGAGCCTGGGCCGCAAACGCCTCGTTGAACTCGATGAGGTCGATGTCGTCCATGGTGAGCCCGGTCTGCTCTAGCACCTTCGGGATCGCCACGGTCGGCCCTATGCCCATGACCTCGGGCCTGACGCCCCCCACGGCGAAACCGACGAAACGAACGAGCGGCGTGAGCCCGCGCTTCTCGGCCTCCTCCCTGTCCATCACCACGACCGCGGCCGCGCCGTCGCTCCTCTGCGACGAGTTGCCCGCCGTGACGGTGCCGTCCTGCTGGAAAGCGGGCTTGAGATTGGCTAGCTTCTCGGCCGAGGTGTCGCGCGGGCCTTCGTCACGTCCGAAGCTCGTCTCCATATGCTGTAGTTCACCGGCTTCGTCTACCCAGTCGAACTCGACGTCGAGCGGCACGATCTCCTCGTCGAATACACCGCCCTCGACGGCGTCCTTCGCCAGAGTGTGGCTGCGCAGGGCGAACTCGTCCTGGTCTTGGCGGCCCACGTCGAACTCGCGGGCGACCTGCTCCGCAGTCAGGCCCATGCCCATATAGGCCGCAGGGTTGATCTCCATAAGCCGCGGGTTGGGCGAAAAGTTGGGCATCTCGATGGTCGAAGACATGTGCTCGGTACCGCCCGCCACGATGGTCGTCGCGTTGCCGACCATGATGCGCTCTGAGGCCATCGCGATGGTCTGGAGCCCCGAAGAACAGAACCGGTTGACCGTCTGCGCTGGCACCGTGTCCGGCATTCCGGCGAGCAGTGAAGACAGCCTGGCGACGTTGTACCCTTGCGTCCCCTCAGGCATCGCACACCCGATGATGACATCTTCCACGTCTTCTCTCTGAAGCCCCTCCGCACGCCTTAGGGCCTCACCGATAGCGGCGGCGGCCATGTCGTCGGGACGGCTGGCCCGCAAAGTCCCCCTCGGCGCACGCCCCACGGCGGTTCTGGCTCCCGAAACTATTACGGCTTCTCGCATGGTCGCTCCTTTCAGTCGCTCAGGTTTCTCCTGCGCGAGTCTAACCTGATACCCGAAGCCTAA
This sequence comes from Rubrobacter sp., assembly GCA_035697505.1. Taxonomy (GTDB): domain Bacteria; phylum Actinomycetota; class Rubrobacteria; order Rubrobacterales; family Rubrobacteraceae; genus Rubrobacter_D. The sequence continues at coordinate 4,305 of DASSCV010000027.1, forward strand.
TTTCGTACCGGCTTTCCAGTAGTCAGGAGTGCTTCGATGCGCTCGTGGGTTTTCTCCTGTTTCAGGAGTTCGAGGAACGCCTGCTTCTCCAGCCTTAGGAGGTGTTCTTCAGGGACCCATTGTGGGAGGGAGAGGTTGCCGCCGGTGAGTACTCGGGCTACGTGGCCTGCGATGACGCCGTCGTACGAAGAGGCGTAGTGGCCCCACTGCATGGTCTTTATGCCCATCTCCAGTGCGGCCCTGGTATTGCGACCGGCGGCGTAGACATTGTTGGCGTGCTCGGGCGGCGTGTAGCCGTCGGCCAGGTCCATGACCTCGCGTTTGGCTGCGGAGATGAGGTGGTCTGCGTTCATTACTATGCGGTCGTTTTCGGTGAGGAAGCCCATCTCCTTTGCTTCGAGGGCGCTGGTCGCGGTCTTGGCCAGGGCTATCTGTTCGAAGGCTTTCTGGAGGAAGGGTAGCGGCGGGGTATCCGGGGCGACGTGGAGCGGCGGGGAGAGAAGGCGGCGGGCCATCTCCTTGGTTCCTCCTCCGGCCGGGATCAAGCCGACCCCGACCTCGACGAGGCCCATGTACGTCTCGCCGGCTGCTACGATGCGGTCTGAGTGGAGGCACACTTCGAGTCCGCCGCCTAAGGTCTGGCCGTGGGGGGCTGAGACGACGGGTTTGGGGGCGAAGCGGAAGGCCATCAGGAGGTCCTGCAAGGCCTCGACGCTCTCTTCGATCTGATCCAGGTCTCCGTTCTTGACGGCGTGGGCCATCTCGCTGAGGTTGGCCCCCACGGAGAAGTTGCGGCCCTCGTTGCCGACGACGAGCCCGACCACGTAATCACGCTCTAACTCATGGATGCCCCTGTTGCCCATCTCGACTATTTGCGCATCGATGGAGTTGCCTTTGGAGTGAAACTCCAGGCATAGCACGCCGTCGCCGAGGTCGAGCAGGCTCGCCGAGTCGTTGCTGGCGAGCTCTTTGCCCGCGTCCCGCAGACGGTCGAGGGAGACGTACATCGGGTCCTCGCGGACGGGCTCGTACTCCTTGCTGACCGGGCTGAACTGGAGCTCGGTGCCATTCTCGGTCTTGTAGAAAGTGTCGTTGCCCGCCTGGAGCATCTCCTTTACCCAGGAGGCGACCTCGATGCCCATGGACTCCATCTTCTCGACGGTCTCGCGCACGCCGAGCAGGTCCCAGATGCGAAATGGCCCCGCCTGGTGGGCGAACCCCCACTCCATCGCGTGGTCAACGTCCTCCAGGGTGTCGGAGATCTCCGGTACGTGGCGCGAAGCGTACGCCATGTACGGCAACAGGGTGTCTCTTATATAGCGGGCGTGCCTGTCCTCGTCGGCCTTCTCCATCAGGAACTGCAGCCTGGAGGCGAGGTCTCCCTCCTGCTGCGCCTCTTTGGCGACGGGAATCTCGGGGTTCTCCGCGGGATGGTGCTCGAAAGTCTCCAGGTCCAACACGTCGAAGACGGTCTTGCCTTCACGTTTGTCTCGCTTGTAGAAACCGGCGCCGGTCTTGTTGCCGAGCAGATCCTTCTCCTGCATCTCCTCGAGCTTCTCCGGCGGCTTGAGATCCTCGCGCGACTCGTCCTCGGGGACGGCCTCGTAGAGGTTCTCGGCCACGCCGACGGCGATGTCCAGCCCGACCTGGTCGTTGAGCCTGAAGGTCGCCGTCTTCGGGTGGCCGATGAGAGGGCCTGTTATGGCGTCTACCTCTTCGATCCCGTAGCCGTTATCGAAGGCGTAGCGAGCGGATTGCATCCCCGCAAAGGTTCCTATCCGGTTACCTATAAAGTTCGGGGTGTCCTTGGCGATGACTCCGCCCTTGCCTAGCACCCTCTCCCCGAAGGTCCTAACGGCCTCGACGATCTCCGGGTCCGTATCCTCCGTAGGTATGATCTCCATGAGCTTCAAGTACCGCGGCGGGTTGAAGAAGTGGGTGCCTACGAAACGCTCTTTGAACTTCTCGGACCGG
>DASSCV010000028.1:0-10535 GCA_035697505.1 Rubrobacter sp.
CTTTGCTTGAGGCTAAGGTGTCGAGTATTTGCCAGCCCGGACACCACTACATGTTCTGAGCCACCTTAGTAGCCCTCAGGAGGCAAGAACAGTCCTGGTTGTTCGGTGATGCCCAACTGCGCCAAAAGCGACAGCTGATCCCAGTAGCTCCACTCGCGGACGATCTTGCCATCCCTCACCTCGGCAAGCCCCACGCCCGAGACCGTCATACTTCGCCTGGTAGGGGGGATGGTCTGTCCTGTCATGGTAGCCAGCCTCTCGGCGTGGGTGCCGCTCGCTCTCCAGTGGATGAGGACGTAATCACCCTCTGCGAGGACTTGCAGCACCTCGAAGTGGATGTCGGGGAAGGCCGTCACGAAGCGCTGGTTGTAGCCTATACTCATTGTCTTGTTCAGTGGGATCGACACACCGGGATGCACTGCGGTGTAGTCCTCCGCCAGATGCTTGGACCACACACTAAGGTCGCGGGTGTTGAGCGCTTCGAAGATGCTCAGCGCGATCTGCTTGTTTTCTTCTTCTGCCGACATAAGAAGAGCCTCCCTTCATCCGCGGTCCTCCTGGTGGACTGACACTCGAGAACACACCGCCGAGAGTTCCGACGACCACAGCGAACGTCATCACGCATCCTTCTACGTCGTCAAGGATGGCGTCCCCGAGGTAGCTTAAGCGAGCACGCTCCGCCAGCCTACGTTGCACCACCTTCGGACGGTGATAGGCTTCGAATTCCTCACGCCACTCGTTTACGCTCCTCGGACCTCCGGCCGTGCCCGGTCATCAAGCTGGCACCAGACCATGGATGCTCTCACCCGGCGCGGGCTTCCGTTGCGCCCTCACGCGACCAGCCGCCGTCGTATGGCCGGCGGATCGCTGACAGACGTCCAAATTCTGCGGCGCGTTGCTGGTGCGCCACATCGCCCGCCATGTTCCTGCTCATTGCCTCGTCGTGGCTGCATTGGCGCATCTCGGCCCTACACGCGTGAGTCGGCGTCGAGGATCTTGACCTTCCTGTTCTCCAGGGGCGGTGCGGGCGGGAGGCCAGTGACCTGCAGGATCTCCTCTTCGTCGAGGGTCTCCCGCTCCAGCAGAGCTTGCGCCAGCGCCTCTAGCTCCCCGCGGTACTTCGTGAGGAGCCGCCGGGCCTCCTCGTGGCTCTCATCTATGACGCGCGACACCTCTTCGTCTATGGCGCGGGCGGTCTCCTCGCTGTAGGGCTTCTCCCCGCCGTAACCGCCCGATCCACCGAGGTAAGGGTTCTGGCGCGGGGCGAGTTGCACCATCCCAAGCTCCTCGCTCATCCCCCACCGCGTGACCATCGCACGAGCGAGGTTAGTCGCCTGCTCGATATCGTTCTCAGCCCCTGTGGTCTTGGTGCCGTATACGATCTCCTCCGCTGCCCTTCCCCCCAGCATGCCCACGATCCTCGCCCTGAGGTACGCTTCAGGGTAGTTGTAGCGGTCGTCCTCGGGGCGTTGGTAGGTGACCCCGAGGGCTTGCCCGCGGGGCACGATCGTCACCCGGTTTACGGGGTCGGCTCCGGGCACGACGAGCCCAAGGATGGCGTGACCGCCCTCGTGGTAGGCGATTCGCTCCCGCTCCTCGGGGCTCATCAACAGCGGACGCTCGGGACCGAGCACGATCTTCTCCAGAGCATCCAGGAAGTCCTTCTGGCGCACCTCCTCCTGCTCACGGCGGGCCGCCAAAAGCGCAGCCTCGTTGACCAGGTTCTTAAGGTCGGCGCCCGAAAGCCCCGGCGTCGAGGATGCGAGCTCCCCCAGGTCCACGTCGCCCGCCAGCGGCACGCTTCTGGTGTGGACCTCGAGTATCGCCTCGCGACCTGCCTTGTCGGGGAGGTTCACAGTAACGCGCCGGTCGAAGCGTCCGGGCCTGAGGAGTGCCTTGTCGAGCACGTCAGGCTGATTTGTAGCGGCCAAGACGATCACGCCCTCCTTACTGGAGAAGCCGTCCATCTCGGTTAGGATCTGGTTTAGGGTCTGCTCCTGCTCGCTAGATCCCCCCATCACCGCCTGACCGCGGGAGCGTCCTATGGAGTCGAGCTCGTCGATGAAGATGATCGCCGGGGCGTTCTCGCGGGCCTGCTTGAAGAGGTCGCGCACGCGACTGGCGCCCACCCCAACGAACAACTCTACGAACTCAGAGGCGCTCAAGGAGAAGAAAGGCACCCCGGCCTCTCCGGCGACGGCCCGCGCCAGGAGCGTCTTGCCCGTCCCCGGGGCTCCCACCAGCAGCACGCCCTTCGGGGCCGCTCCACCGAGGCGGGTGTATTTCTCGGGGTCCTTGAGGAAGTCCACGATCTCGACCAGCTCGTTCTCGGCCTCGTCTATTCCGGCCACATCATCGAAGGTGACCTTGGTGCCCTGCTCCTTGTCGTAGCGCCTGGCGCGGCTCCGACCGACGCTCGTGAGGGCACCGCCTATGCCGCCGCCCTGTTGCTGAGCGCGCCTGTAGAGCCAGATGTAGCCCCCGATCAGGAGCAGCGCCGGACCGAAGGCGAAGAGCAGCGTCAATAACGGGTTACCGCCCTCTTGTATCGGCTCGGCGCTGATCTCGACGCCGTTTTCGATCAAGAGGTCCTCGAGCCCTGGGTCAACGAAGGAAGGGAGCACGGTGGTGAAGCTCTTGGAGGTGCGCGAAGGCGGCGCGTCGGGCTGCGAGCCTTCCTCTCCTTTGGGCGGGTAGGTGACCGGCTCCTTGAAGCGGCCTTCGACGGTGTCTGCCTGGCTGTAGATGGCCTCGACGTTCCCCGCCCGGACCTCTTCTTTGAATAACGTGTATGGGATCTCGACGGGCGCTTCCGGTCGGGGGAAGAGGAACATGACCAGGAGGAAGTTAGCCAGCAATATAAGCGCGAATAACAGCCAGGTTCTTCTGGGCGGCATGCCACTCTGCCTCTCGGGGCCCGATGCACGCCGCGGTTCGTCCGGCATGCTCCCTGAAGACCGGGAAGCTCTCTCGGTGGTGTTAGTGTTGTCTTGTGGCGTGGTCATCGGGTACCTCCGTCGGCGTACCTGGGGCGCACATCCTCAGCCGTTCAGTTTAACCTTGAGCTCGTCCTCTCCCCGTGCACGGCTGTGGTAAGGGCATCCGGTGTCCAAAGGAGCTTCCTTCTCCTCATTTCTGGCTTCCAGCTCGCTGCCAGCCCGAAGAGCGCGGCGGCTATCCGCCTCAAGAGTAGCGCGAACCAGTTGCCGGCTATCGTGGGCAGTAGGGGTTGTGGTTGAGTTTACCTTATGGCTTCTCCTTTCTGTCTAGCTGATTCATCCCGCGCGTAGAAGTGTTTACGACGCTCGCTGCTCTTACCTTCCGCGACACCTTCAAAGCAGGCAGGTGTGAGCTACTTCGGCATCAGCGATCGTCGCTGATGCGACTTGAAAGCGTTGGCCAAAGAGAACCATAAGTGTTCCCTTTGCTTTTTAGCTCGTCGATCTTCTGTTGGACCTTCTCCCTGCGCTCCGTCGTCTTCTGCTCCCTGATCTTGCGCCGCGCTTCCGCTTCAGCGGCCCTTGCGGCATCTTCTGCGGCAGCGATCTCGGCCTCCACATCCACCACCGGACGACGGATGACCTCACCGCCGAGGCGCTCCATCTCGCCGTCGATCACCTCAACCGCAGGCTCGGTGACGTCCGCTAGGAGAGCTGTATTGCCTGGCTGGATGGCTCTGGCCATCGTGGAAAGCACGCTTTCGGCCCTATCTGCGTCGTCTATGTCGATCAGGGAGCCCAACAACATGCCCCCCGTGCCGCCGAGCAGGAGCCCCAGAGGTCCGCCAAGCGTACCCAACGTCAGCCCCAAGATCCCGCCGGTCGTGCCACCGATGATCCCCCCGGTCCAGGTGCCTACCGGGAAGGCGTCCGTGTCACCTTCCTTTACCCTAAGCGTTCCGTCTTCGGCCCTCTGCACGACGGCCACCGCATGCAGATCGATGCGCTCATCGGCGTCGGCCTCCTTGAGGACGGTTACCGCCTGGTAAGCTGTGCTCTCCTCCTCGAAGGTCACGAGCACTACGTTCACTTGAGCCATGGCTCTACTCCTTTCTAGTAGCGTTGGCGTATTCTTCTTCGTAGGTGACCATCGTATTAGGGTAGCGTTGCAAAAGCGTTGCGTGGTCGTGATTCGCGGGCATCCTCCCGCTGGCTAGACTTCTGAGAACACCACTTCTTCTACACGTTTGGATTAATAAGGACCCGGGGGATCTCCTGCCCAAAGGATCGAAATAGGCCGGAGATCCTCTCGAGCCTCCTTTAACCCTCCCACACTTTCGGTGCCCTCCTGCAGTGGCGCGCGACAAGCGAGAGGCGCGTTCAGGTAATGGGCTGTGACGGCGACGCGACAGTGGGCTTGTTGGCTTCTTGTATGGTGCGCCGGTAAGCCACCACTTCGGTAACTACTATCCGGATGATCTGGGCCACAGGTATTGCCAGCAATGCGCCGGGGATGCCGAGTAGCATGCCCCCTACCAGAACAGCGATGAAGATCACCAGCGCATTGAGCTGAACAGCGTGACTGTAAACCATTGGTTGGAGGATGCTGCCCTCCACTTGCTGGTAGACCACTATGAAGATGACCAGCACCACAGCCTTCCATGGCGCGACGAACAAACCCACGATCACGAGCAACGCCCCTCCCAGTGTTGCTCCGACCAGCGGTATGAGGTCCAGCACCGCAACTAGAAGTGCCAAAGCGATGGCGTAGGGCATGCCGAGTACCACCAGCACGATGAAGGTGACGACACCACAGATTGCGCTGATGGCGAGGTTACCGCCGACGTATCCGGTGACCGCCCCTGCCGACTGCTCGAGGATTCGTCGCACTAGCGGCCGGTGTCGCTCGGCGAAGAGCCCTACCCCGGCGTCGAGATAACGCTCTTTGCCCAAGATCAGGAAGAAGGTGAGCGTCAGGACGGTTACCAGCGCGGCGACGAACCCAGCTCCGCTTACGACTATATCTCTGGTTGATAAGAGGAAGTTCCTGGCTGCCACTCCCACTTGGCTGCGAATATCCTCGATCTGGTGGCTGAACCTCTCGAACACCCAACCGAACCCGTATTGCTGTGCGAGCCCTTTAATGTATTCTGTCGGCCCCTCCGGGGCCTCAGCCACGGCGGCAACGAAATTGATCAGACTGTTGATCTGGTCGACCAGTATGGGCAAGAGCAGCCCTACCATAAAGAGCAGTGCCACCACCAGCCCCAAGTAGGTGAGCACTATGGCGAGGGACCGTTTTATCAGCCTGTGACGCCGCTGGAGCCAGTTGACCACCGGGTCGAGCACCGCTGCCAGAAAGAGAGCGATAACGAACCAACCGACAAAAGTGCGCACCTTCCAGAGCAGAAAGAACGCGCCAAGAACTACAGCTGCGGTCAGGAGGGCTATGACCACCGTGCTCATCACCTGTGAGGGTGTGATACGTACCCACACAAAAGCCCCGCTCGGCACGGAGCCGTTAGATTCGGCAAGAGGGGCCGTCTGAGGCTTCGTTGGCGCGTCCGTCCCTGGCTTCGCCTGCGTCTCCTTGTGGCCCATATCTCTGGCCCCTACTATTTCTTCAGGGGGTCCATCCCCGCGGAGCGTATCAGGCGTCATATGCGTGTCTCCTTACGCCTTATGCCAGAGGGGCGCTTCCTGCCCTCCGGTTGACCAGGTCATCTTTGACGTGTCAGCAGGAGCTGCAGGCTCTGCAGGAGAACCCGACCATGTTTCGCCATAAGGCCGTAAGCACCCGGCCTACATGAGAAGGGTTGAAGGGCAAGAGATGGGCCGGAGCCTGTCAGAGCCCAGGCCCAGAATACTGTTCTCCTAGCTCCTGTCCCTAGCTACCCCCAACCTTGGCCTTGAGCTCGTCGATCTTCTGTTGGACCTTCTCCTTGCGCTCGGCCGATTTCTCCTCCCTAAGCTTCCTTCGCGCTTCCTCCTCGGCGGCCATTGCGGCATCTTCTGCGGCCACTATCTCGGCCTCCACATCCACCACCGCTCGACGGATGACCTCACCGCCGAGGCGCTCCATCTCGCCGTCGATCACCTCAACCGCAGGCTCGGTGACGTCGGCGACGAGGCCCGTCTTGTTCGGCTCGATCGCCCTGGCCATCGTGGAGAGCACGCTTTCGGCCCTATCTGCGTCGTCTATGTCGATCAGGGAGCCCAACAACATGCCCCCCGTGCCGCCGAGCAGGAGCCCCAGAGGTCCGCCAAGCGTGCCCAACGTCAGCCCCAAGATCCCGCCGGTCGTGCCACCAATGATCCCCCCGGTCCAGGTGCCCGCCGGGAAGTCGTCCGCGTCGCCTTCCTTTACCCTGAGCGTGCCGTCTTCGGCCCTCTGCACGACGGCCACCGCGTGCAGATCGATGCGTCCCTGTGCGCTTGCCTCCTCTAGTGTGCTTGCGGCCTGGTAGGCCTTGCTCTCTTCCTCGAAGGTCACGAGCACTACGTTTTCTGTAGCCATAACCCTACTCCTTTCTCGTGCGTTCCCCGACTCGAGATCGGTCGGGGACTCGACAGTTGCAGTGTCCTTGAGACCGCCATTTAACTACCCAGCAGCTGTCCTCCTCCTCCTTCAAGCGATAGGCGTCTTTCGAACCCGATTGGCCAGCACCAGCTGCATGATCCCGAAAACGACCGCGAAGACGCCGAAGATCCACACCAGCGCGATCAGACCCTCCTTGGGCCAGATGGCCAGCAACACCCCGAAGACCACCGAGGCTATGCCGCCTAATATGGAGGCCCATTCGTCCGGGATCACCCTGCGCAACCTGATGGCCGAGGCTATCTGGAGGATGCCGCTGATGATGGCCCAGCCGGCGATGACGTAGAGAAGTACCAACTCTGCGCTCTCAGGCCAGATGAAGACCAAGACCCCTACCAGTATGCCCAGCACCCCCTGCACCACCATCGGCCAGCGCAGGCCCCAACCCGGTGGCCAGACCGCGCCCACGAGTACGGTGAAGATGCCACTGATGAAGGCGTAGACACCCAAGAGCACCACCACAACGCGCAATGTGGCGTCGGGCCACAAGATGGCCACCATCCCGAGGACGATGGCGAAGATGCCCCCTATGGCCAGAGCTCCCCAGGCCAGGGCCGACATGGGCGAGGCAGGCCGTTGTAGATGCGTATCCGCCATTGCTTCTCTCTACTCCTTTCTCTCTCGTGTTCAGCGGACTCCGATCCTTATCCCTCGTCTCGGTTGTTATCTCCCTTCCTCGAGGACATTGCTGCCTGCGTCCTGGCCTCTCCTACTCCCTGGATCGAAGTAGCGCGATGAGCCGCAGAACGTAGACGTAGATCCAGATCAGTGAGAGCATCAGCCCGAAGGCTCCGTACCATTGCATGTACCTCGGCACGCCCGCCTCCGCTGCCTTCTCGATGAAGTCGAAATCGAGCGTCAGATTCAGCGCTCCCAATATTACGATCAGGACGCTTATGCCTATTCCCAACGGTGTGGGAGCGTACAGGAAGCGGAGATCAACCCCGAGAAGCGACAGCAGCCAGGCCACCAGATAGAGCAACACGAACGCCCCCGTCGCCGCTACGACCACCGTCGCGAATCGCGAGGTGACCTTGACGATGCGCAGGGCGTAGAGGAGGTATACCGCAAGGAATACGCAAAGCGTTGCTACCACCGCCTGCGAGACGATCCCTTCGAACCTCAGTTCGTAGTAGCGGGAAGCGATGCCAAGCAGCGAGCCTTCGCCCAAGGCGTACAGGACGGAGGTGATCGGCGCGGCCCTGTAGGCGAAGGCGCCAACGATACCGACGATGAAGGTGAGCAAGAAGACGAGCCAGGTCCAGGCAGGGGTCAAGGCCTCTTGTCGTCCGCCCACGCTGACGATCTCGACCTGCGACCAGCCGAAAGCCGCCGCGGCCACCACGATCACGAACAGCAGGCCGGTGATGGCGTAGGTGCCAGAGGCGGTCATGGTCCGGGCGTCGGCGCCGGCCTCCTCCATACCCCGCTGGAAGGAACGTTCGTTGAGTGCCGGATTTTCGAGGGCCATCATCGCTCCTTGTTCTTGGTACTCTAGGCCGAGTCGATCGCAGGGGTCCTACCTACCATCACTGCCGCTCGCCATCCGCAGATCCCCTTCCTCCACTGGTGCGCCCGAGCTGAGCGGGATTGGCTCGAATGCTGCTAACGATCTCCTCGCTGCAATCTGTCCGGGTTCAGGGATGGAAATGGGCAGCACCTCAGCGCGGCAAACCGGGCAGTGGAATACCCCATCAGGCAGGCGGCGCATCTCGGGGTGACCACACTCACAAGAGTGTTTTCCAAGAGCTTCGGGAAGGGTGACTATCTGCTTGAGCGTTTGCACTATGGTTTTGTCGAAAGCACGCTCACAGCAGTCGCACTCGGCCAGGCGGGAGAGAAAGCCCCGAGGAGGCTGCAGCTGACCGCATCCACACCCGGGGCAGACTATCTGGTCTGCCCTGGACGCTGTAGGCGACCCCACGCCCAGCCGTCTCATATCTCGGTAGCACCTCCCGTTGCGAGTTCCGCGGGGGAGCCTGCACAATGAAATGGATGGTTACTCAGATAGCGCATAGTACGTGCCACCGTAGCAGCGGCGCGTTGCAAAAGCGTTGCGTGGGTGATCACTCATGGACTTTTCAACGCCTCGGGCTCGCCCCCAGCATCATCGCGCCAGGCGTAGAGCAGCTCCCCGCTCGCTGCCCGCCCTAGCCGCGCCGGGTCGAAGCCGAAGAGCTTGCGCATCGGCGTCCTATACCCCGAGTCGAAAGGCGCATCGGATGTCGCAAGCTCGCGCAGCACCCGCTCGGGGTCTTCGGCTTCCAGGTAAACCACCGTCAGCCCTCCCCCGCTCGGCTTGGTGGGCACCAGCCACACCGACTCCACCGAGATACCCAAGCGCCTACGGGATTTTGCGAACTCCTCCTTCCCCTTGCGGCCAGCGTCGGAAAGCTCTTGCAGTAGCCGCCGCCAGGGCTCTTCCTGCCCCGCTGAGAGGTCACAGGCCAATAGCAGGCTGCACCTATCTGCCATTAGCACTACTACCGCTGCTCGCCATCTTCTGCGGATTCCTTTTCTCGTCTGGCGTGCTCGGCTCGATCGTCCCGTCAGTACCTTCCGTTGCAAGCCCCCTGGGGGAGCCTGTACAATTCTCAAGTGGGAAAGGAGTCAAGCAGCGCCCACTACTACACGCAAGCCACCATAGCAGCGGGACGTTGCAGAAGCGTTGCGTGAGAGATTCGACACAGCCCTCCAAGAAGAAAAGCGGCTGAGCTTCAGGCTGCTTGGGCCGCCCGAGGTGAGCCTTCGGGGACGCCCCCTGCGCTTCGGGATAAAGAAGCAGCTTGCGCTTTTGTGCTACCTGGCCGCCGAGGGTGGGAGGCGCCCAAGGAGGGAGCTAGCAGAGCTCTTGTGGCCGGGGAGCGAGGAGCGGCACGCCCGGGGGGACCTGCGCTCCGTCTTGTCCAAGCTCAGAAAGACTGTAAGGGAAGAGAGCGCCCGTGACGGACAAGTAGGGGAGGCCGACTTCCTCCTTATCGACGGCGACGTTTTGGGAGTAGAGCCCACGCGAGTGGAGCTCGACACGGAGGCGCTCGAAGCCGCCGTTTCACTGGCAAGGAGGGAAACCTCGCCGGCAACCAGCAGCGCCTCCGCAGGACGCAGGGAGCTCATCGGCCGCCTGCGAGGTGCTCTGAGACTCTACCGGGGCGAGTTTATGGAGGGCTTCTCCATAGAGGACGCCGCCCAGTTCGAGCTGTGGGTCGAGGGTGAGCGCACGAAGTGGCGTGCTCTATTCGGGGAGCTTTGCGAGAGGCTCTCCAGGCTTGAAGCGGAGGAGGGGCTGATAGCGGAGGCTATAGCTACTGCTCGGCTCTGGGCGAGGCGCGCACCGCTTGAGGAAACCGCATATAGGCGGCTCATGGAGCTGCTCTCCAGTGTGGGTGAGAGCGAGAGGGCTATTCTCGCCTATGAGGGATTTGAGAACACCTTGGGCAGGGAGCTCGGAATGGAGCCCTCTCCACCGTTACAGGAGCTGTGCGCTAGCCTGCGGGAGGAGGTCGGGCAGAGGGCCTCTCTGGGCGTGACGCTGGCTCGCGCTTCCGAGGGCGCTCCTGCTACTACTAGTCCGCCTTCGGGTTTGGAGGTGCCGCTGGTTGGACGCCAGGAAGAGTTCGGTGCGCTCGCCTCCGAGTACCAGGCCGCCAGCACCGGGCAAATGCGCCTCGTGGCGATCCTGGGGGAGGCAGGGATAGGCAAGACGCGCCTGGCAAAGGAGTTCCTCCTCTGGGCCAGAGCCAGGAAGGCGGACGTACTAGAAGGGTGGGCCTCGGAGGGAACGGGGTTGCCTTACGGGCCGCTCGTAGCCGCTATAAGGCCGCGCATGGAGCGAGAGAGGGCTCCCGACGACCTCTTGGAGAACGTGTGGCTCTCCGAACTCAGCAGGCTCTTGCCCGAGCTCAAGGAGAGGTACCCCGATCTTCCCTCCCCTACCTCCGGCGGAGGGGAGACGGCCCAAGGGACGCTATTCGAGGCGATTGCCAAGCTGGTGGAGGCTT
>DASSCV010000029.1:0-6003 GCA_035697505.1 Rubrobacter sp.
CGGATCTCCCCGCCTGGGGAGGTAGCGGAACGCCACGATGGAGAGATCCGGAAGCGGTCCTACCTCAAAGCCCTCCTCAAGGCGCATCCTCTCGTGGAAGTGCCGTGCGAGGAGCAGCTTCTCCTCCAGCGCGGCGCGAAATGGGGCGACCCCAGCGAGCTTGAGGGGTAGCCACAGGCGCAGGGCCTGGAAGGGACGGGAGAGCTCCGGTGAGAGGTCCGCGGGTGAGACCTCGTCCCCAGAGGCCAACGTGTCCTTGTCCTGCAAGGCGTACAGGGAGAAGGAACCAGCATCGTCAGCTGAGGAGCAGCGACCAGCGTCTTCTACCTTCGTTTTGGCCCCAGGGGGCGGCCACGGTAGCTGAGTCCAACGATGCCCTTTCCCACTCTATCTGGTCGGCTTCTCCCAAACGGTCCAAGAGCTTGCTGTGCAGCCTTTCTCACACGCCCGCCTCTTGCTACTCCTTCAGACGCCGCCAGCAGCCCATCCCAGACCCGCAGCCCATCTCCTGGGGCAGAGCATCTCCCAGGGTATGCCGCTCTTGAGTACGAAGATAATGCCGGTAAGGGCTGCCCGGTCGTCGATGCGAGGACTACCGCCCTTGGGTTTGGGTGGTTCCTCGGGCAACAGTGGATCGATCACTTCCCAAAGTTCGTCTGTAACGAGTACTTTAGCCATACCATCACACTACCCGCTACCCAGTTTTGTTAGACGTACTTAGTCGTGGACTTCAGAACTGAGCAAGGTGATCCGGTATCTGCGATAGTAGCCGGTGACTACGGCACGGGTAAATCTAGTATCGTGGCCGGTCTTGAGTTTGCGCTGCAAGCTCGGATAAATCGTAGTCAAAGTTTCGTAAATAGAAAGAGTAATGAAGCTATCGGAGACGACGGAAGTTAGCGCCGCAATCCCGGCACTTACGCTCCCGAACACTGGGTCGCCGCGCACCCAGGTTCGTCGGTGCGGGAATCTCGTCAGGCCAGGAGCACGTCTTCCACCGTGTCCACGACGGCGAGCAGCCCGTCCAGCGTGAGGTTAGTGACCTCCGAGCACCTTCCCTGGAGGGAGATCTTTGCCGGTTGTTCGGGTTCGTTCGGCAACTCGATCCAGGCCAGGGTGCCTTCCGTGTGCTGGACGTAGGATCTGCTGCAGATTACTAGGTCTGCGTGCGGCGCCATCATCTCTAACTCCGCAAGCGCCGCGTTCACGACTTCGGTGTGGGGGCGGAGCGTCCGAATGGCCGCAGCTAACGTCTCCCTGTAGCTACGGTATTCGTCCTCATAGGCCACCAGCACCCGGAGACGCGGTGGATGGTCGGCGGGCTGTTTCTTTCGTCCTTCCCCGCCGACGGAGGAGGTAGGGGGTGCCTCGGCGCGGCACATGCTAGGACTGGCGGTCATCGATTTGCTCCTTCCGTGGCTCTCCGGTCCCCCGGAGACTGCAGGTCCTTCCCAGGCTGTAGAGGGCGGACCTGCACGGATCAACGTGGGGGAGCCGGGTCTATAGGTTCGCTACCCCAGGTGATCATGGTCCACCTCTCGTCGGGGGTCGCTTGCCGCCTTACGCCCGTTAGTCTGGACGAATAGTCTGTTATTGGCCTGTCGAAATGATGAAAAAACTGACAGGAAAGCCTTGCCGGTCCCCAGGTTAGGCTAGGATATGGCTTGAGATGAAACGTATTCTAATAGTCGAGGACGAAGCGTACCTGGCACGGATGATCGCCAGAGTGCTCGGCGAAGAGGGATACACGGCCGAAACGGCCAAGACCGGCAGTTCAGGCCTCACGCGCGGGCTCTCCGAACAGTTCGATCTCCTGATAGTCGACTGGATGCTGCCAGATCTGGACGGGATCCAGATGGTACGAGGGCTGCGCTCCGCCGAGGTAAACGTGCCGATCTTGATGCTTACTGCCAGAACCCAGATAGAGGACCGCGTGAGCGGCCTTGACGCCGGGGCCGACGATTACCTTTCCAAGCCGTTCGCCTTCCCCGAGCTACTGGCACGTGTGCGGGCGCTTACGAGGCGCCCGCACACGCCGCCGGGAGAGGCAGTGGTCAAGGCCGGTGACATAGTGCTCGACCCCGTCAGGCACATGGTGTGGCGCGGGCAGGAGCGCATAGACCTCACCGCCAAGGAGTTCGCGCTCCTCGCCACCCTCATCCAGCGCCCTGGCCAGGTCTTCACGCGCTCGTTGCTGCTCGCCACGATCTGGGCGGGGACCCGAGATGTGTACACCAACGTCGTCGACCTCTACGTCTCGCACCTGCGGAAGAAACTCGACCGCGCCGGCGAGCCCTCCCACATACGAACCGTGCGCGGGATCGGCTACGCATACGAGTCGAGGGACGGAGCCCCCTGATGTTCGGCCGCATCCGGCTCAGGCTGACGCTCTGGTACGTTTCTATTCTAATCCTTATAGTCGTGCTCTTCGGGACCATCGTAGTGCTCGGTTTCCGGTATCAGGTGACGCGCGAACAGGACAAACTGCTCGCCCGCGAGGCGGAGAGCAAGCAGGGGATCGTCTACGGCAACGAGCCCGGCGGCGCAAATACGTACTCCACCAACTCCAACCAGATCGGGTGGACGGTGCTAGGGCCGGACGGCCAACTCCTTGCACAGACTAATATGGGGTCATCTCTCGGCCTTCCTGACGCCGCTCTGCTGAAGGAGACGACCAGGGAGCGGAAGATCAGAAAGGCGACCGTGGACGGGCCTGAGGGGGGCGTGAGGGTCCTGAGCGTGCCAGTCACCCGATCAGGGGAAGTGATCGGCGTGGTCCAGGTGGCGCAGTCGCACGAGTTCGTCGAGGAGACCGTGGACAACTTCGTCGTTCGGCTGGTGCCCCTGGGTCTTCTGGCGATCGGCCTCGCCGCCATCGGTGGGCTTTTCGTGTCTGGAAGGGCGATGAGGCCCGTGCGCGGCGCCTTCGAAAGGCAGCAGGCGTTCGTGGCGGACGCCTCCCACGAGCTGAAGACGCCGCTCACCCTGATCAGGGTAGACGCTGAAGTGATGGGCCGCCGTCCTAGGGATCGCGAAGATCAGGAAATCCTGCAGCACTTGCTCGGGGAGACAACGAGGATGGACGCGATTCTCTCCGACCTTCTATTGCTCGCGCGGCTCGACGCCGGCGAAACGCCGACGGTACGTGAAACGTTCAATCTGACCAGTGTTCTCACCGAGGCGGCCGACCGCTTCGAGACCGAGGCGGCCGTCGAGGGTATCGGCTTGGTCGTCGACGTCGAGGGAAAGCTCAACGCCACAGGCGACAGAGAATATACGCGACAGATACTTGGCGCGCTGCTCGACAACGCCTTGAGATACACACCCACGGGGGGCAGCGTCACCGTAGAAGGTCGCTCGGAAGACGGTAGGGTCGAGGCGACCGTGCGGGACTCCGGGCCCGGGATCCCGCCGGAGCACCTTCCGCACGTCTTCGACCGTTTCTACCGTGTCGATGCCGCCCGTACGAGGAAAGGGGGCGGAACGGGTCTGGGTCTCGCCATCGCCCGCGGTCTCGCCCGTGCCCATGGCGGTGATCTCACGGCCGCCAACGCACACGGCGGAGGCGCGATCTTCAACCTGAGCCTGCCGGCTGCGCCACGCCAGTAATAGCCGGAAATGGCTAGACTGAAAGGGCTAGAAAAAGACCTTCAATTAAGTCGACGGCAGGTCCGTCCATCCGGGCTATACTCTACATGGGCCAAAATGCCACGACGCAAGAAGGTGATCCCAGTGAAGGCGAATGCGTCGGCGGTCTTCACCGGGCGTGCAGACCGCAAGACCACGATCGGGCGCGCAAATCGGTGGCACGCCGTTTCAAGATTCGCCCGCCCCGCGATCAGGGACGATGGGCACCGCCTTATTAAGGGCACAGCCACGTTGTTGGTTGCCCTGCTCGTATCTACATTGCTATGGTCGATCCTGTGCGTCCTGCCAGCCGGGGCCGAGCTCTCGGAGACGGGGCCCGTAGATCCTGAGACGGGGTTCCCGGCTTGGCTCGAGGACGGGAAGGGGTTGCGCCTGGAACCTTGCTTTACCTACCCGAACTGTCCGCAGGATGGTGGAGGATCATCCTCAGTGGCTTCTGATCAGGGGGGCGATGTCGTTTACTGGTCCGCAACGTCGAAGATATCGAATGACGACGGCGCCGAAGCGCTGCTGGCCATGAGTACACGGGGCGACTTCCGGGAAGGCCCGGCGCTCACCGAGCAGCGGGTCTACAACCGGATCAGGATCCGGGCCGACGGCCTCGTATCCGGCGCGACGTATAGGGTTACTTATCCGTACGGGACGGAGACGTTTACCAACGTGCCCGGCGGGCAGCGAGGTATCGACTTCATGGAAGACATAGGTTGCCTGCAGGCCCCGTGTGGCGGCTTCACATCGGCCCTGAACGGCCGCGTGGGCCCCTGGCTGACGTGGACCACGCTCGTCTCATCCGGCGATGGACCGCCCGCCGGGTATATCGGTGATCCCTCCAAGCTTCATGAGGTGATCGGCAGCCCGGTCTTGGACTCGGGCAGCGATCCACAGAACTATTTCAAGATCGAAGGCCCTGATGTCGGGGGGCCTGGGGACGATGTGGTTCGCGACAATCTGTTCAGGCTCGGTGGCAAGGTCCACGGTCTCGCCGTGTCGGCGAACCCGGAGGGCGGGGTTTACGACTCGGGCTCGTCCGTCACGTTGATGTCCTCAGACCCTGCGGCGAGAATCTTCTACACCACAGACGGTACCGAGCCGTCCGCGGACAGCACGCAGTACGAGAGCCCGATCCAAGTGGAGGCGCCAACGACACTCAAGTTTATGGCGCTCGGACCGGCCGACGAAGTGGGTAACCGGCCCCGCTCACCGATCTCGACCGAAACCTACGAGTAGGGCGCCCGACCCCGGCAGACGGCCATTACGTCCTAATCGAGCACCCTCAGCACGACCGCCGAGGGATGGAGGGGATCGTGGAAGACCTGCTGGTCGGCCGCCCCTAGCTTCGTCCATTCCTTCGGCGGCATGTCTGCCCATACACGGTATCCAGTGAGAGTAGCGATCCAGAAATGAGGCCTCCCCTCACACTCCGGGAACGGCGAGAGTATCAAAAGGCTTCTCGTTAGGTAGCGGTCTCGATGCATCAGCGGTGGCCTTTTGATACCAATCTGATACCACCGGGAGCGCAATACGGTGCAACACTCAGCAAAGCAGAGAAAGGAAACCCCTCTAGATATGCGGGATTTGCATTCCTGTGCAAACCCGTGCAACGCCTGATCGATCACTCGTAATGAGATTAGGTCAGCGGTTCGAGTCCGCTCGTCGTCTCACCTTTTTCCCTGCAAATCCCATGGAAATAAGAAGCCCCCGATGTTCGTGTCGGGGGCTTTGCCAGCAGTACGTCAGCAGTAGACTCTATCCCAAAGCCTCGTCCTCGGCATTGGCGTGCTACAAGTGGTTGCAGGGTACAGCAGGTGGCGTAGGTGAATCCTGTGGCATTGACTAGCTGGCCGATGTGCCCGAGTTTGGGTGGGTGCCCCACCGTCGAAAAAGCTTCGCCCGAGTGCCGAGAAGTTGAATACTGCGAACTTCGCCCTAACGGAGTTCTAAGAAGTTTGGCTTAGGACCGTCCCTAGCCTGTTTGTGAAATCGCCTGATCGGGGTATGAGACGGGCCGAGGAGGACAGATGTTGCGCAAGAAGGGCAAGGGGACACTCTACCGCATAGTGGTGCGAAGCGAGCTCACCGACAGCTACGCCTCTGCCTTCGAAGGAATGGAAATGCAGACGAAAAATGGGCAGACGATCCTGAGCGGAGAGGTCAAAGACCAGCCGCACCTATTCGTCATCCTCGGCATCGGCGACCCCGAGTACGGCGTCACGCTCGACGCGCTGATGACCACCGCGCTCGAGATGTTCGCGTACGCCCAGGCGCTCGGCGACCGCCGGCGGGCCGACCCGACCGACGACCTCACCTCGGTGCTGATGGGGGCCGAGGTCGACGGGGAACGGCTGACGAGCCAGG
>DASSCV010000030.1:0-10755 GCA_035697505.1 Rubrobacter sp.
GTCGGCCGCGAAGAATACCTGCTTGCCCATGACCGTTACGGTGTCGGGATGGCTCCAGCCCTTGGGGATACCGCATTCGCCCTGGTCACAGCGGGCTCCAGGCGGCAAGTCGGGGTTGATGTCCTTGATGAGCTTGGTGCCACTCTCGGTCCCGTCTGTTTTCCACAGCTCCTCGCCGTGCTTCTTGTCCCACGCCCTGAAGAACGTCGTTCTGGGGGCTGTGGAGACGATGTCTTCGGGATCCGAAACGCCCTGGCCGGGGACGATGTCCTTGACGATCTTGGTGCCCCACTTGGTCCCGTCGCTCTTCCACAGCTCGTCGCCGTACTTGACTGTGGTGGCCTGGAAGTAGATCCACTTTTTGGTGCGCATCACACTGTCGGGCGCCGACGAACCAGTCTCCGTCTTCTCCATTTTCTTTATTGCCAGGGGACCGGGGTCTATGTCCTTGACGAGCGTTGTGCCTGGCTTCGTACCGTTGCTCTTCCACAGTTCCTCCCCGAACTTCGGGTGATTGGCTCCGAACAACAGCCTTCCCTTGAAGTCCACCAGCCAGTTGGGCTCCGAGCCGGTTTTGCCGGGGTAGATGTCCTCGACCAGAAAGGGCTTGAGGTGAGGCGTGGACTTCTTCTTAGCGGACTGCGCGAATGCCAGGTTCGCCAAAACCAGCAGCAGGACAGCCAGCACGAAGCTGCCTGCGAGCACCGCGCCGATATGTCGTAGCCTGCGCCGGGAAGCGGGAGGTTTGTCCGGGGGGGCCGGTGCTCCGTCGCTGCCGCGCGAGTCGTGGTGTGTGACGGTGGTGAAGTGGCTCATTTAGAAGCTCCTTGTGTTGGTTTGATGGGACGGGGGGCGGTTTTTCGTACGGTCCGCTCATGGGAAGGCTTCCACTTTGCTGATCAGCTCGATGGGGCAGCCTTTCATGCCTCCAGGCACCGGGACGCCCATCAAGTCCAAGACAGTCGGGGCTAGGATATCCGCTCCCTCCACACTGTGGGCGCTAGCCGGTCCGTATCTACCTCGTCTACGAAGGCAGCTACTAGTTCCCGGCCATGTTCCTCCAGCCACCGCAGGCGCGCTGCCCCTGCCTCGAGCCTCTTCGCCAACTTCCGCGCGCGCGCCTCCTCTTGCGGCGCGACGGTGTTTCGCCATTGGAAGTTGTCACACCTCTTTAGGGCTTTGATCGCAGAGTGCTGCCGTAAGATGAGCGGCAATGCTCTGAGTTCCTCCTCCCTCAGAGGATTCACCTCCTGGTAGGCTGCCAACAAGTCTCGGCAACGCGTGTAGTCGAGGTCGATCCAGTACCTCTCGTCGCGTCCCTTGTGGTGACAAAACGAGCTGATGGCGATGGCGAGATCCGTGGCGACATCTTCGTACCTGGCCCGGTCGTAGTCAAGCACACCGGCCAGCGCATCCCCAGCGAATATCAGGCACGATTCGCTGAAAGAACCGTGAATAACCTGCTTGTTCAACGCAGGATAACCTTCTGCGAGGGCTCGCGGAATGCTCGCAAACTGGCTCCGCAGATAAGAAGTCTGGTTCCGCAAGTGTCTGCGTTCTGCTGCGCTGAGAAAGGGGGCCACAAGATGTTCCGCTCTATCCAGGGCGCTGATAGCTCGTGGTTCCAGGATGGGCGCCGAAGCGTAGGACGGACCACTGAGCGTGCGCGCCAGCCGGTGGTAACGACCGAGTGCTTCACCGGCGGCGAGCAGATGTGCGGTGTTTCCCTCCTCGTAGGGATCTCCCGCGATAAAGGCCGTCATCAGGTAGAAGGCGCCCTGGTGAGTGAAGTGCCTCTCTCCCTCTCGCGTCGGAATGATCCGAGGTGCCGGATAACCGCGTTCCCGCAGGTACTCGATAAGCCTCGCCTCGAATCTCATGGCATCGGCGCCCTTGCGAATTTTCCAGTGCATGTTTGAGCGTCTGAGCACGTACTTACCCGTAGAGGCGGCTATAAAGAAGCTATGGTTGGTGTATCCCGTAGGTGTGCGATCCCAGGTGAACCACTCACCTATATCGTAGACTCGGCGCAGCAGATCAACGTCTGCTCCGGTCAGAACAACCTGTTGCTTGGCTCTCTCTGCGGACTTAGACATGAGGCAGCCTTCCTCTCGAGTTGCAGGATCGCGCCACGACAAATTCTCCATCCGCTATTCGTCGGCTATATCGTTTGCAGTTGGTGGGCGCGCGCATAGATACCTCTTTTCGCCATGAGTTCTTCGTGCGATCCCTCCTCGGCGATCGTGCCCTCCTCGAGGACGTAGATCTTGTCGGCCCGGTGAACGGTGGAGAGCTTGTGGGCGATCATCAGCGTCGTGCGACCCTCCATAAGTCGTTCCAAAGCGCGCATCACGATCTCCTCCGATTCGGCGTCGAGCCCGGTCGTCGGCTCATCCAGGATGAGTATCGAGGCGTCCCGGATCACGGCGCGCGCGATGGCGATGCGCTGTCTTTGTCCTCCCGATAGCGTGCCGCCTCGTTCCCCTACCACCGTGTCGAACCCTTTCGGCAGGTTCCGGATGAAGTCCTCGCAGTAGGCGACACGGGCGGCCTCCTGGATCTCCTCGAAGGTCGCTTTGGGATTGCCGTACGCGATGTTCTCCCGGATGGTCGTCTGGAAGAGCAGCGACTCCTGGAGGACCACCCCGATCTGCTCGAGCAGCGAATCTGGCTTGTAGTCGCGAATGTCGCGCCCGTCTATGAGCACGGAGCCCTTCACGGGATCGTAGAGGCGCAGGATCAGGCTCGACAGCGTGCTCTTTCCCGCGCCGGTGGTCCCCACGACCGCAGCCACTTCGCCCGGCTGGATCTCCAGCTCGATGTCCCGCAGCACCGACTGATCCGGGTCGTAACCGAAGGAGACGCCCTCGAAGCGCACCTCCCCCCGGAAGTGGGGCGCACTCTGCGCGCCGGGTCGCTCTTCAACCGCCGGGCGCTCGTCGAACACCTCCATGATGCGCTCCGCTCGCACCGCGACCCTCGCGAGCTTGGCCCAGAGCCTCGAAAGCGTGTTCAGCGGGCTCTGAAGGTCTTTCATGTACTGGAAGAAGACGACTAGCGTGCCCGCGGAGAGCGCCCCGGCGAGGACCTGGTGCGCGCCGAAGGCGACGACCGTGGCCAGACCACCCGCCGTCAGGATGGTCATAACCCAGGCGAAACGGGCCTCCAGGCGCGCCACGTTCACGTTGCGTTCCGCCATCTCGCCCGTCTGCTCCGCGAATCTCTCTTCCGCGAAGCGTTCCCGGGCGAACGCTTTGACCACCCGGATCGAGGAGATGGTCTCCTGCGTCAGGGAAGTAAAGTCTCCCTCTCGCAGCCGCACGTGCTGCTCCTCGTCTCTGATGCGCCGCCGGAAGTACGTGGAGGCGATCACGACGAGCGGAGCCCACACCGTGGCGATCAGGCCGATCCTCCAGTCGATGACGAACATGACTGTAAGCATGCCGACGAACTGCAGCACGCTGCTTACCCCGTCCACGAGTAGCTTGTCCGTAACCAGCTCCTGCACCTTCGTGACGTCGCTGGTGACGCGCGTGATCATGTCCCCGGTGCGCTGCTTGTCGTGAAAGGTGAGCGAGAGGCGCTGCATGTGCGCGAAGAGAGCCCGACGTACACTGAACGCCACCCGCTCGCTCGAAGCCGAGAGAAAGAACTCCTTGAGATAGTTGAACAGCCCCTGAAGCGCGGCGATGCCAACTATCGCGCCCGCGACGGCGAGGATCATCATGGTGGGCGAAGCCGGCCTGGTGGGATCCGACTTCCCGACCTCCAGAACGTGATTTATCAAGAACCCCAGCGGCCAGGGCTTTAGCAGGGCGACCAGGCTGGCCGCGATGACCCCGATCACCGCCGGGACAAACCCGCGCCAGTGAGGCCGTATGAAAGGCAAAAAGGTCCGCAGGGCCACGAGCGCGGACCGCTCGCCCTGGCCTCCCGAAGATGTGAACAGTCCGAATATACCTCTCAGCACTTACTCTCCCCTTTACCACACAACAGGACACCGTCTCTGTGATGCACGGCGCTTGCTCTCTCGCCTATCTCGTGGAGTGCGGCCCTGTGCTCCTGGAGGAGTTGCTGGCACGAGTCTTCGTCTGTGTCGCCGCATGAGATCAGGAGGTGGAAATGGGAGGTGTCGGCCTGCACGCGGACGTTCATCCCGTGGCCCGCCTCCGCCCTGGCCGGTTCCGTCCAGCTGGTCTCTTCGTCGCCGGCTAGCCCCAGCCAGACGGCGACATCTCCGTTGCGAAAACCACGCCAGTTCTCGCCTTTGTACGGGCTCAGGCTGGGGCGACCTTCGCGTAGCAGGCGATAGTAGTCCGGCGCGAGGCACGTCTCCGTGGCGAGGTCACCGGACCCCTCGGGCATCCGGTAGCAGATCGCGAGGGCAGGGTGGCCGGGCGGCAGGAGCACGCTCTTGCGAGTCCCGAACAGGCGGCTGCCCTCCTCGACGTTGGTCATCTCCACCCAGGCGTGAGTGCCGTCGCTGAGGGCGGAAACCAGATAGCGGTCGTGCTCATAACCCACATCGGCCAGGGCGCCCGGATGGTTGGGCGGATGGTCCATGTACCGGTTGAGCTCCTCCTGGAAGTTCCAGTCGTCGGTGGGGTTGCCGACGACCAGGGCGCCCCCTTCCGGTGTTAGGGTGAAGAGGTAGATGAGCCTCCCGCCGTGCTCGGGCGCTATAACGGCGTAGAGGTGCTCACCCTTCAGGATCACCTCGTCCTCGCCGTCTTCGTCTATGTCCATGACTTCCGCGGATGGAGACCGCTCGTTTCTGGCGAACCACCGGGCCGCGTCTACCATTACCAGGCAGGAGCGGGCGTGGCTGGCAACCGCCTTGGCCCAGGGAGCGGCGACGCAGCCGTCCTCGATGGGGTCGTACCAGGCGGTCTCGTAGGCGGAGGCGAGGAGGTGTTTCCAGGCGAGATCCAGCAACCGCCGGTCCACGCCTTCCTGCTGCGCCAGGCGCAGCGCTTTCTGGGCGCAGACCAATCGCTCTCTGTAGGGCGACCATGCGGCGTTCTCCCACCATCCGCGGTAGTCTTCGCCCGCCTCCCATTGCTGCGCCACCTCGAAGAAGGTGCCGGGCTCCAGCCTCCGCTCTTCTTGCGGCGGGTGTCCGACCAGCCACTCGGACATCAAGACGGGAGCCACGTCCTCTCGGGACGCTACCCAGCGCAGAAAGGCGTCGTAACGTCCGAGAGCGCTGGCGTCCCAACCGCCGACGCCCGCCGTGTTCTCCAGGTCGTCGGCGTATACGAGGAGAGTGTCGTCCCCGCCATTCTGGCTGAGCGATTTGACCGTCTTCTCCAGGCGCCGCCAGTGCTCGGGGAAGCGGGGCGGTACCCAGTAGCGCAGATTGGCCGAGATGGGCACCATTACCAGGCCGCTCGTCTCGGCGATGCGGTAGGTCCTGTAGGTTTCGGTCATAGCGGGTTTATCGTATGAATGGGACCGGCTGGCGTTCGAGTCAAACGGTCCGATCGAGTCGAATCGTGCGCGCGGGCTACCCGCATAGGAGCCATTGGTGGGGTATAGCAGCCGGTCGTCCAGCAGGACGAAGCGGTAGCCACCATTTGCCAGTTCGCTGCTGGTCAGAGTGTGTGCCAGCTTCTCGGTGTCCCAGACGCGTTCCGGCACCCAGCAGACCTCGACCTCTTCCGGTGGTCGGCCCAGGTGGCGGCGATAGAGCCAGAGGAACTCGTCGAGCTGCCGCGAGTTGAACGAAGGCTCGAACAGTGGCATAACGTTCTCGGAGTACGTTCCGCCTATCAGGGAGATGAGCCCCTTCTCCCGCAGGTCCCTCACCAGATCCAGGAACCACGGGTAGTGCCAGGCGAGCGTCTCGATCAGGGTTCCGCTCAGATGGAGGCTCGCGGGGATACCGTACTTCCCGTGCAGCCTGAGCGCCGCCGCGTAGCCCTCCACTATCTCCGTGATCCCCTCCCGGTTGTCGTAGCCGTCGGTGATGAGATACTGGTTGGCGTGGTGCACTAGAGCCAGGGGTACGACCCGCTTGGACCGCGTCCTCCCCCGGAATCCCACGTGGGTGAGCGGCGCACCTTTGTTTCTGGCGAGCGCGGTCGTCCGGCGTCCGGCGAGGGCCCGTGCATAGAGCCGCTCGTACGCCCGGCCAGCGTCCTCCCACGAGAAGTTGGCGCCCATGGCCCGCCCTTGCAGGGCCTGCCACTCGCTCTTGCGGCTATACGTCTCCAGGGCTGTGCTCACCGCCTTCACCAGGGACCCCGGAGAGCGGCGGGCAAAGGTGAAGCCCAGGCCGGATTCCGGGTGCCGGGTTTGATCCAGGATGGTCTCGGCCAGGCCGCCGGTGCGACGGGCGATGGGGATGGAACCGTAGCGCAGCGCGATCAGAGGTCCAAGGCCGCAAGGCTCGAAGGTGGAAGGGGCCAGGAAGAAGTCCGACCCGGCATACACCTGCCTCGCCAGCGCTTCCTCACTGGTGGCGTGGTAGGCGACGGCGCCGGCGTGACGGGACACCGCTTCCTCCAGCGCCCGCTCGTAATGTTCATCTCCCCGGCCCATGATCACGACCTGAGCGTCCAGTGCAGTCATCTCGTCCATGCTCCTACACAGAAGGTCCACGCCTTTCTGATCCACGAGGCGGGCCACCATGCCGAGCAGGGGCGCTTCCGGATTCGGCTCCAGACCGCTCAACGTTTGGAGAACTGCCTTGTTCCTCCGCTTGCCTTCGACGAATGATCCGTCGTAACGCGCGGCAATGTAAGGGTCTGTCTCGGGGGCGAACTCCTCGTAGTCCACGCCGTTGAGGATGCCGTAGAGGTCACCCATTCTGGAGCGCAGCAAGCCGTCCATGCCCATCCCGTGTTCGACGGTGAGGATCTCCTCCAGGTAGCTCCGGCTGACGGTGTTCACGGCATCGGCGAAGGCTATCCCCCGCGCCAGCATGCTGCCCTCGCCGTCTTCCAGCCCGGCGAGGACCTCCGTCTCCGGTCCGAAGTGTCCCTGATAGGCGAGGTTGTGGATGGTGAGCACCGTCCTGGTACGACCCAACGCCGCCCGATCCGGGCCATAACGAACGTACTGCGGGACCAGCCCCAGGTGCCAATCGTTGCAGTGGATGACGTCGGGCTTCCACTCCGAGCGAGCGGCAAACGCCACAACGGCCTTGGAGAACAGCACGAAGGGGGCGACGTCGTCATCCTCGTAGCCGCCGTATGCCGCCTCCCGATCGAAGTAGCTCTCGTTACCCACCGTATAGACGCTTACGCCTCCGTGCACGCCGTGATAGTCAACGTGGGCCAGCTCCGTCTCCGGCCCCATCGGAATCTCCAGCGATACATTTGGTCTCCCAGCTCCCACGCACGAGTAACCCGGCAGGACCAGCCTCACGTCGTGGCCAAGCCGGGCCAGCGCCTTCGGCAGAGAAGCACCCACATCGGCGAGTCCACCGACCTTGATAAAAGGATAGGCTTCGGCGATGGCGAATAAGATCTTTAAGGGTTTACTGCTCATCGCTACCCATTCCCTCCTTCATGGGTCAGTTCGCAAGCCAGGAAGCTCCGGCGCACTTCCCGTTAGAGACTTGGGTTGTGTGTAGGCATCGTCGGCCGCGACCGAGAGCATCACCATCCAAGAGATCAAGACCATGTCAGCCTAGAGCCGCCCTACCACAGCGGTGTCTGACCGCAAGCCGCGGCTGAGAGCACCACCAACCAAAGAATGGGGATAACGGCGATGCGAAGTGTGCGCGCTGAAGCCCCCTATCAACCAACGGGACGACATGTCACTTTTCCTACCCCCCCTCAATCGTGCTGTTGTTCCGAAGCGTTCTTCTGTGCGAGCTGTCAAGCACGCTTCGCTATTGTCTCATATCCGTCCCAGAATTGTATCTGTTGAACGACATTTTTACATATTATATCCGCAAACTTCATATTACTCAAAGTTATACGGTATTCTCTCAAGATGAATTAGTCCCTGGATTTTGTAGGTGTCAGAGGGCACATCTTCGGACCACACTCACGAACCTCTGAGAACCCACTTTGCGCGAAGATAACAACAAAAATATGCCACTTGGCGTACGCGGCTAGTCCCAACGGTCGCTAGACTACGCACACAACAAGAACCGAGACGGGTAGGGGCTTGGAAGTTTGCCCCTAAGATGAGCGGTTCGTAAGGGACGAGTTGCATGGCAATTACGCGCAATGAATTCTTGAAGCTGGGGCTCGTGGGTGGAGCGGGACTCGCGCTCTCCTCCGGCGCCTCCGCCTCTTCGCCTTCGGGGAGGGCCAGCAGGACGACGGGTAATCTGCTGCGCAGCAAGGCGCAATTGCCGAAGCCTTTTACGCTCCCGTTACTCGTGCCCCCTGTCCTGAAACCGGTGCGCAGGGATTCTCGGGCGCGTGGGGCGCGAACCCCCACGGACTATTACGAGATCACGCACAAGGAAGGAAAGGCCGAGATCCTGCCCGGGCTCACGACGGCGCTCTGGGGCTACGACGGGATCTTCCCCGGCCCCACCATGGAGAGCCGCAGCGGTCGGAAGATCATTGTGCGCTACCATAACGAGCTGCCGGTCCCGGTCACGACGCACCTGCACGGCGGGAGGACGCCACCAGGGAGCGACGGCTACCCCACCGACCTGATTCTCCCGATGAGGAGCTCCTCCCACACCCACCATGAGCACCCTGCCCATCCGGCTTGGTCGTTTCACCGAGGGAGCAAGGACTATGTCTACCCGCTGGAGCAACGCGCCGCGACCCTCTGGTACCACGACCACCGCATGGATTTCACCGGTCCGCAGGTCTGGCGGGGACTGGCCGGCTTCCACATCGTCCACGACGAGGAGGAGGACGAGCTGCCGCTCCCGAAGGACAAAAAGGACATCCCGCTCATGATCTGCGACCGCGCCTTCGGCGAGGGCGGCTCGTTCCTCTACCCTTCCCTCGACCCCTCACTACAGGGCAAACCGGGCGTGAAGGGCAACTACATGGACGGAGTTCTTGGAGACACCATCCTGGTCAACGGCGTTCCCTGGCCCTTTATGGAGGTTTCCAACACTCGCTACCGCTTCCGGATACTCAACGCCTCGAACGCCCGCCGCTACAGGCTCGCGCTCGATCCTGAGCCGTCCGACGGTCTCCCTTTTGTGCAGGTGGGCAGCGACGGGGGGCTACTTGGGGCTCCCATCTCCCACCATACGATCCCCATCGCCCCGGCAGAGCGCTTCGACGTGGTGATCGACTTCTCCAAATACCCAGTCGGAACGAAGGTCACGCTGAAGAACCGCCTCGGCTTCGGCACCACCTCACGGGTTTTGCGCTTCCACGTCGTCCGTAAAGAGAAGGAACGGAGCGCGGTGCCCGAGCGGCTCTCGGACAGGGATGAGGTCCAGGCGCTTGGCGAGTCAAACGCTCGGCTCACGCGCAAGTTCGCTTTCACCCGGGCTCCGCATAATGGCCACATAATGTGGGCCATCAATGGGAAGGTGTTCAGTCCCTCGCGCATCGACGCCCGCCCCAAGCTGGGCTCGACCGAGATCTGGGAGCTTACCACGGATGCGCACCACCCGGTGCACATCCACCTGATCCACTTCAAGGTGCTATCCCGCAACCGTGGCGAGCCGCCGCCCACCGACGCCGGCTGGAAGGACACCATAGACCTGCGACCGTTCGAGGTCGCGCGCGTTCTTGCCCGCTTCGATGGCTACCGCGGCAAGTACGTCTTGCACTGCCACAACTTAGAGCACGAGGACATGATGATGATGGCCAACTTCGAGGTGGTCTGAAGGCAACCGCGGAGAACAGAAAGGAGGACGGCCACGAGTACGGTGGGTGGATCGAGGCCCCCTCTCGCAGGTGAAGTCTGACTCGGAGGGTCACGGGTCGAGCCCCACCATGCCGCGTGAGACCTCCGTCGATAAGCTGTTCTCGGGAGAACCCAAGTACGTCAACGCGGGCAGCGGCAACCCGCCCATCCTGAGTTGCGCCGACCTGAAGCGCGCAGGGTAGCGAACCGCCGAGAACTGGTCTATTTACAGAAGTTCTAGAAGGTTGATTCTGCGAACTTCGCCATGAGGGGGTCCTCGAAAGTCGCAACGCCAAACCCTTCTCTAGATAGAAGGGCTACCTCCCCTCATCTACCGCTAACGCTTGACGACGACGCTTCCCCTCATGAAGGGATGTATCTCGCAGAAGTACTTCTTGTTCCCAGCACTCTTGAAGGTGTGTGTATAGCTCTGTCCTTTACCCAAACGTCCGGAGTCAAACGATCTTTTGTTGGTCGCCGTTGCGGTGTGCGGATGGCTATCCTTGTTGATCCATCTGACCTTCGTTCCACGCTTGATGGTGATGTTGGCCGGCTTGAAGCGGAAGCCTTGGATAAGGACCGTCCTGGTTGGATGTTTTTGTGCTTTGGCCGTTGGATGCTTGTGCGCCCCTGAGGCTGAGACAACGAAAAGAGTGCTAACCACAACCAGCGCCGCCACCGTCATCAACAACATCATGCGCCTCATAAGCGTAACCTCCTCCTATTTCTCACGCCCCACGCGGAGAATTGCGCATAACGGTAGTATACGCGGGCAAGCAACGCAACCCTTAATGACTGATCTTTTGGTGCTGAGTTTACTGTTGGAAGCTGACTTGGGACGTTCGGCTCACTCCAAGTGAAGACAAACTTCGTAACGTTTGTCGTAACGCTTTAGAGACGGAGGTGCTGTAGAGCGGTGTCGTGACAGAAGTGGCCGTTGCGGGAGCAGTGTTATTCGCCTTGAGTCAG
>DASSCV010000031.1:0-9153 GCA_035697505.1 Rubrobacter sp.
ATCGTATCCCCCTCGAAGACGGGAGCGGGGAGCCGGATCTCATCCCATCCGAGGTTGGCAAAGACGTTCTGGGAGATATCCGTGACGCTCTGACCGGTAACCAGGGCGACGGTGAAGGTGGAGTCGACCAGAGGACGGCCGAATTCGGTCAGGGCCGCGTAGGCGTGGTCCACATGGATGGGGGCCGTGTTCTGCGTAAGGAGCGTAAACCACAGGTTGTCGGTGGTCGTTACGGTACGTCCCAGGGGATGCTCGTAGATGTCACCCACCTCGAAGTCCTCGAAAAAGCGCCCCCGCCACCCCGCTTTAATCGACATGCTACTCCCCCTGAATTCTGGTTATGGTAAAGTCGATTTCGTGGTCATCGTCTCGCAGATAGGCCCGGAATGCCACCCGGTCCCCGCCTCGTGGACCTCCTGGTCTTGACGGAGGCGCACGAGCCTCTGCGCCGGGGCGTCAGGGAGATGTGCTCGCGCTTCCCCGGCGAGTACTGGCGACACCTCGACGAGAGGCGCCGCTACCCCGAGGAGTTCGTCGTGGCGATGACCGAGGCCGGCTACCTCGGTGCGCTCATACCGGAAGAGTACGGCGGTTTGGGCCTCGATCTCTCTGCCGCTTGCGCCATCCTCGAGGAGGTCAACCGGAGCGGCGCCAACGCCGGACCGGCCCACGCCCAGATGTACACCATGGGCACGCTCCTCAGGCACGGCTCCGAAGAACAAAGAAGGGAGTACCTGCCGAAGATAGCTAGGGGTGATCTGAGGCTTCAGGCCGTCGCCGTCACCGAGCCAGAAGCCGGAACCGACACGAGCTCCATAAAGACAACGGCGACGCGCCAGGGCGACCATTACGTCGTGCACGGGCGCAAGATCTACATCTCCAGGGTCGAGCAGTCTGACCTAATGATCCTGCTCGCCCGCACAACACCCGTCGAGGAGGTCGAAAAACGTTCCAGCGGCCTCTCCGTCTTCCTCGTGGACCTTAGGGAGGCAGAAGGCCTCACCGTGAGACCGAGACGCGTGATGATGAACAACGCGACCAGCGAGCTAGTCTTCGATGGCCTACGGCTTCCTGTGGAAGCCATGATCGGCGACGAGGGAAAAGGTTTCCGCTACATCATCGACGGCATGAACGCGGAGCGCATCCTCATAGCCGCAGAGTGCGTGGGGGATGGAAGGTGGTTCATAGAGAAGGCCACAGAACGCGCCGGCGAGCGAGCGGTGTTCGGGCGCAGGATCGGCGAGAACCAGGGCGTCCAGTTCCCCATAGCGAGGGCCTACGCGAACGTCGAAGCCGCCTCGCTGATGGTGGAGAAAGCAGCCTCCCTCTTCGACCGGGGGGAGCCGTGCGGCGCCGAGGCGAACCTGGCGAAACTCCTGGCTGCCGACGCCTCGTGGGAGGCGGCCAACGCCGCCCTTCAAACTTTCGGCGGCTACGGCTTCGACGCCGAGTACGACGTAGAGCGAAAGTTCCGCGAGACGCGTCTCTACCAGGTCGCCCCGATCTCGACTAACCTCATCCTCTCTTACGTCGCCGAGCACGTGCTCGGCCTCCCCAGATCCTTCTGAGGATCGATGTCTATGTCAGGAGCAAGAGGGTAGGGTTTATTGGTAAGCCCGGTAGCCCACAGAGTGAGTATTCCCCTCCCAAGCCGCCGGGCAGCCGCTTGCATCGAGACGTTTATGCTAATTGGATCTCTCTGCAAGACGCCTACTCGAGTTCGGAGAGTACACTCTCGTGGGCTTCGAGATCGGAGGCGCTGTGGAGGACGAACCTGATCAGGCTCACGTGCTGCAGGCTGTCAGCCACCCCCCTTATCGTCCCGAGCGCCACTCCCGCCGCCTCCTCGACCGGGTAGCCGAAGATCCCGGTCGAGATGGCGGGGAAGGCGATGGACTCCACGCTGTTCTCCTCGGCGAGCGCGAGTGAGTTGCGGTAGCAGGCCTCCAGGAGCTCTGCCTCGGGGCGATCCTGGCCGTAGACTGGTCCCAAAGTGTGAACGACGTAACGGTTCGGAAGCCCGTGCGCACCGGTGATGACCGCCTCGCCGGGCTGTATAGGGCCGAGTGGCCTGGCTTCCTCGGCGAGTCCGGGTCCGGCGGCGCGGTGGATGGCCCCTGCGACCCCTCCGCCGGGTTCGAGTCGCGCGTTCGCCGCGTTGACCACGGCCTCCACGTCCTCCTGGGAGGTTATGTCTCCCATGACGCACTCGACCGTTACGGCACCAAATTGTCGTCTCATACGCCCTCCCATGAGTAGGCCAGCTTGCCACCTCGCCATACCGTCTCCACGGAGAGGTCGGGCGTCAGGATCGTCACGTCGGCATCGTAGCCCGGGACGAGGCGGCCCTTGCGGCGGCCTTCGCCGACGAGCTTCGCCGGGGAGGTGGATGTCATACGCGCAGCCTCGGGGACGGTGCAGCCGGTGAAGGCCAGGATGTTCATAAACGCCTCTCTCATAGTAAGCATGCTCCCGGCGATCGACCCGCTCCCCAGCCTCGGGACGCCGCCGTCGGCGTACACGGTGCGGGTAGCCAGACGGTACTCACCGTCCTCCATGCCCGTTGCGGCTATGGCGTCGGTGACGAGGCAGAGGCGGTCAGGACCGAGCATACGGAAGGCGAGCCCGACCATCTCGGGATGGACGTGCAGACCGTCGGCGATCAGACCGCAGACGGCCCTCGGGTGGGCGAAGGCGGCCCCAGGCAGCCCTGGCTCGCGGTGGTGCATCGCGCTCATCCCGTTGAAGAGGTGCGTGACGCCTGCGACCTGCCCATCCAGAGCGTCGTAGGCCGGCTCGAAAGCGACGTCGGAGTGGCCGGCCGAGACAACCACCCCACGGTTCGCGGCGAACGAGATCAGCCTGTCAGCGTCCTCCAGTTCGGGGGCAAGCGTGATCATGCGCACGGGCCCGAGGTCGAGGAGATGGGCGAGCAACACCGCATCAGGCATCGCCACGTGTGCAGCAGCGTGCGCACCCCTCTTCTGCATGCTTATAAAGGGACCTTCGAGGTGGACGCCAAGCACCTCGGCACCTGACGCGTTAGGAGTCCCGATCGCCGGCAGGACCTCCTCGTAGAGGCCCTCGGGCGAAGAGATGACCGTGGGCAGGTATGAGGTGGTTCCCGTCGAGAGCAGGGCTTCGGAGAGTTCGGGCAGGCGCGCGCTCTCCGAGGCAACGTCGACACCGAAGGCCCCGTTGACCTGCAAGTCGACGAAGCCGGGCAGGATCAGGGACTCGGGGTGATCGTGGACCTCATCCGCTTCGGCGAGGAGAGAGTCATCGGGGCTCACGTCCGCGATGGATCCTTCACCGAGAAGGACTGTGCCATCGGACCACACCTCGTAGTCCGTAACGATCTGGCCCCGTAGCGCGACGAGCCTCATGTTGCGGTCCTCCGACTATCCTTCCCCCTCATGGCGTACATCTTCTGCTCACGGGGCCGGCGAATCAAGGGGGGTACCCGTCTTCGGGGCGAACTCGTCGACATTGCGTTCAGGGCGGACGTCGGGGACGCGGAGGAGGAAGAAGAGGCCCAGGGCCATTATGATGGCGAGCGAACCTATGGAGATCCTGTATCCGTAGGGCCCTCCCCCGAAGACGAAGAGCAGCACGGCCGTGAGCGCGGGCCCGAAGATCGCGGAGACCTTCCCGGCCAGGGAGAAAAGCCCGAAGAATTCTCCTAGCTTCTCGGGTGGCGAGAGGGCGACGAGCATCACCCGCCCCACCGTCCACATCCCTCCTAACGCTATCCCCACGATTGGCCCCGCGAGAAAGAGCATCCAAGTTCCCAGGGCCGCGGCAGAGAGCACGATAGCGACGAGCCACAGAACGAGTACGCCGACGAGGGACCTCTTGGGCCCTACCGTGTCCGTCAGGAAACCGAAGCCGGCCGAGCCGACCACGGCGAAGACCGTAGAGAAGAGGAGCAGGTTCCTTACCTGCGTGCCGTCCATCTCGAAGACCACCCTACCGTAGAGCGCCATGTTTGCGACTGCGGTATTCGCCGCGTCGGTGTAGAGTACCGTAGCCAGGATGAACGTACCTACTCCTGCGTAAGCGCGCAGGTTCTTCACGGTGCGGACCACGTCGCGGTAGGTTGCTCCGAGGACCACAGGCCGCCGCGCCCGCACCGCAGGGTCGGGCACGAAGAAGAAAGCAGGCAGCGAGAAGACGAGGTAGATAACGGCCGTCGGCACGAAGGCGTTGGAGTAGACTTCGTCACCGGTCTCGAGCCATCCTCCAAGAGGCCCGAGCAGCGGGCGCACCGTCTCTCCGTTTTCGACGAAGTACGTCAGCACAATCAGGCCGAGGATGGTACCGACATAGCCCACTGCGGTGCCGTAGCCGCTTACCCTGCCTGCCCCGCGCCCAGCCGAGACGACGGGCAGCAGCGCGTTGTAGAACACAAGGGCAGACTGGTAGGCAAGGTCGGCCGCCACGAAGAGCGCGAGCCCAACCACGACCCCGCCGGCCACGTCCAGCGCGGCTGTGAGCACGACCGCGATGACGGTGAGCAGGATCAGGTAAGGTACCCGCCGCTGCCGCAGGTCGGCTACAGCCCCGAGCACGGGCGCCGTGAGTACGACGAACAGCGCGGAGACTGCCGTCGCGGAGTTGACGAGCCCGGCCCCGGAGAGGAGACCTCCGCTCCCTACCTGCTCCTCGACCCAGAGCGGGAAGTAGAAGGAGAGGATGGTGACCGAAAAGATGGTGTTCGAAAAGTCGTAGAGGATCCAGGAGTAAACGGCCAGCCTCGAGGCCTTGCCGCCGGATAACCTCCTCTCTCGCATCTCGGCGGCAGTATAGAGCAAGCGGCACTCTGCAGAAGACGACGCCGTGCCTAGGGCTCGAACCTTACGCACGGCGTGCCATCAGCCCAGGATCATGCGCTGAAGAAGGTCTGGTACAGCAGGAAGACGTTGAGCGAAACGATGAGGAAGACAACGACCGTCGCAACGGTCGTTGTGAGACGGTGGTTGACGAGCGTGCCCATAATGTCCCTGTTGCGGCAGAAGATGAGCAGAGGAACGAGCGCGAACGGGATGCCGAAGGAGAGCACCACCTGGCTTATTACCAGCGAACGGCTAGGGTTGAGGCCAATGGCCAGGATGATCAGGGCTGGCATCATGGTGATCAGGCGGCGCAAGAACAGCGGTATCTGCCGACTTATGAACCCCTGCATGACGACCTGCCCACTCAGGGTGCCCACAGAAGAGCTCGACAGCCCGGAGGCGAGCAGGGCGACCCCGAACAGGATGGCCGGAGTGTTGCCCTCCAGTATGCGCAACTGCTCGAAAGCCTTGTCTATGTCGCCGACGCCTGTGAGCCCGGCCGAGTGGAAGAGGGCCGCGGCCATGATGAGCATGCTCGCGTTGATGGTCCCCGCGATGGCCATGGCGATGACCACATCGACCAGCTCGAAACGGAAGATCTTGCGCTTCTCCTCTTCGGTCTTGCCTACTACCCTGCGCTGCGTGAGGGCCGAGTGCAAGTAGATGACGTGCGGCATTACCGTGGCGCCGAGGATTCCGGCAGCCAGCAGCACGCTCTCGGTCCCTGCGAACCCAGGCGTGAAGAGCCCGGCTAGTATCCTGTCTGCCTCGGGCTCGGCGTAGAACATCTGGAAGGCGAAAGCGACGACGATGACCCCGACCATGGCCGTGATGACCGCCTCCAGCGGCCTGAAGCCCCTTCGTTGCAACTCGAGTATCCCGAACGCCCCCACGGCCGTAAGTAGGCCGGCAGGGAAGAGCGGTATTCCGAAGAGTAGGTTAAGAGCCAGCGCAGCCCCAATAAACTCAGCCAGATCCGTCGCCATCGCTATGACCTCGGCCTGGACCCACAGCAAGAACGTTACAGGCCGCGGAAAACGCGCCCGGCAAACCTCGGGCAGATTCTTGCCCGTCGCGATCCCTAGCTTGGCCGACATCGACTGGATGAGCATGGCCATGAGGTTGGAGGCGAGGATAACCCACAACAGCAGATACCCGAACTGCGCCCCACCCGAGATGTTCGTCGCGAAGTTCCCAGGGTCCACGTACGCAACCGCAGCGATAAACGCAGGCCCGAGAAAGGGTAGAAGCTTGCGAATCCCCCTCCTGTCACCCTTCAGCGCCTCGTGCGCAGCCCGCGCAGTCGCACTCTCCCCAGGCAACACTCCCTCGACACCTCTTATCACATCGTCAGCCCGTCCACTCATGAAAACCTCTATCATCTTGAATTTAGTCCTGGCTAATAATCCTATTGAGCTACGATGAATAGTCAAGGCACCTTGCTCTTGCCAAAAGCTTTGCATCGTCTAACATGAGCTATGAGATGAACGACCTCGCGGAGACTCGTTCCCCTTCTTCCTCGGTCGGGGATTATCTGAAGGCTGTTTGGGAGCTCGCTGCGGACTCAGGGGGTGCTGCCTCGACCAAGAGTGTGGCGACGCGGCTCTCCGTCTCGCCGGCCTCGGTGACCAACATGTTCGCGAGGTTACAGGAGATGGGTCTCGTCAGGTACGAGCGTTACAGGGGAGCGACGCTTACCGAGCGCGGCCGAAAAGAGGCCTTACGGCTGGTACGGCGACACCGTCTTATCGAGACTTTCCTGTTGGAGCACCTAGGTTACGATTGGCAGGAGGTACACGATGAGGCAGAGCGGCTGGAGCACGCCGTTTCGGACGTGTTCACCGGGCGTCTGGCGGAGTTGTTGGGGCATCCGGATCACGACCCGCATGGAGACCCCATCCCCTCGGCAGAAGGCACCCTTGAAGAGGACGATTCCTTTACGCTGAGCCAGGCCGTCGCGGGGCAGCGGCTCCGCATCTCCAAGGTCAGGGACGAGGATGCCGCCATGCTCGACTACTTGGGTGAACGCAACCTGGTCCCAGGGAGATTGTTGAGTGTCAGGGAGGTAAGGGCCCTGGACGGTGTTGTGATCGTCGAGGACGAGGAGGCGGAGGTCTACGCCCTCGGAGAGCCGCTAGCGCGTTCGATCTTCGTCAGGAACGATTCCTAGCTTTCGCGCTCGGTTTCTCAGGAAAAGGGTACATTACCCGTACATACGGGGAAGGAGTATTTTGAATCAGGACGGCGACGCGCAGAGAGGCGCGAAGGACCAGCCACCCGAACCCGATTACCCACGCTACCGGGTCGAGCCGGGTAACAGGGTATCTCTAGCGGCGATAGACCCAGACGAGACCGAGCATTACGGGAAGAAGAAGAATGTCGCCAGGGAGTTGGAGAAGCAACGCAGGCGAATACAGAACCTCCAGGCGCGCCTCTACGCGGAGAACGAGCGTGGAATGCTGATCGTGCTGCAGGCCATGGATACGGGAGGTAAAGACGGCACCATCAAGCATGTCTTCAGCGGCGTCAACCCACAGGGATGCAGGGTATCGTCATTCAAGGTCCCCAGTGCCGAAGAGGCCAACCACGACTTCCTCTGGCGGTACCACAAGAGCGCCCCGGCAAAGGGCAGGATCGGCATATTCAACCGCTCCCACTACGAAGACGTGCTCGTCGTACGGGTCAAGAACTTGGTCCCTGAGGACATCTGGAGAGAGCGCTACGAGCTGATCAATGACTTCGAGCGCGGCCTCACCGCGAACGGCATAACCGTCCTCAAGTTGTTCCTTCACATCTCCAAGGCCGAGCAGAAAAAGCGACTCCGGTCGCGCCTCGACGACCCGGACAAACGCTGGAAGTTTTCCTCGAACGACATAAAGGAACGGGCCTTCTGGGATGCCTATCAACGGGTTTACGAGGACGCCTTTGGCAACTGCTCGACCGAGCACGCCCCGTGGTACATCGTGCCGGCCAACAAGAAGTGGTACCGCAACCTCGTCGTCGCCCGCACCATCGCTGACACCCTGGAGGCGGTGGACCCGCGATATCCGCCTGCCGAGGAAGGCTTGGAGAAGGTTGAGATCCCGGATTAGAGGAAGTCCATGAACCGGGGTGGCGACACGACGGGTAGGTCATCAGCAAAGAAGACTGGACCTGGAAACCATCCATGACTCGTTGAAGAACTCGCCCTGGGCAGCCGGCGATCCCGTTCAGCCGCCGCGGGCCGTCACGATATCGTTGCGGGCGGCCCAGAGTTCAAGGTCCTGCTTCTGTATCGCGGCCGCCATCATGCCGGGGAAGAGGTCAGGGGTGCAGGCGAACGTCGGGACGCCTAAAGAGGCCATAGCGGCGGCCTGATTGCGGTCATAGCTCGGGGCTCCGTCGTCGCCGAGGGCGAGGAGGCAGATCATCGTAACGCCGCTGTCCACTAGACGGGCCGTCCTCTCCAGCATGGCCTCTGAGAGACCTCCCTCGTAGCAGTCGGTGACCAGCACCATGACCGTCTCGGCCGGGCGGGTGATGATGCTCTGGCAGTACGATAATGCTCGGGGCGTGTCGTTCCCGCCTCCGAGCTGCGTCCCGAAGAGGATGTCTACGGGGTCCTGCAGGTCTTCGGTGAGGTCCGCGACGGCAGTATCGTAGACGACCATCCTGGTGTTTACAGACCGGATGGAAGCGAGCACGGCCCCGAAGATCCCTGAGTACACCACGCTCGTCGCCATCGAACCGCTCTGGTCAACACATAGGACTATGTCGCGCAACTTCGCGGTCCTCTTCCTGCGCGCGTGTCCGACGAGCTTTTCGGGGATGATCGTCCCGCGTTCGGGCAGGAAGTTCTTCAGGTTGGCGCGGATGGTGCGTTCCCAGTCTATGTCCGCCGGACGTGGGCGGCTCGTGCGGGCAGCCCGGTTCAGGGCGCCGCGCACGGCCTGCTCGGTCTCCTGCGCGAGGCGGCGCTCCAGTTCCTCGACCACCTTTCGCACCACCCGGCGGGCTGAGTCCTTGGTCTTCTCCGGGATGACGCGACCCAGGGAAATGAGTGTGGCGACCAGGTGTACGTCCGGCTCGACGGCTTCGAGCATCTCCGGTTCGAGAAGCATGCGCTGGAGGCCGAGCCGGTCCAGGGCATCCTTCTGCATCACGCGCACTACGGGCGAGGGGAAGTATGTGCGGATGTCGCCGAGCCAGCGGGTGACGTTGGGGAGAGATCCCCCATGCCCCACGTTCTTGCTGTCTTTTTCGCCATCGTAGAGCGCGGCGAGCACACCGTCCATGCCCCGGTCATCCCCCACAAGCCCGGCGCCGATTGTCGCCTCCG
>DASSCV010000032.1:0-10713 GCA_035697505.1 Rubrobacter sp.
TCGTTTGTCTTGGATGGCTTGTTGAAGCCAGTTAGTTTCCTCACGTACTGCAGCGAAGCGGCCTTTATCTCCTCATCGGTTGCCGTTGGTGCGAAGTTGAAAAGAGTCTTGATGTTCCTACACATAGAACTAGGTCTCCAGGGGCGTTCGCGTAGACTGGCCGTATAATCCTCGGAATGGCTCCAAGTGATGAGAACTCAGGGCATAGCACCGCAGGCAGGTGCCAGCTGTGCGGCAGGCTCATCGGAGAGGATCGTCTCACCCGCCACCATCTCTTGCCGCGCTCTCGCTCCAGAAAGATGAAGCGCAGAAGGAAGGGTAGAAAAGAGCTCGAGCGGCGCGATCCGGGCAAGACGGTCACCCTGTGCGGCCCCTGTCACAGAAACGTACACGTCTCTATCGGCAACAAAGACCTCGAACGAGGCTATGATTCCGTGGAGGCGCTTAGAGACCATCCCGGAGTGCGGCGGTTCACAGAGTGGGTGAAGGACAAGCCGCACGGTCGTGCCTGATCAAAGGTCGCAGATTACTGGAATGAGGTTTCTGAGCACTATCGCTAACATGGAGATAGTATGGCCAACGCGCTAGTCTCGCCGCACATCTTCGAGATCGCCTTCGACGCGCTGACCGCCGCTGTGGGAGGCCTCGTAATCCTTCTGGCGCTGCGAGTGGCGCCCGGGCTGACACTCTCCTCCCACCGGCTCGCCCTACGGATCTCGATAGTCGCTGCAGTCCTGATCACAGCCGCACAAACGGCGGAGGTGTGGGCGGATTTCTCTCGACTAAGCACGATAGAGGACGCCGCCGCAGACGTCGCCGAACTGATCGCCGTATGTTTTGTAGGTTTGGCCTTGCACCTGATAGGCCGAGCGGAGAAAGGGGAAATCTCCTCATTGAGGAGGGCGGCCAACGTGGATCACCTGACCGGCTTGGTAAGTCGATCCTACTTCCACCGGGCGGCGGAGCGGCGGATAGAGCTCTATAAGAGAAACGCTCTGCCCCTCGCCCGCGCCGTGCTTGATGTGGACAACTTCAAGTCGTACAACGACCGCTACGGGCACGGGAGCGGGGACGAGGCCCTGCGCTGCGTAGGACGCGTGTTGCGTAAGTCGACGCGGGCGGACGATGTGGTGGCCCGCTACGGAGGCGAGGAGTTCGTTGTTTTGATGGGCGGCAATATAGAAGACGCCATCGAGGTCGCCGAACGCGTACGCCACGGAGTCGAACACGAGAGCGCAATTGAGAATGAAACCCTTCTGGGTAGTTCCGTAACGGTCTCGGTGGGCGTCGTTGCTCTCACCGAGGACGTGTCCAGCCTGGAGCAGCTCGTCGAGAAGGCAGACGATGAGTTGTACCGGGCCAAGAGAGCGGGCAAGAACCGGGTGGCCGCCGCGGGGAGACGGTAAGACGAGTTCGGGTCCACCCTCACGTGCGCGTCGAGCCAGACGCCGTGCACGCGACCCTACTCTGTTTGCGGTCACCACACGTCCCTTAGCTTATTCACAGCGTGGAAGACGACTTCTGCGACCTTCGCGTTGACGGAGTTCTCCAAAGTTCATCCTCAGAAATCGCCTCCTAGCATATAAGCTAGCCAGCCTCCCTTCAGATAAATGGACATCTTGCCTATAGACTGGAGAGCTCCAATTTAGTACGATAGTTCACAAGCGCTGGCGCTCCGGCGCCGCGATAAAGGCAAACCCGCTGTGAGGCGGGGGCGCAAAGCCCAGGGGCCTCCTGTGCATGGGAGGTAGCCGGACTGTCGAACAGCAGCAGCGGCGGGGTAACAATGCTCCGCCCTTATAGGGGGGATAAGGAGCGGATGCGACCCAATAGTTACGACATCTTCCACATGCGAGTAGCGCTTCACTCATCTAGCCTTCTTTATGGAAGTGTGTGCGGGAGGAGTGGGGGATGAATCAGGAGCGATTCGACGATCTGACGCGTGCCCTCGCCACCGGCCGGATCTCTCGACGGCAGCTACTCAAGGCGGCTGCCGGGGCCGCCGTGGCGGCGGGTACGCTACTCAAGCAGCGCGAAGCCGAAGCGGCACGACAGGCGGCTGACCTGGAACGATTTTACGCGGGTATCAATAGTGAAACGCAGGTAGAGCACGAGTTTGGCGGGATGAAAGCGGGCACCCTTAGGCCCGAGGCGTTCCGGGCCGAGCAACATGCCGAGCCCACAGCAGATGAGGATGTACAGCGCGACCTGCTCGATGTGGTGTTTGGCATCGACGTATCCCACTGGCAGGGCGAGCTTGACTGGCACAGGATATGGCAAGAGGCATTCCGCTACTGCGGCATAAAGGCAACGGAGGGACCATACCCTAACCGCAAGCGCTACACCGACCCCTACTACGCCATAAACGCCCGGCGCTCTAAGGAGGCAGGCTTTGTGCGCTTCCCCTACCACTACCTCGTAAACGCGCCCATCCGCGAGCAGGTTGCGCACTTCCTGCATGTAGCCGGTGCTGGCGGTTGGGGGCGCGGCCAGTGCCCATTAATAGACTTCGAGGCGTACCCTAACTTCCCGAGTCTTAGTCCCAAGCGCGACCATCTGTACGGGTTTATACGGCAGCTGCGAGAGCAAATAGGCCGCGAGCCGCTCATATTTGTGTACGCTGGCAAGAACTACACCGACTCCATAGGCGGCATAGACCTAAGCACGTTTGACAACGTGCGCCTCTGGGATGCCGCCTACTACCTTGGCTCCAAGCGCGCCTCCGCCTCCGCACTCTGGCACGAGATCGTCAACGTCGGCTATCACCCGTTTGCAAAAGCCCGCTGGGGCCACCGCAGCAAGACGGTCAGCCAGTTTACAAGCACGGCCAAGGTAGCAGGCAAGCTAATGGACGCGGATGCGTGGCACGGGGATCTGTACGATTTGCGCCACGCTACAGGCTGGGAGGCGGCATAAGTGGCTGAGCTATGGACACCGCATAGGGTGCGCTGACCGCAAAGATGTGGTCGCCCCCAACTGCGAGAGGTTTAAGTACAACTCTTCACCCGACTGGGGGCCGTAGCCCACCACCGCCACAGGGTAGCATTAAGGAGAGAGCAAGAGGACTGCTGGAATAAGTACATGCGCCTCATCAACTGCTCTCGGAGTCTTCTCTAGCGCTATCCGCGGGCAGATCTGCGTAGGAGGCCCCTCGAGGGCGGTGAGGGGCGGAATCCTCACGCTTTTTACACGCCAACATCGGCCAGGTATTGATGGACCAATTTCACTGCCATAGAGCCCTCCCCCACTGCGGAGGCGCACCGCTTGATCGAGCCGCTGCGCACGTCACCCGCTGCGAATACTCCT
The DNA here is from genome assembly GCA_035697505.1 of Rubrobacter sp. Taxonomy (GTDB): domain Bacteria; phylum Actinomycetota; class Rubrobacteria; order Rubrobacterales; family Rubrobacteraceae; genus Rubrobacter_D. The sequence goes on from DASSCV010000032.1 coordinate 3,307, forward strand.
GGCATGCTCGTCTCCAGGAGGAACGGCTCACGCGAACGTTCTTGCCAGTCGTCGTCATGGAGCGCAGAATCGTCCAGCTCCCTACCGGTCAGGACGAAGCCGCGCTCGTCCAGGTCGACGGCACCTTGGAGCCAACCGGTGTTGGCCTCCGCGCCGATGAAGACAAAGAGTGCCCGCGCCCCAAGGGTCCGGCGTTCCCCCGAGCGGTTGTCCTCGATCACGAGCCCCTTCAGGCGGTCTTCTCCCGTGAGCTCTCTCACCCCGGTGCTGACCAGCAGTTCGATGTTCGCGGCGTTCGTTATCCGGTCGACGAGGTACCTCGACATGTTCTTGCCTAGATCTTCTCCCCTTATGAGCAGGTAAACCCGCCTCGTGCGTCCCGCCAAAAACAGCGCCGCCTGGCCCGCCGAGTTGCCCCCGCCAACGATCGCGACCTCCTCACCCTCGCACCTCTGTGCCTCGGCCTCCGTAGCGGCGTAGTGGACGCTCACGCCCTCGAAACGCTCCAGGCCGGGCACCTGCAGCCTGCGGTAGCGGGCCCCTGTTGCGGCTATCACGCTGCGGGCCGCGACCTCGCGGCCTTCGGAGAGCTCTATGTGGTAGTGACCGTTCTCCCTTCTTAGGCTGACAGCCTCCTGGGGCACTGCAGTGCGGGCGCCGAACTTGTCGGCCTGCACCAGGACGCGGCTGGCCAACTCGAAACCGGAGAGGCCTGCGGGAAAGCCAGGATAGTTCTCTATCCTGGAGCTCGTGCCCGCCTGCCCGCCCAAGGCTATCGACTCCAGGGCGAGTGTAGAGAGGCCCTCCGACGCTCCGTAGACTGCCGCGCCGAGACCCGCAGGCCCTGCCCCGACCACGACGAGGTCGTAGATTCCTTCCAAGGGGGCATCTACTTCGAGGCCTGTGGTGCGGGCAAACTCGGCGTTGGTCGGGTTCTTGAGCACGTCCTCTCCCTGCCAGACGGTCACCGGCGTCTCCGAGGGCTTCGCACCGAACCTCTCGAGCAACGCTTCGGCCTCGGGGTCCTCTACGAGCTCGATCCAGACGTGGGGCACCCGGTTGCGGGCCGCAACCTCCCTGAGGCGAGCCGCGTCGCCCGAGTGGCGCGAGCCTATTATCCTCAGGCCCAGGCCGGTCTTGATCATGTACTTGCGCCTGGCCAGGAAGGCCTTCAGGATGACGTCCGAGAGATTGGGCTCCTCGGTGACGATCTCCTTTAGCCGCTCGCGAGTAATGCTCAGCACCTCCCCGGCTTCGCGCACTACGGCCGTGAGGTACATCGCCTGTCCGGTGAGCATGTTCAGCTCACCCAAGAAACGGCCAGCAAGGAAGACCCCTATCGTCCGTGCCTCGCCTGCGAAGTCGTCGACCACCTCCACCTCGCCCTCGAGAATGACTATGAAGTCGTTCTGGGTGTCACCCGCCCTAAACAGGACATCTCCGACCTCCGTCTTCCTCTTCTGCCCATAGCGCCTGAGGATCTCGATCTGGTCTTCCCTCAGCGTCGGGGCCCTCGTACTGCGGATCTCATCCATTCGATCACTCATGATGCGACCTCATCGGTAGCCCTTACTACTATTGCAAGCATAATGCCTCCTACGGCAGGCCGGCGCATCCTCACAATCGGGCAAGCGTCTTTTCGGGGACACGGAAGAGACGAAGGCAATGGAGCTCGTGGACACGAAGCAGGTCGGTCCGGACGGCGTCCTCATACTCACCTACAGGCCGGTGGGAACGCACTCGGGTTAATAAGCATGACTGCAGGCATTTGGCACCCCGCTACTAACAACAAGCTGCTCAAGTAATCTCTCTTTGAGGGATGCGTCGTCCCTTCCTAATAGTGTAGAATTCTCTCGTTAGCTAACCGGGGCGGGCAAGACCCTTTATGTGCCCGCCCCACTACTGGTAAAGGGGGTACTGATCATGCTACGACGGATGGTCCTACTCGGGGGGATGCTATTGGTGGGAGTGATGTTGCTCAGCGGGGTGGCGCTGGCCAAAGACATAAGGGGCACTTTTAAGCAGGACGACCTCACAGGCACCTCTCAGAAGGACCGGATCTACGGGCTCGGTGCCGCAGACACGCTCTCGGGTCTGGGAGGCAACGACGATTGCTACGGCGGCAGTGGTGCCGACGAGATAAGTTGCGGACCCGGTAACGACCGCATAGATGGCGGTTTCGGTGAAGACGACTTGTTCGGCGACAACGGCAATGACACGATCAGCGCTGCGGACGGTCGACTGGATGTAGTTGACTGCGGTGAGGGCGATGACACGGCCTACGTCGATGAAGAAGATGACGTTGACGCGAACTGCGAAGAGGTCTTCACGGCTGTTCTCGAGACGACTATGTAAAGGCAAGTAGGAAAGAGAGGAAAACAAAGGGGAGGCCCCTGGGTGCGCTAGCCAAATCCCGGGGCCTTCGTCTGTTACCTTCGCCTCTTAGGGTTGCTGGGACGTATGCTCTAAGAGTTCCAAGCGGTCAACAACCTTACCGCCCACTTCTACGGCCTCTAGCAACAGGCGTCTGCCGCTGACGCGCACGAGCACCGCGTGGTGGGCGGACACGGAGGAGGCTGTGAACTCGCCATTGCCCGCTGGATACAGCCTCCTGCCGCCTCCCCCGCTCACCACGTAGGTCACTCCCCTTATGGGCACGGTGCGCTCATAGACGTGATCGTGGCCGGAGAAGACTAGGTCCACCGCGTGCCTTGCGAAGAGCGGCTCCAGATCCTCCCTTACCCTCCCGTCACCGCCATGCCTCGAGGAACCGTAGGGTGACCTGTGCAAGAACGCGATCTTCCAGCGCTTGCGCGAGGCAGCCAGGTCTTGCTCCACGAAGTCCTTCTGCCTCTCCGGGTCAGAACCTCTATCGCCGTGGTACAGCTCGCTGTCGAGGGCGACGAAATGGGTGTTGCCCCAATCGAAGGAGTAGTAGCGCTTGGTGCCGCGCGGGCTTTCGAGAGGCGGGTGGAAGTTCTCGAGGAAGGCGGTGCCGTCGCCCCTCATCACGTCGTGGTTGCCGAGGACCGGGAAGACGGGCACCGTCTTGATGAGGTTTCGGTACGGCGCGAAGAAGCGGCGGTTGTAGTGGCGCTCCTGGCCGGCCGGGTAGACCACGTCACCCGTGTGCAAGACCAGGTCCGGCTCGAGGCACCCCAGCAGCGCGGCCACCGCCAGTTGTCCCTTTCCTCCGCTGCCGCTATCGCCCACCACGGCGAAGCGGAAGCGGGAGTCCTCGCCCACTGGGGCGGTGCGCAAGCTTCCCTTCGAAGAGGACTCGCCGACACCTCCCACGCGGTAGTGGTAAGTCGAGCAGGGGTCGAGACCGGCAAGCGCGACCACGTGGCGCGTGCGGACCCTGGGGTCTGTTTCCTTACGCCCCAGTTCGGGAGTCTTGCCGTACTCCACCACGCCTGATCCCGGATGCTGGCTCACCCAGCAGATGACTGCCGAGTAGGCAGTGACGCCCTGCACGTAGGGCTCTCGCGGCTGTTCTAACCCTGTGGCACCACCGAGCAGAGACCGCGCGGTCCGCAGCGTTAGTGCGAACCGGCCTCGTTCGAAGAAGCTCGAGATCATTCCACTAATGCTACCCGGTGTTGCGGGCGAAGCGCGAGGACGTCGGTTAGCTACCCAAGCGCTTTGCTATAGACCAACTCCGCCGTAGCCACGTCCTCCACCGCCAACCCCAACGACTTAAACAGCGTCACCTCCTCGTCAGACTGTCGACCGGGCTTTGCTCCTGAGACCACCTCCCCGACCTCGGCGAAGATACGACCTGCGGCTATGACGTCCCCCGACTCCTTCCGGGCCGCTTCGCGCGAGTCGACGTAGACCCGGGCACGTTCGAGTACCTCATCGTCGAGCTCACGCCAGTCCGGGCGGGGCGCACCCACCGCGTTCACGTGTACCCCGGGCGAGAACCACTCCCCAAAGAGAACTGGCGTAGGCGAGGTCGTGGCCGTGACCACCACGTCCGCTCCCCGCACCGCATCCTCCGCCGAGGGCGCGGCACTGATGCCGTACTCCTCGGCGAACGCCCGGGCACGGCGCGGGCTCCACACCCTCACCTCCCGGAACTCGCGCACCAGCCGCAGCGCCTCAAGGTGGCTGCGCGCCTGCACCCCGGAGCCGATGATCGCAAGCACAGAGGCGTTGGATCTGGCGAGGTGCTCAGTTGCTACTGCCGAGACAGCCGCGGTGCGCATCTCGGTGATGAGCCGCCCGTCCATCGTGACCAGGGGTTCGCCTGTCTCGGGCTTGAAGAGGAGGATGGTAGCATGGTGGGTGGGTATCTCTGTGTTGTGCGGGTAGAAAGCGACCAGCTTCGTGCCGAGGGCCGCGCCGGTGTAGGCCGGCATGAGACCGAAGAAGCCCCCATGCTCGGCAACCGGCACCATGACGCGGGTGGGTTGCACCACCTTGCCGCTGGAGAAAGCGGCCAGCGCCCTCTCCATGACGGGGATCACCTCCTCCATGCGCAGCAAGCGTCCAACAGCGTTCTCGTCAAGGTTCATCACACGTCTCTCCTGTACCCGCTTCCGACCCGATCATGTAGCGCCTGTCCGCATGATGCCACCCATCGGGCTTGGCCGCAGCCTCGCCCTGCTTTTTCAAACAGTCTCAGAAGGGTAATTCTGCGAACTTCGCCTGGTAGCTTTTGCACGATTCATCCAGAATTCATCGCTGCTCGCTAGCGTTGGGGCAATGTACAACTTGGGGCGGCGGAGGGTGGGCCTTGCTTACGCCCCACTGAAGGAGGGGGATTCCTCATGAGACGCGCCATACTGGTGTTTAGCATGATAGCGGTTGGCCTGCTGGTGGCCAGTGGGGTGGCGCTGTTGGCGCCCTCCGATCCGGCGAGTGCGACCTTCCCCGGCCAGAACGGCAGGATAGCGTTCCAGAGTAACCATCGTCACCGAACAGTCCTTCGAGTTCCCGTTCTTTGAGGAGACCGGTTCCCCAACCTTCGAGCGCCTCACTCCATCCGCCCGCACCTACGTGCACAACACGGACTACGCTCTTATGGAGTACTCCGGATCTGGGGACGTACGGGGGCAGATCGTGCCCACTAATGACATCGTCATACCTCCGGGCGTCAAGGAGGGCACCTCGAACAGCGGCTGTGAGGCCTCCGACTTCCCGGCCCAGACGGAGGGCAACGTGGCGCTCATCCAGCGAGGCACCTGCGACTTCGTGGTGAAGGTCGAGAATGCCAAGGCGGCTGGAGCGAAGGCAGCCATCATCTTCAACGAAGGGCAGCCCGGCCGCACCGACATAATCAACGGGACGCTCGGACACCCTGTGGACATACCTGCCCTCGACACCACCTTCGCGGTGGGCGAGGAGCTCAACGGCCTTGCGAGCGAGGGTACGAGCGTGCACATCGTGACCCAGACCTTCTTCGAAACCCGCACGACCAAGAACGTCATCGCCGACTACCCCGGCGGACGCACTGACCGTACGGTCGTCGTGGGGGCTCACCTCGACTCCGTCCCCGAGGGACCCGGCATCAACGACAACGGCTCGGGCACGGCTGGCATCCTCGAGATCGCCTTGCAGATGAAGAAGCTCAACATCAAGCCGATCAACCACGTCCGCTTCGCGTTCTGGGGCGCCGAGGAGGAGGGGCTCCACGGTTCCACGTACTATGTCAACCAGCTGACCGCGAGGCAGCAGAAGGACATCGCCGTCAACCTGAACTTCGACATGATAGGCTCGCCGAACTTCGTCAGGTTCGTCTACGACGGCGACGGGGACGCCTTCGGGACCTCCGGGCCGAGCGGCTCGGGGACGGTAGAGGACGTATTCCTCGACTACTTCGCCTCCCAGGGGCTCCAGACCGAGCCTACCGAGTTCGATGGACGCTCCGACTACGAAGCGTTCATAAACGCGGGCATCCCGGCCGGCGGCCTCTTCAGCGGCGCGGAAGACATCAAGACGGCCGAGCAGGCGGCGATCTACGGCGGCACCGCCGGTACCGCCTACGACGCCTGCTACCACCAGGAGTGCGACGACATCAGCAACCTCAACAAGACGTCGATCGAGCAGCTCGCCGACGGCGCGGCGCACGCGACGCTGACCTTCGCGCAGACCACCTCTGCGGTGAGCGGCACCGACAGGGCGTCGAACACAGCGGCCAGCAAGATGGAGTACAAGGGCCCTAAGGCTATGAAGTAAGCCGGCCTCTACACCAGGTTCAAGGGTCTCGGCCGAGGAGGGGCGGCTAAACGCCGCCCCTCCCGTCATGGGCAACCTGAAAACGCCGCAAGCGCTACCCGGAGCCAAACCCTTCGCACCGCTTCTCCCCGATCTCGACCAGATGGAAGACATCCTAGCGGCTTGCCAAGCGCCGTCAAAACTCTGCAATCGGTAGCTGCCATCATCTACCGACCGCCGCGCGTAGCTTTCTTATATACGAGACCTTGGGGTATGCAGAAGACCGGAAGATCCGGTAGTTGACCTTTCTGTGCTCTTGACTTGAGGTGAAGAATTGGCTTTGCTAAGCCGTTTTTCTTGCTGAAGGTTGCCCGCCGTTTGCTGGATGTAGCGCTCTGAGCCGTGTCAGTAACACACGTTCGGCACTGCTCTGCCCGACCAAGTTAGGACCCTGGTCCCATGACAGCGGGACTCCTCCCCCCTTAAGGTAATTACGGCAAGGTAGGAGATCAGTATGCGGATGGTAGAGGTGCAGGCCGTGGACGGGGGCTCCCCTCGACACCGATCCTGTGTGGGCAGGGGTAAGCAACACCATTCGGATCGAGAAGGGTATGAGGGTGAACGAGCTAAGGCCCGCGTCGGATATCTCATTGCCGAAGGAGAACGCACCTCGACGCTTGTCACGCTCTTTGCCAAAAAGGCTCCTACAAGGTGGATGCGCCGGCTTCCGTCATGTGCCACCATTTACTTGGTAAAGAGTAACGAGCTGCGAGTAATAGGAGATGGTAATGTCGTCTGAAAGCCGAAGCTCGGCCCGGCATCTCACTGTTCGTAAGGCCATGAGACGGGCTTCAACACGTTGAGCAAAGATCTTGCGACCATAGACCAGAGGGCCCGGCTGCTGCCGCACCTGTGGCCTTCGTTACACCTACCGGAATTGACGATGCCCGGGAGGAAGGGTGGTTTGGATGAGCCGCCGTCTCGCCAGTAGACCCGATGCTCAAACGTTTCGCCCTTTGAGCGGCCGTCGGCTCTTCCTGGCTCGGCTAGGGTGGCTGGTGGTGTTCGTAGTGACCATAGGGCTGTTCTCCCTCAATATCCCAGCGTACTATGATTCGCTTGTAAGCTTCTCCGATCCCCAACTCGACTCCCCCAGCGTACGCGCCAATCTAGAAGCCGCCCACCTTTCCATCGAGTACTACGCCACTTACCTCCTGGGGATCAGTGTCGCTTCGACGTTGGTGT
>DASSCV010000033.1:0-3449 GCA_035697505.1 Rubrobacter sp.
TTCTGCAGGATCTCGAAGCTGCTCCGGCCGCTGACCATGACGATGTGACCGGTAAGCGGCAGCCTGCCCTCCAGGAGCGCCCACCCGACGAGTTTGTCCGTCGCGTTGTGCCTTCCTACGTCTTCCCGCAGCGCGAGCAGCCCACCCTCTTCGTCGAAGAGGGCCGCCGCATGTAGACCGCCCGTCGCTTCGAAGAGCCCTTGCGCTTCCCGCAGCTTCTCAGGCAGGGTGTTGATTATCTCCGCCGGTATTTCGGGCCCGGCAGTCATCACAGGGCAGCCGCGCAGTTCCAACTGCTCCAGGCTGGCCTTGCCGCACACGCCGCAGGCGCTCGTGGTGTAGAAGTGCCTCTCCAGCGGCCGTAGGTCGAACTCACGGCCTCCGCGTAACTCCACGTTCACGATGTTGTAGCGTTGCTCGGCGTCGAGGTCGGAGTCCACGCAGTAGCTGATCTTCAGAACGTCGTCGGGAGAGTCGATGATACCTTCGCCGTACAGGAACCCCGCAGCGAGCTCGAAGTCCGACCCTGGCGTGCGCATCGTGACGGCGACGGTCTGCTTGGTCTGTCCGGCGAGGAGCCTTATCTCCATCGGCTCCTCGGTCGCTAGCGTGTCGGGCCGCACGCGAACCCGACCGTTTTCGACGACCCTTACACGCGTCTTCGTCTTGCTCCCGCGCCTTACTCTGCCCGAGGTCTTCTCCAGCATCGGCCTCTCCTGGTCGGTCCCTCTCAGAGTGTATCAGCGGCAGCGTGTTAGCATGCATGGAAGATGTACGGTGAGATCGGGCGAATAGCATGAGATTGATGGGCCTCCCCAACGTCGCCCGCTACCCCGAGGCGACCGTAGTCCGGGACGAGACAAGCATCCTCATCCTCTTCGGTGGCCCCTACGGCGAACAGAAGATGAGCGTCCCGCTCGAATACGTCGGCGGGGATGCTGAGGCGGCGGAGCTGCGGTTGCTCGCTCAGCTACAGCAGATCGGCTACAGCGTCAGGCGTGGTCAGCAAGAATCCTCAAATCTCTGATCGCAGGATAAGGAAGGGGCGTGTTCAGTTAGACGAACCGGTGTTCTCCCGCGACCACTCGCGCACCTCTTCGAGCCAGGCTGTACGCTTCATAGACTTGCTCTTCTCGACGAAGTCGGTAAGAACCTTGCTCGTGACGGGTGAGAGGACGATGCTCTCGGCTGTCTCGGCGTAGTCGGAACCTTCGAGAACCAGGATCGTCATCCGTTCTCCATCGTAGCGCCAGACCTCGGGAACGCCTATCTGAGCGTAGATGGGGAGCTTGCTGAAGGACGGACTGGTGATGTCTATCTCGATCACCAGGTCCGGTGGCGGGTCGACGGCCAGGTCTATGCGGTCCTTGTCACGAACCTGCTCCTCGTTCTGGATGTAGAAGCAGGAGTCGGGCTCGAAGCCGCGCTCCAGGTCTTCGCGCCTGAAGGTCGTGGAGCCGAGATCTTCGGCTTCGATGTCTAGCTCCTCGGCCACGGCCAACACGAGTTGTGCTATGCGTCGATTGAACTTCTCGTGCTCGGGTGACGGGCTCATGATCTCAAGCTCTCCCCGGTCGTAAGTAAGACGCGGCGCGCTGTTGTTCTCGTGGTCGGCGAGCAGATGTTCGTAGGTATTCCAACCGATGTTGTGAAGAACCACCCTCTGCTCCGCCGGACTCTTGACCGTCTCCATGTTGCGATTATAGACTGCGAGAAGATATCTGACTCGTGAGGACAGGCCTGCTTCAGCCGGTGATGTTGCCCCGCGCCCACTCCCTTACCCGGCGAAGCCAGTCCGTGCTTCCTAGCGACGTGCTCTCTTGGACGAAGAGAGTAAGAACGTCGCTTGTGAGCGACGGCAAAGCTACGCTCTCCCCGGCTTCAACGTATTCTCCCTCTTCCAGCAAGAAGATGGTGGCACGGGTTCCATCGTAGCGCCAGACCTCGTGGACGCCTAAACGAGCGTAGATCGGGAACTTGTCGAGAGAGGGGCTCGTGATGTCCACTTCGATAACCAGGTCTGGTGGTGGGTCCACAGACAGGTCTATCCTGGGCTTGCCGCGGATGCGCTCCTCGTTCCTGATGTAGAAACTGGCGTCGGGCTCGAAACCTCGCCCGATATCGCCGCGCCTGTAGGTCGTAGAGCCTACGCCATACGCGTTGACGTGCATCTCTTCGGCGAGCACCGCAACGAGTAGCGCGACGAAGTAAGCTACACTCTCGTGCTCCGAAGAAGGGCACATGATCTCCAAGTCTCCCCGGTCGTAGGCTAACCGCGGTACCCTGCTGTCTCCTCGCTCATCAAGCAATCGCTCATAGGTTTCCCAACTTATGTTGCGAAGGAGAACCCTCTGTTCTGCCCGATTCTTAACCGACTCCATCCCACAACCTTTTCGGATCGTTCGCGACAAGAGTATAGCGTCACGTTCCGGTGAAGATAGAAACAGGAGCCGGATCTCTCCGGCTCCTCGTAAAATCGCCCTCGTCATCGTCGACGCTCACGACCGCCGCGACGCGGCCGCCCGTCGATTAAGCTCGGCTCGTCATAAGTGAAGAGGGGCAGATAGTATTCCGCCCCTCTTGTGCGATCGCTATCAGGCTCTCTCGGCGCCCTGAAGCTCACCGTGTGGGTCGAGCACAAACTTCTTGGCCGTACCCTTGTCGAAGTCCTTGTAGCCTTGCGGAGCCTGATCGAGCGAGATGACCGTGGCGTTGACGGCCCTGGCGATCTGGGCCCTGTCGTGGAGGATCGCCATCATCAGCTCCCGGTTGTACTTCATGACCGGGCACTGGCCGGTGTAGAGCGCGTGGCTCTTGGCCCAGCCGAGCCCGATGCGGATCTCGAGCGTCCCCTCCTGGGCCTTGGGGTCCGCGGCGCCAGGGTCGCCGGTGACGTAGAGGCCAGGGACGCCCACAGCGCCGCCAGCGCGCGTGATGCTCATGACGGCGTTGAGGACCGTCGCCGGAGCCTCGATTGCGTCAGGTCCGTGCGCGCTCGCCTCGAAGCCTACGGCGTCAACAGCGCAGTCCACCTCGGGTTCGCCCACGATCTCGGCGATCTGGTCACCAAGCTCCGCGTCCTCTGAGACGTTTACGGTCTCGCAGCCGAAGTGACGCGCCTGCGCCAGACGCTCGTCCTTCAGGTCGCCCACGATCACGACCGACGCCCCGAGGATCTGGGCCGAGTGGGCCGCCGCGAGCCCTACCGGGCCTGCACCCGCGACGTAGACCGTCGATCCCTGGGTCACGCCCGCCGTGTAGCAGCCGTGGTAGCCGGTGGGGAAGATATCCGAGAGCATGGTGAGGTCCAGGATCTTCTCCATCGCCTGCTCTTTGTCCGGGAATTTCAGGAGGTTGAAGTCCGCGAAGGGAACCATCACGTACATGGCTTGCCCGCCGACCCAGCCGCCCATGTCCACGTAGCCGTAGGCCGAGCCGGCTCGCGCGGG
>DASSCV010000034.1:0-6604 GCA_035697505.1 Rubrobacter sp.
CAGGTCGTAGGGGTACTTAGTGCTCACCTCCTCGAAGATAGCCACGGCACGCTTCCACGCGCTCGGCGCCCGCAACGCGAACCGACCAAGGAGATTGAGCGAGAACCCCTCGGCGGTATCCTCGGCAACAGCGGTTTCGTCCCCGTAGGCGGCTGACTCGTCAAGCAGCGTCTCACCGGCATCGGCGATGAGGTGCCTGGCTGGCTCCCCTGCGAGCCACACCATCTCGACGTCCGGGTCCAGGTGGCGCAGCTCACGAGCGATAGCAAGGTCTCTGCGCACGTGTCCGAGGCCGATCGAGCCGCTTATGTAGAGAATTCTCGTGTCAGTCACGACTCCATACCTCCACCACCGTGCCTATCTGTCATTATGGGCACGGTCTTCAGCGGGTCATCGATGTCTAGCGGCGCTGGGTTTGGTTAAAGATCCAGACTACCAGGGCAACGATCAGGGCTATGACCAGTACCCAGAACACCAACGCGAAAAGCATGCCAAAGAGGCCACCGCCCATCATGCCACCGCCCATCATCGAGCCCATGCCACCCATCATGCCGCCGCCACCAAGGACCGAGCCGAACAGAAGGACGACGATCGTCCCGATCAGAGCTCCCATGAGTATCTTCAAGCCGTCGCTCATGATCCTTACACCTCCTTCCTGCTCTTGCGTCTTCAATATATCGCTAGGAGGGGCAGTTGGCATGACCCAGATCGCTCATCAACCTAGTTCATTTTGATCATCACGAAAGAACGCCCCTTGCCGAGGTCTAGCTCGTAGCGGAGACGCAGTCGAATACAACCTCAACCTCGGCGGCATGCTGTTGAGGAGTCTTACGGTCAGGCAAGTTCGAACTTGACTTCTCGGTACTCAACCCGCATCCCATGGGACTACTCAAGGTATCCAGCGGGGCAGCGAGCATAGAACTCCACTACCTCACAAACGCCAACCTCTCCGGGATGCGCCTCTCCAGAGGAGCCGCTGGCTTCGAGCTCGACTTCGGTAGTACGCTGTTGCGATATCCCTTGAAGGATGCTGCTCCGGTCCTCCGCCACAAGGCGATGCCTCCGGCACTGCTTTATCTGTTACCTCGCGCACTCTCTGCTCGCCTCTTTATGCCCTTTAGCATCCCGCGCTCCATCACGAAGTGCGGGAACTCCAAAAGCAGCGTGTAGAACGTCTTGATCAGGTACCGTGGCCTGCCGTCTACCCGGCTGCGCACTATCAGCCGAGTCGTATCCGGATCTACTTCCTCCAGGACGAACACCCAGTTCCAGCCGTAGTAGTTCCCCAAGTCAGGATCTTCGCGGTTGTGCGGGCGCCCGCTCTCAGCGTCGGCGGGTTGGTGGAGAACGAGGGCACGCCCCGGTTCCATGGCGGCGACGCGCAGACCGGCTTCGGCGCCCATTCTCTCGGGCGCAAGCCGCACCAAGTCACCGACCTCGAGTTCCTGCAACTCAGGCACTATCTCTTCGGTGCTGTGCATCTCCAGGTCCGCAAGGTTCTCCAGCCAGTCGTAGGAGTACATGCCTCCCCTCCCCTGCCCCAGCTGCACGAGCCACTTCCACACCTCGTCGGCGGGGGCGTTGATAGTGATAGCGTGGGTGATCTGGGCGACGGGGCGTGGCACCAGGTGGTCGTAGGGCAAGGGCCTGTGCGCTTCTTCTTCGGTGACGCTCCAGTTCAGGTGCCACGGGCGCACGAGGAGGAAGTACACCCAGGGCAGCAGCGCCCCGCCGACCAGCGAGGTTCGAAGGAGGAGGCGTCGACGCTTGCTCCCCGGGCGAGCCAATGCGCCAACAATCGTGGAGATCGTGCCGGCGATGGCGTAGAGGACGAGCAAGATGGAAGGACCAAACGTTACGGCTGGAGCGCGCCACGATGGAGATTGGTCATTTCGCTGCGAGTGCTGGGTAGCACTATTAGTATTCGTCGTTGGTCTGTCACTCACAACCCATCACCCCTCATGAGATAACCCCTCCCGACCGCAGTTGCCAGTGCACCACGGCGATGACGGCCAGATCGAACACAAGCGCGAAGAAGGCGCTCCCCACAACGAGACCACCCCACAAAAGCACTATTATCGCCAAGGAGATGGCTGCGCAGGCCAGGGCCAGTTGATGCCACCAACCCTGGTGGGTGAGATTTCCCCAGGAGACAGCGACGAAGCCTACAAGCGGGATGAGCCAGAGCAGCCCGAAGATCCCCTCGACTGTTTGCCCTGCGTCAAGTATCCCTGAGAACAGCCACGAGCGGCCTTCATCGCCCCCCTTCCAGATCCCCCAGGAGTTGATCAGGAAGAGAAGGTGTCCAATCCCGTGGGCGAACAGCGCTATGGTTATCAGGTAACTCAGCATCCCTGGCTCCTGACTCTTGGTTGCTCCGTTCTATACCTAGAAGGTAGCCCGATCATAACGTCCTTCCCGCGCTCAACCTCTCATTGGTGTTGATGGCCCTGAGAAGTCCTTAAAGTCCTCCTATGACCGCACCCGCCCAGAACCCCGTGTCGCCTGGGGTGGCGATCAACGCCAGCCAGATCACGGTCGGGACAACGAAATCGACCCAATTTCGGAAGTAGATGCCCAAAGCTATCCCGCTAAAGAGGAAACCGAGCACGAACGCTAGCCAGGCCTTCTTTGTGGTCCTCGCCGGCGGCAGAGGGTTCATTACCCGGGCGACTTGTTCCAGCATCCCTGTCCTCCTTCTAAGACGGTTTAGCTGTCCGCGCGGCGTGCGCCCGTTCTGCCCGCTCCTTGATCCCTTTGAGCATCCTCCTCTCCATGATGAAGTGCTGTCTCTCCATAAACAGATAGTGGAAGACCACATCCCGCATACGCGGCTTGTTGCCGCTTCGCTCCCGCAAGAGCAGGCGCGTGGTGCCTTCGTCGACCTCTTCCAGGACGAAGGCCCAGGTACCTCTTCTTTGAGCTTCTGAGGGGCTCAAGCTCTCGACATCCTGTGGCCATCCCTGGCGCCACACGATCGCTTGCTCTGGCTCGATCCTTACCACAGTGAAGCCCCCGGTGGGGACGCCCCACTCGACGGGTGCCATGGGGACGAAGTCGCCGACCTTCAGGTGTTGCATCTGCGGAACTGTCTGCTCCAGGTTGTGGATGTCGGCCCCCGCCAGATTCTCCAGCCGGTCGTAGGAGTAGAAGCCTCCCCGATCCTGCCCCAGCTGCACCAGCCACCGCCAAACCTCCTCAGTCGGTGCCCGGATGGTAACCGCACGCGTGCTCTCTAGCGTCGGATGGGGCACTAGCTCGTCTCCCGGAAACCTCTTGCGCACGTCCTCGCCTGTGGCTCCCCAACGCAGGTGCCAGGGACGGACGATGAGCAGGTACACCCAAGGCAGAAGCGCCCCTGCGATCAAGATCGGGCGCAGAATGCGGGCCGCCCTGCTCCTCTGCGGATCCGGCAACTTACCCAAAGCTGCCGCCAGCACGCTGATCGCCTCAAATAGGTCCAGCACGATGGCAGGTGCATACATTACGGTCGCCCCGCGCAGTTTCTCGGCGGTGTAGGTCTTATCCTGTCCTGGTGCATTCGTCTGGTTTGTGTGGGGATACATCTCTGTCAACTCGGTGATCACAGCGCCGCCTCCTTTACCCCGTGCAGTACACCATCTCCTGCGCAGTTAGTAGCCCCCGAGTATGGACGTTGGCCACCGCTTGGGATCCAGACCAATCACGTTATAGTCCGAGCGTAACTCCGCGGTACCTAGCTGACTTGACCCACATTGCCTAACTCAGTAGGCAACTTGTGTCAAATGGCTAGCAGACCTTCCGAGCCTCTCCTTGAAGTCGTCGAATAGGCCACCATCACCTGCGCTGGAGTAGCGGTCCATAGCTTCGCACGAACTTGGCCTCGACAGGAGGCTCCTAAGGTCCTGAGGCGCATCAAGAACTGCACCTTCTACTCGCAGAGAACGTCCGCCTTGAAGTGCTGATCCCCAAAGATACTCACAGCGGCGCTCAATGGGAGACGGTATTTGTTTCCTCCACCCTTTTCTCTACTGAGCGGGAAGGGCTACTCTTAGGGCGTTGGTGTGGGCGGCGTCTGAAACACTTCGTAGTCCTCATGAATGGGGAACACCCGGCCGCGAGCATCGCTTCGGCCCGAGCCGGGTCTATGTCGAAACACCTGGGCGGCCCAAAACGACGAAGTTATTCCCTCAAGCTACTCTTGGTTGCCATCCTTGGTACGAATGATCTCGACCTTCACGTGGGTGAGCAACGCCGCCATCGCTCCTATAGCAGCTAGCACCGGCGCGAGCAACGTGACCACACCTCCCACCGCTACCCCCGCCGTAAGCGGCACCTCGAGGAGCACCTCGTCGTCTTGATTACGGATTATGAGGCGGCGGACATTTCCCTCCTCGATGAGTTCTTTGGTCTTATCGACGAGCTCGCTTGCGGCTATCTCTATCTGCTCGGACCAAGTGTGCTCTTCTTTTTCGCCTTCGTTGACGCTCCTGTTAGATTCGCCACTCATAGGTCTTCTCCTTTACTATTGGTTCCACCGTAGTGCCACCTTTACCTTAGTGATTGCGCCTGCGTTCTCTTGAGTCCCGAGAAGGTACCCACCGCCCACCAGTAGACTCCCGCGTACTCGATGTAGGAGTAGTGCGCGTGTGCTCAACCGGGCTGCGAAGCCCCGGTCTGTCCCCTACTATGGCCCCTGCCTCATGGCTGGAGGCACCCACTTGGCGAAGCCCCCCTCCGCGGAGGTGTGCTCCAGATATGCGCCGTAACCGCCCAAAGCGAAGATCAGAGCTCCTATGGCCAATAGTCCCCCTGCCACCAATGGCACCCAGCGCAACGCCCTCACCTTGTGCACGACCAGGGGCGCAAGCACAGCAGCCAGGCCGATAGCTGCGTAGGCAAGAGCCCAAAGCGGAGGGTTGCGTGAGAGGCCGTGGACCAACATGGCGATGCTCAAGAAGATGTTCGCTAGGCCCCCGAAGATGGCGAGCACCGCAAGCGGCATCAGACTTTCTCCAGCTCTTATGGCGAATGCCGTACCCAAGAGCACCAACCCAAAGTACAAGGCAGGCTCACCCATCACGATGTTGTAGGCACCCGGGAGCGGCCAGGTCAGCACCAGATGCAACCCCGTTACCCCGAGCAGAAGCCCCACTATCCCGAACGCCCACCCCCATGGCCTCTGGTCTGCGAGCGGAGCGTCTAGGAACATGAGCCCGTAAACGATTGTAATTACTGCTCCTGCTACCACGGCCACCATCATCACGGTCAGGTAGTCTACGAACATAGAGTGCTTACCTCCTCCTTCTTGGTCATGTCTCTGCTCGCCCTCACACGGCTACTGGGGACCTCTGATTAGCTCTGCTTACCTCCGTCGGGGCATCCAGGAACGGCCAGCTAACTGCACCAACTCGGCGTCCGTAACGCTGGAGAGGTCAACAACGCCCTTGCTTCCCTCCGCCGGGTCGAAAGCCAAGAGCGCCACCTCTCCCCATCGGGACACGCTCCCCTGGATGGCCACTCCCGCAAGCTTTCGCTCGAGCTCCAGTAGTGTCTGGGCCAAACGTTCACCCCGAACCAACGCCCGGCCCGGCCTTGGGATTGGTCCCAGGTGGCTCGCCGGGAAGAATCTCTGCTCCCAGACGCGCTGGGCTTCCTTTCGAGGAAGGATATCCCCCCGATGGGACTCGACCACACTCTGCAGGGCTCCCTCGACCCAGGGTGCTCTCTCTGTAGGGTAGGCACCGAAGAGAACCGGTCCTATCTCGAAACGCCTGGCCCGGGCCATGGCCGCGTTCAAGAGGCCCAGGTGCCACAGCGGCACCCCACCTCTATCAAGATCTATGACGGCCTTCCCGAGGTCCTCCGCATCCCGGAAGAGGGCCGCTACCGGCACGTCGCCACTCGCAGGTCTCGTCGTGAGCCATGCCTTAACTACGAAGCCCATGCTGCCTCTGGACCCGACGAAGTGTCTCAAAGCTTCGTTGCCTTCGATGATGCTCCGTTCGCCGCCAGCTAGAACGGCCTCGACCGAGAGGACGTTCTGAA
The DNA here is from genome assembly GCA_035697505.1 of Rubrobacter sp. Classification (GTDB taxonomy): domain Bacteria; phylum Actinomycetota; class Rubrobacteria; order Rubrobacterales; family Rubrobacteraceae; genus Rubrobacter_D. The sequence continues at coordinate 6,028 of DASSCV010000034.1, forward strand.
GCAGCCAACCGTATTCGTAAGAACCAACCCCGATCCCGTTTTCGGCTAACCAGCCACCCACCGTGGATCTCGGTGCGCTGGTGGGGTAAACCCTGGGTCCCATGCCCCTCTCGCGCAGCCGCTCTCCGAGAGCCCACCAGGTCACCCCCGGCTCGACCTCGACCCAGTTCTCTTCCTCTCCTGCTGGTATCCGTATCTGGCGCATCGCATCGAAACGTACCGTAAGGCCTCGTGGTGGCTTGCCAGGGTAGATGGCCGTGCCAGCGCCTCGGGCTACGAGCGGTATGGAGTGGCAAGCGGCGAGCCCAGTTAGCGTCTCGACCTCTTCGGCATTCTGTGGGAACACCGAAGCGACGGGTTCTTCGGCACCCGCCTCGCCAACTGTGTGCTGCACGAAGCGGCTCCCGAACCTCTCTTCGAGGGTCTTTAGAGCCCCCTCGGGGATAATGTCGTTCATGAGTACCATCCTTGTACTGACTTTTCGTCCTCTACCATCTCTGTCGAGAGGACGTACCACCTGCCGCCTTCAAATCCCCACAAGATCCTAGGTATAGCCCCCAATGCCGACGCTGCTTCC
>DASSCV010000035.1:0-8074 GCA_035697505.1 Rubrobacter sp.
AAAGGGCGTCTCTCGGGCCGGGCGAAGCGTTACCCGGCGCTCAAGAAAGGCGCTTGAACAGACGAAGAAGGGGAGAGGAAGAATTTCGCGACGGGCTTTATGTCCGCGGCGAAATTCCTCATGGTTAAAAGACAAGCTTAGGCCAAACGGGTTGTGGTACGGTTGCAGTACATGGAGCCGGGATGCCTCCCGGCAATCACTCTATCTTCTACGTTTTACCTGCAAATTAGCATTTTTTGAGAGCCGACGAGCGGACTCGAACCGCTGACCTAATCTCCAGCTACGAGTGTGCGGTCAGGGGTTGCTGCACGGTTACACGGGTTTGCAAATCCCGCATAAGTAGGCGGTCTTTTGTTCCCTGTATTGCCCACGATTGCAGGGCATTGCATGCGGGTTAGGGTCAAACTAGGGTCAAGAGTGCGTGGATTACCCCTCGCCGGTTCCTTTGCAAACCACTTGTGGCAAGCTCTAGTGGGTCCGCACAATCGCATCAGGGAGTTTGTGGTGGGCACCGGTGGAAAGAGCCACTATCCTATCGTGGCTCCCATCGCTAACAGTGAAGTCCACAACGATGAGAGCTACGGTGTGCTGAAGCTAACCCTCAACCCACACAGCTACGAGTGGCAGTTTGTCCCTGCGAAGGGCCAGACCTTTAGCGACTCCGGCGGCACTCGGTGCCATTGAGCGCTCAGTCGAGCCGCCTAAGGGCGCTATGCTAGATCATAGTGGCTGATCTTCCGAGAACGCGTGCAAGGTGAACTTCTGAGACAACCCCTTCCACGCACTCGGGTGAATACTGGGCCAGGAGCTTGCTAGAGCCAGCCTCGGTTCTTGAAGACCTGATGCAGCGTGGCCGAGACAAGCACCATCAGCACCAGCGCGAACGGGTAGCCTGCCGCCCAATGTAGCTCCGGCATGTGATCGAAGTTCATCCCGTAGACGGTGCCTATGAGCGTAGGGGCGAACAGGATCGCCGCCCACGCGCTGATCTTCTTTACCTCGTCGTTCTGCCGGATACTCGCCTCCGAGAGGGCCTTGACCTCCTCGTTCTGCTGCAACCCCACCAGCGTGAGGTTGACACTCAGGATATTCTGGAGGAGGTCCTTGAAGCCCGCGACCCGCTCTGTGACCTCTATGGCGTGGTCCTGGACGTCCCTTAGGTAGCGCTGCAGCTCGGGGTCCACTTTGTACTTCTCGAAGCCAGCGATCAGACTTGCGAGCATCCCGCTCAAGGGCTTGACCGCCCGCTGGAACTCGATCACTTCGCGCGAGAGCTCGTAGGTGCGCCTGGAGACGCCCGGATTGCCGGAGAAGACCTCGACCTCTATCTCGTCTATGTCGTTTTCCAGGCCCCTGACCACGGGCGCGTAGCCGTCGACCACCCGGTCCATGATCGCGTAGAGGATCGCCTCCGATCCCAGCACCAAGAGCTCGGGATCAGCCTCGAGGCGCCTCCTGACCTCACTGAGGGCCGGGGCTTCGCCGTGGCGGACCGTTATCACGAAGTCCTCCCCCACGAAGACGTGGATCTCCCCGAACTCGACCTCCTCGGGATCGTCGAGGTAGCGGGCTGGCCTCAAGACGACGAACAAAGTCTGCCCGTAGCGCTCCAGCTTTGGCCTCTGGTGGGCCTCCAGGGCGTCCTCGACGGCCAGCTCGTGGAGCTCGAACTCTTCGGCTACGGAGGCGAACTCCTCCTCGGTCGGCCTGTACAGACCGATCCATGCCACCCCACGCTCTTTGCGCAGCGCCTCGTAGGTCTCCCGTAGCGAGCGCGGCTCACTCGCCCGATGGCCGTCCACGTATATGGCGTTGTCAACTATCATTATCCCTGCACCTCACTTCACCCTCTCCATGAACAAGACGGACCGCTCAAGAAGCGGTCGCAGAGCCGCCCGTTCGCGGACTCAAGGTGAGGGGTGTTGGATCGAAATAGCTGGTAGGCTAGGAAGTCCCGTTCACCGAACGCCCGCGGGCGAGCGGCCTGCTACTACTGTGCTCTATGCCATCGTTAGTCACGAACCACTCACCTCCCGCTCTGCGTGTTGGGTAACTAGACAGAGGAAGTGTAGTCCTCTCCCTGACTGATGACAACCAGGTCGCAGCGCGTCTTTTGTCCGGATCCTCGATGAATAGCGTAGGATGCTCCAATGGCACCCGAGCAGGAGGTACGATACTCGCCTGTAGCTGCGCTACTCTACGGAGCTCCTATAGGGCTCCTGGGCGGCCTCATAAGGTTGGGAGGTGCGGAGTTCCGCCTTCCGGTGCTTGCAGGGGTCTTCAGCTACACTGCCCGCCGAGCCGTCGCACTCAACCTCGCCATCAGCCTGGTCACAGTAGTCAGCGCCTTGCTGATCCGTGGTGGCACTCTCTCCCTCGAACCCCTCATCGCACTCTTGCCGGTAGCTCTAGCGATGATCGTGGGGGCTGTCTCGGCGGCGTTCTTCGGTGTGGCCCTCGTCCATCGCATCTCGGAAGTCCTGCTGGAACGCCTCATCCTCGTGCTGCTCGTGGGGATCGGGACGGCGCTTGTCGTGGAGGCGTTCTTGCCGCGAGAGGCTTCAGGGTTCCTACCGGAAGGCACAGTGGAAGGGATACGCGTCGCCGTCGCTGTTGTGCTGGGAGTGTTCATCGGCCTGGTCAGCAGTCTGCTCGGGGTTGCTGGTGGCGAACTCATCATCCCTACGCTGGTGTTCGTGTTCGGAGCCGGGATCAAGAGTGCTGGCACAGCGAGCCTCCTGATCTCGCTGCCTACGGTAGCAGTGGGGGTACTCCGCCACCGTAGGCTCGGCTCCTTCTCCGAACGCGCCGACCTTGCCCAGACGGTTGCCCCGATGGGGGTAGGCTCGGTGGTAGGGGCTGTGCTCGGGAGTCTCCTCGTCGGAGTGGTTCCTGCTGAGGTACTCAAGTTCGTGCTAGGCATGATCCTCATCGTCTCAGCAGTGCGCATCTTCTACCGCTGAACCGAACTTCCTAGAACGCCGTTATGGCGAAGTTCGCAGAATTCCCCTTCCACGCACTCCGGTGAATAGCGTAAGATGATCCCAGGGTATTGAGGGAAAGGATGAATCTAGATGGCTGCCGTAGATGATTTCGACGATCTAATTGAGCAATATCACCAAGTGCTCGATGAGTTCTCCAGAGGCAACCCCGATCCCGTGAAGAACCTCTACTCCAGTCGAGATGACGTGGCCATCGCCAACCCCTTCTTTCCGCTCACGCGTGGGCGCGAGCAGGTGGTCCAAAGGTTGGAGCGTTCTGTACAGTACTTCAGGGATGGCCAGGTCGGCTTCGAGAACGTGGCGAAGTGGGTGAGTGGCGAGCTTGCCTGCATCGTGGAGTTAGAAGAGTGGAGGACAAAAGTCGGAGGCAGGGAGGAGATCACACCTTTCACTTTGCGGGTTACCACTCTCTTTCGGGCCGAAGGTGGCACCTGGAAGGTAGTGCACCGGCACGCGGATCCCATAACCACCCCTCAGCCAGCCGAGTCGGTAATCCAGGAGTAGATCTACCCACAGAGCGAACTCCGGAGAATCTACCTTCCAGGCACTTAGGTGAATACGGCCCAGCTGGAAAGCTCCGGCCGTAGCCAGCGTAAGTTATCTTCTTGTAGATCCTTACTCCTGTGCCGAAGAGGGCGGGATGTTGCGGTTGAAGCGGAAGAGGTTGTTCGGGTCGTAGCGGTCCTTGAGCTCCACCAGATGCTCAAAGTCCTCAGGCGAATAGGAGGCCCGCGTCCGCTCCAGATTCCAGTCGCCCACGACGAGGAAGTTGACGAAGGTGGCGCCGGTTTCGTAAGGGCTCATCTCCTCTGCTACGTAAGCCAGGTGCTCCCGAATATCAGCATGGAAGCCATACTTGCGCCCAAGCCCCCCGCCCATGGTGTAACCTACGACGCCAACTACAGAGGAGGAGCCCGCCAGGCCCGACAGCCCGAAGACTTGCGCCTCGGGGATCACGTCAGTCCACAGCGCACCAGGCTCCACCCGGGCGGTTTGTGCTTCTGGATCGACCCGCACGCCCTTCATGCGCGAGCTGTTGATCAGGACGCCCCCGTCGCAGGGAGAGACGAAACCGTGACCGGTGGCCATCACCCCCACACCGAGTCCTTCATCGCGTGCCAGGCGCACTGCGGCGATGACATCCGCCGCCCCAGCGGCCATGACCACGAGTGCAGGGTGCTGGTGGGCATTCAGATTCCAGACTTTGCGCGCCTCGTCGTAGCCCTCTTCGCTCGGGGCATAGGCTGCGCCCCGCAAGGTTGCTCTAAGCTCCTCAAGCGTCGAACGGTCGATGAGCGTCTCCACGGGGACCTCCTCACTCTGCGATGTGCTCCACCAGAGCGATTGTGAGCCTAACGCTAACTGGAGCTTGCGGCTGCCTATATACCGCAAACGAGTGATTTTTCTCCAACTTATCTTGGCCTGATCGCCCATAGCCGCACTCCGATCGGCCAGGTGGCGCCGTGGGGTAAGGCAAGTCCGATGGGTATTATGAGGAAGTCGTGATGATACCCCAAAGAAGCAGATATGAGTCTAGAGTCTAGGGCACTCATAGGTGTTGGGCCGGGGCTATGCGAAGGTCGCAGAATTCCCCTTCCACGCACTTGGGTGAATAAGGCTCGTCCTCCGCCCTGCTCCGGACCGGAGAGCGGCGCCCATGGTTGCGCAAACTGCTCGGCTCTTAGCGGGATTGAGGCCTCGTTACAGAAACAGTCGCCGAAAACCGAGCGCTTCACCAACTCAAAGAGGTGTATGGGATCGTATTGATCGACTATCATGGCTAGCGCAAGGATAGGAGGATGACGGTGACAGAAGGGACGCAGAATACGTATCGCGTCGGGCTGATCGTGCCCAGCTCCAATACCACGATGGAGACGGAGATCCCAAGGATGTTGCGGGCGCGGGAGGCAGAACTGCCAAAAGGACGGTTCACTTTCCATTCCAGCCGCACGCGCATGAGGAACGTCACCCCAGAGGAGTTGCGAGCGATGAACGCGCAGATGGACCGTTGCGCCGCAGAGCTAGCCGATGCCCGGTGTGACGTGGTCACCACGGCTTGCCTTGTCGCGATCATGGCCCAGGGACCCGGGTTCCACTTCGCGGCTGAGGACCAGATCAGGGCGACGCTGCAAGAGGAGGGAGCACCGGCTCCCGTGGTCTCGTCTGCTGGAGCGTTGCTTAAGGCACTGGCAGATCTCGGAGCACGCCGGGTAGCCGTGGTTGCCCCTTACATGCGACCACTCACGAAGCTCGTTGCCGAGTACATCGAGTCGAGCGGGGTGGTGGTGCGGGATACGTTGAGCCTGGAGGTCTCGGACAACCTGGAGGTCCGCCGTCTTGACCCGGAGAACCTAAAGGAGCACTGGAAGAAGGTCGACCTCTCCGGCTGCGACGCCTTGGTGCTCTCTGCGTGCGTGCAGATGCCATCGCTCTCCAGCATAGAGCCGGTGGAGCAGGCGTGCGGGCTGCCGGTGCTCTCCGCGGCGACCACTACGACCTACTGCATACTTCAAGCACTGGAGCTGCCTACCATGGTGCCGGGGGCCGGACATCTTCTGAGCGGACGGGTAAACCCCGACGGCATCTCCAGCCTATCGTGAGGTTTACTGCGACGGGCGCAATGGTTGAGCCAGTGATCCGCTAGCGGTAATGCGCTACCGATTACCGTTTCGCTACTGGGCAAAAAACCGCGCTGTGGTGGATCTACTTCGCCCGGAGTGCGCAGGCCGCTCGTGAGGTCTTCGTCTCCTCTGAGGACCCGGGTAGGATAGCTCGCTCCGCGTACACCTACTTCCACCTGCCGATGATCGCGGGGATCATCGCGGTCGCTGCCTCGGACGAGCTCACCGTCGCGCACCCCGGCGATCCAGGAACGGCCGCCTCCGTCGTGCTGACCATCGGGGGAACGGCGCTGTTTTTGGCCGGGCACGCGTTCTTCAAGTGGGCCGTGTTCGGGGTGCTGCCTTGGTCGCGCGCGGTCGCGATCGCTGCGCTGGTTGGGCTGATGCCCGTGGGCTTCGCGCTACCGACCCTCGCGCTAAGCAGCGCAGCAGTCCTGATCGTGGTAGCCCTTGCGGCGTGGGACGCCCTTGCTTATCAAAGACACCTGAGTTCACTACGACAGTCCACCAAATAAGTACAGGTCGTTGGCTACCATCGAGCACAGGCGGGAATCCAAAGGCAAAGAAGGAGTTCCCTGCCGTTAGAGTAACAGATATGTGTAACGCATCTACGGCGAGATCTGTGATGGCCCCTTGGTCCGGGCGTCAGATGACCTAAGCACGAGGGTTGGAACCAGAGGGAGATCGCTCGGGCTCTGGGCGTCACCGAGGGTGCAGTGAGCCAGTGGGTGAAGCAGGCCAGGGAGGGGGTGGAGTGGAAGGCTTGAGACAGCGAACCTCCCCGGCGCGCCGCCACGCTTGAGTGAGAACCAGCGGGTGCAACTCAAAGAGCTGCTGGCCCAAGGAGCACGGCCCATGGATTTCGGGGAGATGTATGGACATGTGCGAGGGTGGCCAAGATGATCCGGAAAGAGTTTGGTATTAGCTACCACCCGGCGCATGTGAGTCGGGTGGTGCGCGCGCGCTAGGACTCTCCTTGCATAAACCGATGCGTCGGGCCAACCAACGAGATGAGCAAGCCATAAGGCGCTGGAAAGCGGAGCGCTGGCCCGAGCTGAAAAAGGGCATCGAAGGAAGGCAGGACAATCTTGTTCGTGGACCAACCGGCTTCTACCTGCTACCTACAGTGGTGCGTACCTACGCTCCCATCGGCCAGACACCCGTTCTGCACGAGCAACTCTCTCGTGATCATCTATCGGTGATCAGCGGGATCAGCCTGGAGGGCAAACTCTACATGATGGAGCAGGAACGCTCCTTCAAGAGCCAGGACATAGTCCGCTTCTTAAGGCACCTCCTGCGGCAGATTGAGGGCAAGCTGTTGGTGGTCTTGGATGGCTCACCGATACATCGCGGCCAGGCGGTCAAACACTTCCTTGCCAGCGGGGCGCCTCGCGGTTGCAACTGGAACAATTACCTGGTTATCCTCCGGACCTCAACCCCGAAGAAGGGATCTGGAAGCACCTGAAGTATGTAGAGCTAAAGAATGTCTGCTGCCGAAATCTCTCGGAGCTAACGGAAGAGCTACACTAAGCCAAAGGGCGTTTAAGACACAAGAAGCACGTCCTCCTCGGTTGTATTAGACAGCCGGGCTTTGAGGTTTACTGACCGCTGCACAGAGAGGTGAGATCCCCGAAGGGGTGGGGCGACTAGGCAACTCCAGTCGCGAGCCGGTGGCGTGCCCAGAAGGCCGCAAGCACCTCGGCCACGCCTCGCGGGTTCTCGATCTGCATGAAGTGCGTCGCGCCGGGCAGGACAAACCCTTCGGCGTGCGGTAGCCACTCCAGCAGCAGCCGGTGCGTCTCGCCAAAGCGGGACCAGAGAGCGTCACTCTCGCCGCCGAGCACGGACAAGGTCGGCTGGCCGATGCGCCGCACTTCCGCCTCACCGAAGTGCCAGCCCAGTTGCCCGGACGCCTCGCGCTCGAACCAGGTTACCGCGTCGGCCACCGCCTGAGCGAAGGCTCCCGGCAGCACACGATCGAGTGTGGCACGGTACCCTGGCCACCGCCCCTGCAGAAACTCATCCACGACGACCTCCGGGCCTGCTTCCCGGTAGCGCTCTACACCCCGCGCCAGCGACTCCCGATAGCCCTGAGCACCCGCCCCCACCATCAGCCCCGGCTCCAGCAGGGCCAGCGAGTGGGCCACGCTCGGGGCGTCCAGTGCCAGCTGGAGAGCGACGATGCCGCCGTAGGAGTGCCCCACGACATGCGCCCGTTCCACGCCCAAGTGGTGCAGCAAAGCCCGGCAATCAGCAGCCTGCTGGGCAACGCTGACCGGCTCGGAGGCGCGGCTGCTGCCCGCATAGCCGCGGCGGTGGTAGAGGATGAGCCGGTAGTGGCCCGCCAGGCAGGGCTCGGCTAGCAGCGGCCGGAAGGTGTCCGCGATGAATGCCCCATGGATGAATACCGCGGGCTCACCTCTCCCCGAGACCTCGTACTCCAGCTCAGCC
>DASSCV010000036.1:0-2020 GCA_035697505.1 Rubrobacter sp.
ATAGGGTTGGCGTCCCACAACTTCTCGACGGTAGAGAGCAAAGGATCGTTCCGCATAGCCCCCTCGGGCAACTCCGCGACCTCTTCTCCTGTCCTGACACCAGGCATCATGAGCCAGGGTACGCTCGCGCCCGGCGTCGCCATCATAGGCCCCATGTTCGCCCGCATCCACTCCGACCATACGTCGAATGGCGCCATCTCGGGCGTAACATCGGAACCGTGGTTTCCGGTCTTGCCTTCGCTCATCTAGTCTTCCTCCTCATAAGAGATTCACCCGGCGGCCAGCGCCGCCAGCGTGTATTCAGCCGTACTATTCTACCCAGTGTGCTCGTCGCCCAAAAACGGTCTGCAAGGTAACTCAGAAGATGCTGTCCCACAGCCTCCCCGCCCAGCGCCAGAGCGACCGTGGCACCTCCCTGATCCAACCCAGTACCCTGTCCTGCCGCCTCGCCCGCTGTACATTGGCGCCGGACCCACGTTCCTGCCTGCGGGGCTTGAGGAAGGAGACCACCTCTCTGTTCACTTCGGCGAACCGCTCGATAAAGACGAGGTGGCCCGCGTGGTCGAGGACCCGTAGCGTGGCGCCTGGGATGGCCCCGGCAAGGGCCGCCGCGTTGGCGACGGGCACGTAGCGGTCCTCGGCGCCATGGATCACAAGCGTGGGTGAGGTTATGTGCTCGACACCACGGGAGAGGTCGAAGCCCGCCCCTGCCCTGGCCTGCTCGTAGTAGGCAGCACTGGAGGGCGAGTCAGCGAGACGCCAGCTTACGATCTGATCGAACTCATCACCGTGCTCGGCGCGATAGGTCCCCGAGGTCGCCGTCTCGAGACCCCGTCTGACGACGCCCTCCGGAGATAGGGAACCCCATCCAAGCATGTCAGAAAGGGCCTGCACAGACATCGACTCGGGGCCCCTTCCACCGTAGCTGGTGCAGACCAACACCAGACGGTCGACCAGGTCGGGCCTGAGCAACGCCAGCTCCTGCGCCACAAAGCCGCCGAGCGAAGCTCCGAAGACATGGGTCTTCCTTACACCCAGGTGGTCCAGTAGCGACACCACTTCACGGACCAGGTCATCGACGCCATTCTCGAGCCTCCGCTCACCCCTGACATCGAAGGTGATGGTCCGGAAGTGGCGCGAGAAAGCTGGAACCTGCTTGAACCAACCCCAGCGGCCGAAGCCAAGGCCGCTTATGAGGAGCAGGGGCGGTCCAGCCCCGCTGATGTCGTAGTCGATGCTCGTGCTCTCGGTGATCGTCACCGGCATTCGCTACTCACCTCGATCCTCGCGCCATAGAGAGCCGGCCAATGGACACAACCTGTTGCCCCAGATCCTGCACCACACCAGCTTCTCCCGTTAAATGCACTCTGCACTTAGATGCAAGACGAAGTTATTGTATAGGATCTGGAATGATGAGCAAGTTGGTGGCGTGAAAGGCATCACTCCTGGATTGACCGGATCGCCGCCAGAACCTATGCTCTTCTTGAGAGGGGTGCTTGGTAGCGCCCGGAATCGGAGCATGGAGGAAACCGAATGGCGGTTACATCGGAGAGAACGCGCCGGGATAAGCGGCCTGTTGACCTCATTGACGTGGGTAGGCTGCTCTCGGATGAGGAGAAACTGGTCAGGGACCGGGTCCGCGAGTTCGTGGACCGTGAGGTCATCCCGGTCGCGGCGGACTACTGGGACAGGGCGCAATTCCCGTTCGAGCTCCTCTCTGGTCTCGGGGAGCTCGGCCTCATGGGCGGCGTCCTCCCTGAGGAGTATGGTTGCGCCGGATGGAACAACGTGGCCTACGGCCTTGCGGTTGCCGAGCTGGCGCGGGGGTCAGGGAGCCTGGCTACCTTTTTGCACGTCCAGAGCGGGCTTGCGATGACGGCCATACACGAGCTGGGATCGGAGGAGCAGAAGCGGCGTTGGCTGGCGCCCATGGCGAAGTGCGAGAAGATCGGCTGCTTCGGCCTGACAGAACCAGAAGCAGGGAGCGATCCTGGCTCTTTGAGCACTACGGCCGTAGAGA
>DASSCV010000037.1:0-3006 GCA_035697505.1 Rubrobacter sp.
AGGCCCACTTCCCTCGGCGCTCCTCGCGCACCAGTCCCGCGTCCTTGAGCTTCTTCATGTGGTAGGAAACCTTAGACTGGCCCATGCCGAAGTGCTCCTCGAACTCGCAGACGCAGATGCCCTCCTCCCCCTCTTCGACGGGGACGCCGGAGTCCGAGAAGTCACAGCAACTCCGGCCGTCGGCCATCATGGAAAGCATCCGCACTCGTATAGGGTCGGAGAGGGCGCGCCCCAGGGCGACGAGTTGCTCCACCCCTTCCTCGGTGCCGTCCCTGCGGACGCCGTTCTCCTCAACGACCCCGAGTTCTTTAGTACTCACAGCGTCTCCTGCTCATCGGGCTTCCAACCTCTGATGAAGGCGCTCGCCAGCGGGACCTCCCTCGCAGCCGCAGTCGCCAGCATGGTGTCGCCGCAGCACCCGGATGCAGAGGCGAACTCCTGTTCGTAGGTGTGGGTGACTTCGATGGAGATATCTTTGAAGCCCGCTTCCCCAAGCAGCTTCTCGTACTCGTCCTTCTCCAGAGCGCCGGAGACGCAGCCGGACCACGCCTCCATGCTCCGCACCAACTCAAGCGGAAGCTTGTCCTTATCGCCGAGGAACACCATGTCCGAGACAGCGAAGCGCCCCCCAGGCTCGAGGACGCGGAACGCCTCAGAGATCACCCTGGGCTTGTCGGCGGAGAGGTTGATGACGCAGTTGGAGATAACCACGTCCACGTGGTCATCAGGCAGCGGTATGTCTTCGATGTGGCCCTTGAGGAACTGGGCGTTCTCGGCCCCGGCCTCGGCCCGGTTCTTCTCAGCCAGCTCCAGCATCTCGTCGGTCATGTCCAGGCCGTAGGCCTTGCCGCCAGGGAAGACCCTCCTGGCCGAGAGCAGCACATCTATGCCGCCACCGCTGCCCAGGTCCAAGACCACCTCCCCCGCAGACAGCGTGGCAAGGGCCGTAGGGTTGCCGCACCCCAAGGAGGCCGCACCCGCCGCCTGGGGCAGCCCGCCCAGCTCCTCGGCCGAATAGCCGCCCCCTGTCCAGTCCACCCCGAGCGCCTCCGAGTCGAGGCCGCGCTCACCCGCCGTCCCGCAGCACGAAGACGACCCAGCCCCGTCCAAGACGGACCTGGCAGCCACCGCGTACCTTTCCTTGACCCGTTCGCGCAACTCTTCGCCCATGAGACTCCTTCCGATCAACCTTGCTTGATCGGAGTATAGATCAAGATACGTTGATCTGTCAAGAGCAGGGAGCGCTATGCCTGAGAGGCTTACTGTGCGAAGCGGCGTCCCAAAGAGCGCTGCGATGGTGGACGCTGTGTGCACGACCTTCCCTCACGTAACATCTCGGAAGTCAGCGTACCCCTGCTCCTATGCCTCCTCGGGCAGCCACGGTGGGGGAGAGGTAGCCACCATCCTGAATTCGCGCCCGCCTCCGCCCTCGTGCACCCTGGAAACCTATGCCGGGGCCAAGAGCCTGCCGGTAGAGTTCCTGAAAAGCCCAGGGCTCTCCGATGTTACCTACTCCGGATCGCCGGGGATGCGAGAGCTACGACCATCCCCCGCTTTACCTTCTGGAGGGCCTTCGCCGAAGTTGTATTCTCACATTGTCGCCTCCTGCGAACTTCGCCTTTCCGCCCTTCTGCCAAGTTGAACTTCGTCTTTACGGAGTTCTGAGCAGTTCGTACAAAATGTTTCACAAAATACTGCATTTGGGTGATCCGCCAGCCCCCGATTCTTGCTACAGTAGTGGCGTTGACAACGCGGTGGAACTTCTCAGGCCCGCTTTCTAGTGAAAGGGGTTGCGTTTATGAGGCGCATCAGTTTGGTTCTTGGGGTAGCAGTAGTTATGGCAGCGATGATTGCACTGACTGTAGGCTCTGCCCTGGCGAAGGACTCCAATCGAGCCAAGACGAAATACACCGACCCGATCAGTGGGTATGAATATTATGCTGTTTCACCCCGCCTCAGTGCTACCGGCGAAGGTATCGGCCAGTTCCGTACCACAGTAGACCCAGAAAAAGGAGACCTGCCAGGGCAACTGGATGCGACCATTTACTACACAGGCCTCCCTGCTGGTCCTAACGTCACCAGTGAGATTACTCACGGCACATGGATACTTTGCTCGCACGGATTCACGCTCCCACCTCTAGATATCAGCGTCAAACCTCCTACTCCGATCCCACCGACATGCAACGCCGGTACCCCCGACTCTACGATCGCGCTTCAGGGTATTGTGAGGGGGGGAACGATAAGGTGGAGAGAGAAAGGATATTACGTCCTGAGTCCATTAGGTACACCGCTGTGGATCGGTAAAGCAGACGTGAAGGGTCCCCTGGGTATTTCGGATGGAACAGTGTATGGGGTGCCTGTGGAAAAGGGGTCCGGGAAGTTCAAAGGGACGCTTGACCACTCTCCCTTGATACTACCAACAGACCCAATAACCGGCCTGAGGCAGCCGCCTACATTTGTTGGCACCTTGAGGCTAAAATTCTTGGACATTAGAGACAGGGACGACCTGGACACTGCCGATGATGGTAAAGGTCGATGTCCGAAGTGCCACTCTCACCAACGCCAAAGGGACGACTTGGACACTGCCAATGATGGTAATGGGGTCGACGACGATTGAGCCGGTGACCTAGGCGACGAGATAAACTGCGAGGCAGGCGACCCGACCCCCTTCTAACGGGTAGCTGCCAACCGCAACCCAAGAGGGCCGGCGTCCTTCGGGGCCTCGGCCCTTCGTCTTCTTGCCCTTATTCACGAACATCGTGGAGTCGAATTCTGCGAACTTCCGCTTTACGGAGTTCTCGGAAGTTGCGCCATCTTTGCAGCTTTCGCTACCATAAGCGCAACCGCTCTGGTGGGGAGCGGGCGAGGGAAAGGAGAACTGGCATGTCCGCCGAAGAGAACAAGGCTCTAGCGCGCCGCTCTTGGGAAGCGTTGGATAACCCCGACCTCATAGATGAAGTCTACGCCTCAGATCTCGTCTGGCACGAGCCCGATCGAGACATTCAC
>DASSCV010000038.1:0-10206 GCA_035697505.1 Rubrobacter sp.
CTGTGGCCGCCCAGGCCTTGAGCGGCCGGGCCGCCATCGTCCACGACCTGGCCCTCGAGAACTACGGCTTCGGCGGTGACCATCCTTTCAACCCCCTCCGCGTGCGTCTCGCCCTCGAACTCTGCGAAGCCCTCGGGCTGCTTGAAGACTATCCCTTCGTCTCCTCCGGACCGGCGACAGACGAGGACCTGACGACCGTCCACAGCCTCAGCTACGTGCGCATGGTCCAGAAGGCCGGGCGGGGAACGGGGGATCTGCCCGACCTCCTGGACTACGGTCTCGGGACCCCGGACAACCCCATCTTCCCTGACATGCACGAGGCCTGCGCCCGCGTGGTAGGTGGTGTGCTCGCAGCATGCCGCCTCGTGATGGCCGGTGAGGCGGACCACGCCATGTGCATCTCGGGCGGGCTGCACCACGCCATGCGATCTAGGGCGAGCGGCTTTTGCGTCTACAACGACGCCGGCGTCGCGATCTCACGCCTCAAAGAGGAGCATCCTGGCATCCGCATCGCCTACGTCGACACCGACGCCCACCACGGCGACGGCGTGCAGTGGATGTTCTACAGCGACCCCGACGTCATGACCGTCTCGATGCACGAGTCCGGCCGCTACCTCTTCCCCGGTAGCGGCGGGGTCGATGAGAAGGGCCGCAACGGCGGCGTCGGCTACTCCGTCAACGTTCCGCTCGAGCCCTTTACGGGCGACGAGTCCTGGGTCTCCTGCTTCGAGGCTGTCGTCCCCCAGGCCCTTCGTGCCTTCGGTCCCGACCTGATCCTCTCCCAGAACGGCTGCGACGGCCACGCCCTCGACCCTCTGACACACCTCTCCGCAACGACCCGCTTCTACGAGCACGTGCCCCATCGGATACACGACCTAGCCCACCACCTCTGCGGAGGCCGCTGGGTCGCAACGGGCGGCGGAGGCTACGACATGTGGCGCGTCGTCCCGCGTGCCTGGACCTCGCTCTGGGCCGCCGTCTCCCACCAGGAACTCCCCGAGAAAGTATCCGAAGACTGGCTCTCGAAATGGAGCGGTAAGAGCCCGGTCGAGCTGCCGCCTCTCATGCGCGACGACCCCGAGGATTATACGCAGGGATCGCGTACCGCGAAGATAGCGGAGCGCAACCTTCGCAGCGTCGAGGAGCTCGTGGAGCAAGTGTTGCCCAGGATTCAGCAGAACGAATAGGGTTGCGCATCCGGCGTCGTCGCGGTATTTTGCCTTACGTGATCAGTTCGGCGATCCGGAGATGAAAGTGCGAGGCATACGAACGTTGCATGGCGTAGCAGTCCCTTCCGCCTCTTCGACCGAGACGAAGCCGGGGATAGAGATCGAGCGCAGTGTCACCCAGGAGCCCCCTTACAAGGTCATACTGCACAACGACGACTACACGCCGATGGAGCACGTCGTCGCCGTGTTGCAGAAAGTGATCCCGCGCATGTCCGTACGAAGGGCTGTAGACATCATGATGGAGGCCCATACCAAGGGCAAGGCCGTAGCCACCAAGTGCCACAAAGAGCTGGCCGAGCTCTACCAGGATGGGCTGAACAACGAGGGCCTCATCGCCACCATAGAACCCGACTAGGTGCGCGTCACCAAGAGAGGCCTTGGTAAGCGCGGTGTGCGCCCGTATGATCGTACAGAGACGTTTGCCAATTATGACTCCTCTAGAAATCATCCGCCGGGCTCAGGCCGGCACGCTGATCGACGAAGATGGCAACGCCGTCACGTTGGAGCTTTTCCCCGGCCTCTCCGATTCAGAACTGCAGGACTTCGTCAACCGGCTACCGTGTCGTATCCCGCCAGAGATAGCGGAGTTGCTCGGCGCGTGTAGAGGTTTCTACGGAACGGTCGAACAGGTCGATTTCACGGGTAGGGATCTCATGTTCGAGTTCGAACAGGTATTCCCGGATGGCCTCCCGATCGCGACAGACGGCTATGGCAATTTTTGGGTCGTAGATCTTCATCCCGACACCACGAGGTGGGGTCCTATCTACTTCGCCTGCCATGACGCGCCTGTGATCCTTTACCAGGCCGACTCGTTGGAACAGTTCCTGAGTGAACTGTTCCGGATGTTCGAGCCACCGCACCAGAGCCTTATCGACGACGTTCACGAGGACCGGCTGGCCCACGTGTGGCGGACTAACCCCAGGGTGCTCTCCTACGAACAGTGCCTCGAGTCCGAGGACCCCATCCTCTCGGCCTTCGCACGCGAGCTCGGCCATAGCTTCCAGATAATCGACCTTCGCCTGGCGAAGCCGGGCGATGGCTTTTCCTGGGGCCGCTACGGCCCCAGGACCCAGATCAGACGCTTCCGTACATACGCCATGTTCGCCTATGAGAAGCGTAAGAGCGTCATCTCCCGGCTCCTCGGACGTGAGGTTTGACAACGAGCGGCTCGGGCCACGAGCGTTGCCATCGAAGGGTAGCTCGTTAGCCCCCGATCTGGCTCATGGTGCGGTGGCGGGTCTCCTCGGGGAGGGTCAGGCCCGCTGCCGGCTTTATGCGTGCCGTCTCCCAAAGAACTTTGTGGATGGCAGGTATAGGGTCTTCCGAGCGGATGGCGTCCTTTACGGGCACGTCCAGGTCGGTGAGGAGACAAGGATGAATCTTGCCGTCCGCCGTCAGGCGTAGCCTGCTGCAAAGGGCGCAGAAGGGTTCCGAGACCGGCGTTATGACACCGAAGGTGCCAGGGGCGCCATCGAAGCGGAACTCGTCTGCGGGGGCTGCAGGGTCGTCTTTTTCGATGGGTTCGAGCTCCCCCAGCTCCTCCGTGGCGCGGTCCAGGATCTCACGCCCGGGGATGAAGAGCGAGCGGAAGCGCGAGCCGTCAGTGTCGCCGTTCAGGGGCATGAGCTCGATGAACCTGACGTGCATGGGATACTGTAGCGTAAGCTTCGCCATGTCTGCGATCTCATCGTCGTTCACGCCGCGCATCGCGACGGCGTTGATCTTGACCGGTGATAGGGGTGTCTCGAGGGCGGCCATCACAGAGTCCCAGACTTTCTGGAAGTGGTTGCGCCGCGTTATAAAGGCGAACTTCTCGGGCTGAAGGGTGTCGAGGGAGATGTTGACACGGTCGAGGCCGGCTTCGACGAGGCCATCCAGGTTCTCCTGGAGTAGGAAGCCGTTGGTTGTCATGGTTACGTCCTCGAAGCCCAGGTCCTTGAGCCATCCGATGAACATAACCACCCCACGCCTGACGAGCGGCTCGCCGCCCGTTACCCGGACCTTGGTGACGCCCAGCTCGAGACACGCTTCGGCGAAGGTGAGCATCTCCTCCAAGGTCAGGATATGGCTCTTGTCCTGGAACTTGATGTCCTCAGGCATGCAGTACTGGCAGCGGAAGTTACAGCGGTCTGTGACCGAGATCCTGAGGTAATCCATTTTGCGGTTGTAGCTGTCGGTGAGCTGTGCCAAGGCTTCCCTTCGGGTCTGCGCCGATCACTCCTCTCTTGGATTGTATCGTCTTTCGTGATGAGAGTAGCGGCCGAATTGCCCGCGGGTATACTGCCCAGGGTCCTGCCGACGTTTCGCGACGGAGATTCGAGGGAGAGTTGTTCGGACGGCTTTCGGCCTCACGCCTCATAGTCTACGGGTTCATCGCGCTTGTGGCTGGGGGCACCGCGTTGCTCAAGCTGCCGTGGGCCACCACGGATGGGATCTCCCTCGTCAACGCATTCTTCGTCGCCGTTAGCTGTAGTACAGTCACTGGCCTCTCGACCGTCGCTATCCCAGAGACCTTTACCCACTTCGGGGAGCTGGTGATGATGGTGCTGATGCAGTTGGGCGGAATCGGGATCATGACTGTGACGACCCTTGCGGCTCTACTCGTCGGACAGAGGGTGGGATTCAGGCGCCTGATCGCCGTAAGCGAGGAGACGGAGAATGCCGGCTCGCCCCGCAACACCCTCAGGCTGGTTTTCCAGATAGCCAGGATCACGTTCATCGTAGAGCTACTCGGGGCTGTGGCCTTGAGCATAGGGTTCGTACAGGCGGGCCTGGGACTTGGTGAGGGCGTCTTCCAGGGCATCTTCCACGCCATCATGGCCTTCTGCAACGCAGGCTTTGCCACCCTCCCTGGTGATGACCTGATCTCCTACGCCGGGAACTGGCTCATAGTCGTGGCCCTTGTCTGCGTGATCACGCTCGGAGGACTAGGTTTCCCTGTGCTCGTCGACCTCTACCATTACAGGCAGTCCCCCAGGCTCTCCGTCCACTCCAGGGTCGTCCTGATTACATCCTCGGCGCTCGTCGTATTCGGTGTCCTCAGCGTGGCCGTAATGGAGTGGACGAACCCACACACGCTCGGCGGCGAGTCCATGAGCACGAAAGCCGCCATGTCACTCTTCCAGGGCGTCACGCCCAGAACCGCGGGTTTTCAGACCGTAAGCTACCCCGAGATGCGCGAGCCGACCCTCCTCGTGCAGACCGTACTCATGTTCATCGGCACGGCCCCCACCTCGACCGGCGGGGGCATAAAGGTCACGACCCTCGCTCTCGTCGTCCTCATCGTCGCCGCCCAGGTCAGGGGTCAGGAAAGGATCACGCTCTTTTGGCGCACGCTGCCCCGGCCCTTGATCTCGCGGGCACTCTCCGTTCTGGCGGTGGCCTCCTTGCTCGTCCTCCTGAGTACCCTGGCGCTCATGGTCTCAGACGGGCTGGAGCTCTTGCCCGCCCTATTCGAAGTCACCTCGGCATTCGGTACTGTAGGACTCTCCCTCGACGTCACGCCGCACCTGAGCACGTTCGGCAAGATCCTGATCTCCGTCCTCATGTTCCTCGGAAGGGTTGGCCCAATAACCTTTATCGTGGCCCTCGCAGCCAGGCAACGCACGCCGCACTACAGATACCCCGAAGAAGAGATAGCGATAGGCTGAATCAGCGGTTCAGTCCGCATCCTGTCTGGCGCTTGTCAGCCGGAGCGTGCTGAATCAAGCAGGCCGAGACGGCGGGCGACGTAGCCTGCTGTCGTTGCCTGCAGGAGGAGGGTGACGCAAACGGCGAGGGCGACCATGGAGACGGCGATCTCGGCACCCTCGACCCCGCGCGAGAGGAGCAGGCTCGCGACGGCCGCGGGGATCACACCCGTCTCCCTACACCAGCTGAAAAAAGCCATCTCTCTGCCCGTCCATCCGCCGCGCCAGTCGGGCAGGAGGCACGCCAGAACGGTTATGGGACGGGCTACGAAGATGAATACGAACATCACAAGGAGGCCGCCGAAGAAGTACTTGGCGAGCGCCTCGAAGGGCAGGTTGAGTCCGAGCGTGACGAAGACGAGCAGGGTGGCTATCTCGGCGACCTGTCCGAGGAACCCTTCGAGGAGCGTGGCGTGCTCGTCGTGGTGGCCTAGTCCGAGCAACTCCATGTTCCCGACCATCAGCCCCATGACGAAGGCTGCGAGGTAGGCCGAACCGCCGATATACTCGGTCGAGAAGTAAGCGAGCGCGACGACCGCGAGAATGGCTACGCCAGGAGACTCGTCCCAAATGCCGGCCCGCGTTGTGGAGGCGACGGCGTAGCAGAGAACCGCCCCGGCAACGACGCCGATCAGGGCCCCGATCACAAGTTCCTTAGTGAACTCCAACGCGGGACCCGAGAAGGTGAACCTGCCGGCCTCCACGGCCCCGACCAGGGTCAGGGTAAGTACCGTGCCCGTAACGTCGTTGAAGGCTGACTCGGCGATCACCGTCTGGGACACTTTGGGACGGAGTTTCAACCGGTCGAACAGGGGGATGAGGATGGCGGGGTCTGTCGCGGCCAGTACCGCTCCTACGAGCAGGGCCACAGGGAAGGCCACGCCGAACACGGGAGAGACCACTAGCGCGACTATAAGTGCCGTCAGGAGCACGCCTGGCAAGACGAGCAGGCCGAGGCCCACGGCGGTTCTGGAGATAACCTGCAGCGAGATGCCGGTGCCGCCGTGGAACAGGATGAGGGCCACGCCTATGTTGAACAGGAGCTGGGCGCCCACCCCAGTCAGGGGGTTCGAGACGAGCCCGAGCACAGAAGGTCCGATGATGGCGCCCGCCGCGACCAGCACGACCATCTGGGGGATCTTTATGACAGTCGCTATGAGCTGCGAGACCAGCCCCGCACCCAGTATGAGGCCGAAGTCCCGGAGGATGTGTTCTATGTCCACCCTCTAGCCGACCAGGGCTACGAGCTTCTCCGCCAGCGTCCCCCAGCTCAAGTGCTCCACGCAGTTGCGGCGCACGACCTCCTCGCATCCTCGCCTTTCCTCCACAGGCAGCTTCAGGTAATTGTTGAGCGCCTCTGCGAAATTCTCCTCGAAGCCGTCCATGCCGACGCGGAGGTCGAAGGGCAGGCTCTGGCCCACGATCTCGCCGGCCTCCCTGAGACCCGAGTGGTCCGACACGAAAGGCACTACGCCGCTCGCGGCGAACTCCGCGGCCACGAGCCCGAAGGTCTCGGGGAAGATGGAGGGGACCGCCGCAGCGTCCGCGGCGGGAAGCACCTTCGTCAGGTCGCCGTGGTAGAGAGGCCCGACGAACAGCACGTCGTCCTCCATACCCTCGGCGTCGACGAGCAGTTCGTCGGCGAGCTCGAAATGCTCCAGCGGACCTGCGGGGCCGCCTTCGAGTAGCCTGCCCATCTCGGCCAGCCGCTCCACGGTCTTCTCGTCGCCAGCGCTTAGGGAGTAGGTCAGGGCCTCGAGCCCCTCGCGGAAGGTGCCGAAGCCGATCACCAGCAGGCGGGCGCCCGTCTCCTTGCGCACCCTGGAGAAGGCCGAGATCAGGCTGTGCACGCCCTTGGAGTGGATCAGCTTTCCGACGTAGACCAGGAGCGGCCCCTCGCGGTCGAGGAAAACCCGGAGCCGCCCGCCGGCATCCGTGTCGTGCGAGCGGGCATCGTAGGAGGCAGCGACCTCGCGCAACGCACTGGCCAGCTCTCCTGCGTGCCCCGAACTCTCCAGGGCTTCTCGTAAAGACGTCCGCTGTGCCTGGCCACGGCCCGGTCCGCCTTCGAGATGGTCGATGACCCCGCGGTCGAACGCGCCGGGGTGGAAGAGTTCGGTGTCGACCCCGCCTGGGAGGGAGTGGGTCTTGCCTGCGAGGTCGGGGAACTCCTCCGCTATCGTGCCCGCGCTGTGCGAGGAGAGAGCCAGGATCTCCCGCGCATCTTCCAGACCTTCGCGGGTGAGACCCATGTACTTCTCACTCCTGCGGGAGACGTACTGGAGGCAACTACCGTGGACGATGCTCACGTAAGGAAGGTCACTCCTACCCAGGGCGCGGCGGGCGATCAGTGGCCCTGGCACTGAATGGTTGGTGATCACTGCTTCAGCGCCGGACACCTGGAGCACGGCCTTCAGGGCCGCGACGTTGCGCGTGAGGTAATCGTCCAGTTCCTCCTCCGTCAGGTCCAGGAAGGTCTTCACGCGCCATCCCGGGTAGTCGTCGTAGACATAGACCGGTAGGAGGTTCCCGATCTCAGGCCGGTAGACGACGCAGAGCCCCGGGTAGATCGTCTCCTGCTCGCCAAGATCCTCGACCCCTCGTGCGTCCACCTTCGCGCTCTTGCCGACGAAGTCGTAGGCGAGCGGGTCGGGCTCCTGGCACAGCAGATGCACGGCGTGCCCCTCGCCGACCAGGGCGCGACACAGGCTCTGGACGTAGATATTACTCCCCGTGCCGGAGAGCATGTACCCGTGGGTCATGATGATTCTCATGGCGCTCCTATTAACCCCTGTCGAGTTCGCGTCTCCATGCTCGCATAGCGGAAGGTATCACAGAGTCGCGCACCAGACCCGCATACGAGACGCGCCAAGAGCCACCATAGACTGTAGTATGCGCGT
Organism: Rubrobacter sp.; assembly: GCA_035697505.1. Lineage (GTDB taxonomy): Bacteria > Actinomycetota > Rubrobacteria > Rubrobacterales > Rubrobacteraceae > Rubrobacter_D. The sequence goes on from DASSCV010000038.1 coordinate 7,819, forward strand.
GTACGATTCTTCATACTCGCGAGGAGGACCGCATGTTTACACGCGCGAAGACCGAGCCGGTGCCCGAGGTCGGAGCCGAGGCTCCGGAGTTCAACCTGCCCAGCGCCCAGGGAGGCCAGCTCAGGTTGAGCATGAGGACACCGCGGGGACCGGTCGTTGTCGCCTTCTACAGGCCGGGAGACGAAGAGGACGTCGAATACTTCAAGGCGCTGGCCGCGAAAGAAGAGGAGATCAACCTCGCCGCCGGCTCGGTGGTCGCCATCGGGATCGCCGAACCAACCGAGGCCCTCAATTTCGCCCGGGCCTCGGGGCTGAAGTCCTACGTTCTCTACGACTACGCCAGGGTTACGAGCCGCCAGTGGGGACTCTGGGAGAAGGATCGGAGACAGGGCGACTACGCTCGTCGGGCCGTCTTCGTCGTCGGTCCCGACCATAAAGTCGCCCACGCCTGGGTTGGCGAGAGGCCAGAACCAGGGGAGATCCTGGCGAAGGTCAGCGAGATCTCGGGCCTCCCCAAGCCTCCGGAGGAAGGGGATGGGAAAGAGGGCGATTCGAAGGAAGGCGCCGATAAGCCGAAGAAGATGTCGGCTGAAGAAAGGGAGAAGATAAAGGCGGAACGTCGCGCCGCTCGCGAAGCAGGCAAATCTGTCAAGAGCGAGCAACCGGAAGCTCCGAAGGAGGGCTAGGGAGCGTGGAAGGCCAGGAGACCAGCGGCGAGCCTCGGGCCGATGCGGAAGAGGTCTCCGCTACCCCCGAGACAGGTCGCGAGGAGATCCCGGACCCAGAGGAGTTGATGGCCAGGCTCGGGATAAGGGACAACCGCATCAGGGAACTCTACGAAGAGATCACAGCTTCCCGCCTCTCCGCGGACGAGGCCCTGGCTTCGAAGGAGGCGGGGGAGGGGCACATCGAGGCCCTGGAGCGCGAGTGCGCAGGGCTGAAGGAGCGCGTCAGGGAACTCGAGGAGGAGACGCGTGACCGCAGGCGCCGCAGGGAGAGCGCAGGCCGCCAGATCGCGCGACTGGAGCGCGAACTCGAACGCAAGGAAGGCGAGATCTCACACCGCGACTACCTACTGGAGCGCCGGGCAGAGCTGATGGAGGCCGACAAACAGCGGGTCGAGGAACAGGCCTGGCGCAAGGATCTCGCGCTCCAGGACGCTCTCCGCAGGGTCGATGGGCTGGAGAGGGACCTGGAGGAGAGGGAGGATGAGATCTCCAACCTGCACTCGACCATCGATACGCTGAAGGGAGATCTAAAGGTTGAACAGGAGCTACGCGGCCGCCTCGCAAATCCCGCGAACCGGCTGCGGGCCGGGATAGACCTGTTCAACGAATCAGGGCAACGAATCTCGATGAACGCTCTCTCCAGGACCATAGGCCAGCCCGAGGTACACGTGGAGTTGGATCAAGGGGACGAGCCACCCGCCCTCCTCACCTTCACCTGGCAGGGCGTTACCTGGCAGACATACGTCTCAAACCCCGGTCCCGGCGTCGAAGAGCCCCGCGTATACCTCAAGAGCGCCGGTGAAGACCTCTCCGGTGTGGATCGCAAACCACCAAACGCCCGCGTCGGGCCCGGCGATAGGGTGGTGCTTGGGTTGTAGGAAGTCAGCCAGCACGATCCGACTTCACCTCCGCTTGCCAGCCCTTCGGCAAGCACCCGAGAGCTGACATGCTGATAGCCGAAATCGTCTACTTATCGTCGTCTTTCTCGGGGAGTTCTTCCTGGTCTTTGCCTGTGCCCAGGGACTCTATGAAGTCATGGACGCCGGTGCCGAGGGAGCGGAAGAGGTCTGCGATGCGGCGAGGGCCGAGTATCAGGAACACCATAAAGATCAGTAGGATCTCGAGAAGTCCGGCAGGCATTAGTAGCGACTGGCTTCCATCAGGTATTTGAGGCGAGAGAGGGAGCGCGCCCCGTTGTTGCGGGCGTACTTTGCCGCGCCGACTAGGCGCGCGGCGCGGTCGAATAGCTTGCGCTTGAGGTGGAACTCGCCGGTGTAGGAGACGAGACACCCGCCTCCTTTATCGGGTGAGACCTCCATCCGGCCGCCGCCTTCGATTGATGTGGTGTAGACCCAGCTGATGCTCGCCGGGCCTTGCTCGATTATCCGCACCTCGGGCCTTATCTTGCCGATCGGGCTCTCCAGCACGAGGCGGTAGGAGTCTTCCCCCAGCCGCTCGACGCTCTCGACGCCGACCATCCACTCCTTGGCGTTGCGGAAGTCCGAGATGTAGCCGGAGACCTTCTCGGCAGGGGCGGCCATCCGCTGCTCGATTCTCACACTGCCGCCGTGGCCCGATTTCACCCCCACCCCAACTCCTCCAGGCGCTCCTCGTCGAAGCCGAAGTAGTGCGCGATCTCGTGTACCACCGTGATCCTGAC
>DASSCV010000039.1:0-4882 GCA_035697505.1 Rubrobacter sp.
TCGGCGTCAGGGATGGCACTACCGTGATTCGTTCACCGAGGGTTCGAGCCCTGTGGCCAACTCCTCGAAGAGAGAGATCCAGTAGTCATAGCCCTTCTCTCCCTCCCTTTTCCCAAGCCGGACGATCACCAGGTCCTTCTCAGGGGCGACGTAGATGTACTGCCCATACTTGCCACGGGCCGAGAAGTGGGAGGTCCCTCCACCGTCGGGCGTGTTGATCCACCAGAAGTACTGGTACTCTGAGGAGGGATCAGTGCTCGCGTCCGCGCGGGTGGACTCTTCTATCCACCTTCGGGAGATGAGCTGCCTTCCCTCCCATTTTCCCTCCTGGGCGAAAAGCATGCCGAACCTGGCGAAGTCTCGCGCCCGCCCGTTGAGCCCACTCTCCATCTTCTCGAAGCCGCTAGTAGTGCTGTCCAGGCTCCATGAGCCATCAGCCTCCATGCCCATGGGCTTCCACAGCTTCTGCTGTAGGTAGCGGGCGACGGGCATCCCGGTAGACCGCTCGAGGATCAGGCCTACCAGCAGGGGGTTATAGTTGTTGTACTCGAAGTTCTCTCCCGGCTCCCCCTCGATTTCGCAGTTCAGCGCCAGCTTCCTAAGGTCGGTTGCGTAGTAGGTCTTGGTATCATCTGCCTCCTCGCTCCATGGCAGGTCGCCGCCCTCCTCGTATTTGATCCCCGAGGACATCGTTAGGAGGTCCCTGATGGTGATCTTCTTGAAGCGCTCGTCTCTCTCGAGCAATTCGGGGATGTAGTTGGTTATGGGCTCATCAACGCTCTTTATGTGCCCTTCGTCGATGGCGATCCCCACCAGCGCAGAAGCAAACGACTTGGCCATAGAGAAGGATGTCTGTAAGGAAGTCTCGTCGTAGCCGTCGAAGTACCTCTCGTAGAGCAACTCATCGTCGTGGAGGACGAGGAACGCCGTCGTCCCGCTCGAGTCGAGGTAACCCACGAGGCTGGCGTTGGTGCTACGGTTCCCGATTTCCTCGATCCGGGAGGCGTAGGGGTTGTCCGCGGGCATCTCGTTGAAGCGGAATGTGGGAGGTTCGTTGTGGATGGTGCGAGCGGGGAACTTCTCGAGGTCCTTGTAGTCGGACTCCCCCCAGAAGATGGTCCGTGTCAGGTAGAAGTGCGGTGCCGACAGATAACCGATGACCACAACGACCGACGCGAGCAATAGGAGTGCGCCCGCGCCTATACCAAACAGCTTGAGTCTTCTATGGGCTACTTCTCTAGCCATCATTCCGAGGCTGCACCACTCGTTGTCCTTCGTGCTTCTGTAACCGAGCATTGAACTCCGTTACATAAGCATCGATCACCTCTATGGTAGCGCGCCACGCTGACGCGGTAGCGACGAATTGAGACAAAGTAGAAGCCCCCGTCTACCTTTTCTCCAGGTTCGTGTGGTCAACCTTCGCCGAACTCCTTTCCTCGATAGATCCTGCGGCTCCCGTCAGCGTTTGGCCTCCTCGCTGAATCGACGCTGGCTGCGCACCCGGATCGCCTGCCTGGCCACCACCATCAGCCACACGCTGTAAGCCAATATCTCGAACCGGTTGGGCCATCCAACCAAAACCTGGGGGCCGAACTTGCCGTCGTTCTGCGAGACCATGATACCCAGAGATACGAAGGACACCACAAAGGCTACCAGGGCCAGGCCAGTCGCCCATAGAAGTGGCCGCTTCGCCGAGGACCACGCCGGGTTACGTGCCAGTTTCCATCCAATGAGCCCAGCGGCAAACGGCATGGCCATACCGAGCGTTCCACCCAAATTGTGAAGGGTGCCTTCGGTCGTGAGGGCGTCCTCGCTTACCGTTATGGGATCGGTAGTGAAGATTGCTGCGATGGTCAAACCGAGGGCACTACCCAGAAGCAACACCAGCCCGATACGGCCGACGATGGTTCGTAGTTGCGAGCGGATCGCTACGAACAAGCTGACATAGCTAAGAGCAAGGGAAAGGAATGCAACCACCATGATCCAACCGTACTCTCCGATCGCATACTCACTGATGAAGTGCCACGAAGGATCGAGGCTCGGTTTGATGAAGTGCAGTGCGGCAAGCAAGACCACAAACGTAGCGGCAGCCGCAAAGGAAAGGCGGGCCGCCGTCGGTGATACCGCCGTTACCGGTTTAGCCGTAGGTGTATCTTCGGCCATTTGGCCAGCTCCTTATCAGTATCTGTATGCTTCCTGAGCCAGGCCGTCCCGGCTAGGTGGCCCTGGTCATGATGATCATTCAGCCCTCCTACCCTAGCTCTTTCTACAGGTATCCGGATGACAGCCTCACCATAAGACGGCGTTCGGATCCTGCTACTGCTCGCCCGATTCTTGCTGAAGTAGGATGGGGCTGCCGTCCTGGTCCAACAGCAGCGCCCCTATGCCCCACGGGTAGCGGTAGGGCTCCCCGAGGAACCGCACGCCCCGTTCCCTAAGCCGCTCGTAGACTGCATAGATGTCGTCCGTGCCCAGCGTCAGGATCGGCGCACCGTCGGAGCGGCCGACCATGGCCTTCTCGTGCTCTTTTTCAGCCTTCTTCAGGACGATCCTGATCCGCATCTCCGCGGGTGAGACCGTGATCCAGCGTGCGCCGCTTTCGCCGTAGGGCTCATCTTGGACCTTCTGTAGCCCGAGCTTGTTCGTGTAGAAGGCTAGGGCTGCCTCCTGGTCGTTGACGAAGATCCCGGTGAGCGGCACGTCCTTGATAATCATCTTACCTCCTCTGGTCCACACTCACGACGCGGATCACGGACCCTGTCTCTTCTCCTTGCCGCTTTTCGGGCCGGCTGCCTGGCGGCGCGTTTCGTGTTTCTCTTCCACCGTCTGTTCTCCCGAAACGGTAGACGTGGCAACCCCATTACGCAAACGATTCGAGTTTTATCGAAAGGTGTTGGAATGTGAGCGGCAGTCAGAGATAATGTTGTGAAATGGTGTGAGCTCTGTTACTTGAAGGTTGCACGACCAAATGATCATTATTCCCCTCTCTACCGAAGATCTCACCAAGGTTCGCATCGCTCCCAGCCCGCTGTGGGAGACGGTCACGAGTTTTGGCGTGCTGCTCCACCAGGGGCGCCACACGGTGCACGCGCCGTGGGCCGCCCGCGCGCGCCGGGTCCTGCCTGGCACCGACCTCTCGGCGCTGGTTGCCGCCATGTGCGTGGCGGGCCGCTGCCCAGACTTCCTAACCCCACCACCCGACATCTCGGCTGCCAACTTCGGGGAAGAAATCGAACGCTTGAGGACCACGCCGCCTGAGGTTGTGCACGAAGAGGTGGAGGCGTTCGTGCGGGTAGAGAAGGAGCAATTCGGTCTTCTCGCTACCGAGAAGGTACGCTTGCTGGAGAATTACGTGGGCGATCCCGAGGGCTCCCTAAAGCGGCTCGTGGACGAGCTGAGGGGCTACCACGATCTGGCGATCGCTCCCTACTGGCCCCGGATCCAGGAGCACCTCGAGGGGGACACCTTAAAGCGCGGGCAGGCACTCGCCCTCGGCGGCGTGGAGGCCCTCCTCTCTGGCCTGCACCCTAAGGTGAGCTACGGCGGAGGCGCCCTGGAGTTGGACAAGGCCTACGAGGCGGTCGTGGAGCCCGCGGGACGCGGGATAACCCTTGTGCCCTGCGTCTTCGCCTGGCCCCGTGTGGAGGTGCTCGTCCAACCCGGCTACCGGCCTACGCTCGCGTACGGCCCCCGCGGGGTGGCGAACCTGTGGAGCTCTTCATCCCCTGCGCGCAATGGGACTGCAATGGAGGCAGCCCTGAGCGCGGGGCGGGCGGCCGTGCTCAAGGGTCTTCTGCCGGCACCACGCACCACGACCGAGCTTGCCCACCAACTCCGCCTGAGCCCCGCCGCGGTCTCGGCCCACCTATTGAGACTCAAGGCTGCGGAGCTGGTCGAGGCGCATCGCAGCGGAAAGAGAGTCTATTACCGTCTGAGCTGCGCCGGTGAGTCGTTGCTGGGTATATTCGGCGAGACCAGCTAGCACGGGTTTACGATCGGGTCGGTGATCTTGACCGAGCGGCCACAACACCTCACTCTCGTCTTCGACGGTACCTGAGGGTTCTGCACGCGGTCGGTGCGCCTACTCAAGGCGCTCGATCGCAACCGTCGCGTGACGGCGGTACCCTTCCAGAAGACCGGCGTCCCCTCCTCGGTAGGGCTCAGTGTCGAAGAGTGCGAGGCGAGCGCCTGGGCGATAGCACCAGACGGCGGTCGCTACCGCGGCGCCGAGGCGATGAATGCGTTGGTTGCTGCGGCCCTCGGAAGTGCGGTCCCGCTACTCGTGTACTACCTACCTGGCATCAGGCAAATGCAAGACTACATCTATTCCCTTATCGCCTCCAACCGCAGCCGACTCCCTGGCGACCGGCCCTACTGCGCCCAACACCCCGCCGAGTGCCGATAACACCCTTCTGAACAGATCATCGAGAACTGTGAGGCTGCTGGATTTCACTCATTGCGGCATCAACTGTGCCAATGGCTTCGGGGGAGGTAAGCGGGAGACGTGACGCGTACTCGTTGGTAAGCTAATCGGCGTCCTCGAGGCGCGTAGGCGGGGGTTGGGGCCAGGAAGGAGGGTTCGTGGAGCGAGGTGGATACCGTGGGTGATGCGGCGGCGTGGCAGCGGCGGGTCGAGGAGTTCGTACTCGGCTGGATCGGTGACGCCCCGGTCAGGGTGCTGGAGGTGGGGTGTGGGGAGGGGAAGCTGGCCCGGGCTCTGGCGCACGCAGGCCACTCGGTTACCGCGATCGATCCGCGGGGTCCCGAACGGGCTTCCGAACGGCAACCCGAACGGACCCCGGAGAACCCCGTGTTCCAGCGTTTGGGTATCGAGGATCTTACCGATACCGGGCCGTTCGACTACGTCGTGGCGATCCTGTCC